>JANLSK010000003.1:0-3477 GCA_031362415.1 Actinomycetes bacterium | reverse complement strand
CGCTGATGCCCTGGCTCACGGCCACGGCGTACCTGCACTCGGTGATGGTGCAGGAGCGACGGGGCATGCTCCGGGTCTGGAACCTGTCGCTCGTCGTGGCCACGTTCTGCCTCACGATCCTGGGAACGTTTCTCACCCGCTCGGGCATCATCGGCTCGGTGCACGCGTTCAACCGCTCGGGCGTGGGCCCGGCGCTGTTGGGATTCCTGGCGTTCGTGGTCGTGGCCGTGCTCGTGCTCATCGGCTGGCGGGGCGACCGGCTGCGCTCCCCGGGGCGGGTCGACTCGCCGGTGTCGCGTGAAGGCGCCTTCCTCGTGAACAACCTGTTGTTCGCGGCATTCGCCTTCGTGGTGTTGCTGGGGACGGTGTTCCCGCTCATCGCCGAGGCGCTCAACGACGAGCAGCTCTCGGTGGGCGAGCCCTACTTCGACCGCATGACGATGCCCATCGGCCTGTGCCTGCTGTTCCTCATGGCCGTGGCCCCCGCGCTGCCGTGGCGCAGCGCGGGGAAGGGCGTGCTGGCCGACCGCTTGTTGCGCCCGGCCCTGGTGGGCGCGGCCGTGATGGTGGTGGCATTGCTGGCCGGGGCCCACGGGTTCGGGACGGTCGCCACCTTCGGTCTGGGCGGGTTCGCGCTCAGCGCGATCGTGCGCCAGGTGCACGTGGGGGTGCGGGCCCGGCGCCGCGCCGAGGGTGGTGGGCGCGGGCGGGCCTTCGTGCGCACGTTCAAGAGCAACCCCCGCCTGTATGGCGGCCTCGTGGTGCACAGCGGCATCGTGATCATCGCCGTGGCCTTCGCCGTCTCGCAGACGTACGCGCAGGAGGCGCAGTTCCGGCTGCTGCCCGGCGAAACCTCGGCCGAGTTCGAGGGCTACACGTTCACGTACCTCGAGCTGAACCAGACCGAGGACGCCCGCCGGGTCCAGATCGCCGCCGACGTCCGCATCGAACGCGACGGCGAGAGCCTCGGTGTGTACGCCCCCAACGTGCGCTCGTACGGAAGCGGCATGGCCATCGGCACCCCGTCGGTGCGGGCTGGCATCGTCGAGGACGTGTACCTCAAGCTCTCCTCGGCCCCCGGCGCCGACGACCGCATCTCGCTCACGGTGTTCATCAACCCGCTCGTGGTCTGGCTGTGGATCGGCGGCATCATCGTGGCCCTGGGGACGGTCGTCGCGCTCCTGCCGTCGCTGCACGTGCGCCGGGGCGGGCCCGGCCGATCACCGCCGCCTCCGGGTGAGAGCGATCCGTCGGTCGGCGACGAGGCCACGGCCGACGATCTCGTCTCGCTCGTCGAGGTGTCGTCGTGAGCGCCCGACCCGACGTGCACGCCGGCGTCGGCGGTGGCGGCGAAGCAGGTGTTGGCGGAGTCGGCGTTGGCGAGCTTCCGGCGGCTCCGGAGGAGCGCAGATCGTCTCCCCGGCGGCGCCCCATCCTCTGGGTCGCCGTGGCGATCGGCATCGTGTTCGCCGGCTTCGCCGTGGTGGCCGCGACCGGCCTCGACACCGATCCCACGTTCGAGGGCGGAAACCTGCTGGGCCAGCCCGCGCCCGACGTCGAGCTGGTCTCCTTCGCCGGCGAGCCGCTGCGCCTGTCCGACCTGGCCGGACGGGTGATCGTGGTGAACTTCTGGAACGACTGGTGCATCCCCTGCCGTCAGGAGTACCCGTCGCTGGTGGCCTTCCACAACCGTCACCTCGACGATCCCGACTTCGCCATGGTGGGGATCCTCCGGGCCAGTTCGCAGGCCGCAGCCGAGGCCTGGCTGGCCGACAATCCCGCGGGCTGGCTCATGGTCACCGACCCGGGCGAGAGGGCGTCGGTCGACTTCGGCACCATCGCCCAGCCCGAGACCTTCGTGATCAACCCCGACGGCCTGGTCGTGGGCCTCCAGCGGGGGCCGGTGACGTTCGACGATCTCGAGCAGATGCTGGCAGCCGGACGGGGTCAGCTCGCCGTCACCGACGGTGCGGCCGCAGATCGAGGAGCCGACCGGGGAGCCGGCGGGTGAGCCGCTCACACACTCGCCTCGCCTGGGTGGCCCTGGTCGTGGTCGTGGTCGGCGCGCTGGTCGTCGCCAGCGCCCGGGGCGGCGACGAGTCGGAAACCGCTCGCGTCGAACGCCTCACAGATCGGCTGCGCTGCCCGGAGTGCCAAGGATCGTCGGTCGCCGACTCCGACGTGGCCACGTCGCGAGCCATCACCACGCTGGTCGCCGAGCTCGTGGCTGACGGACGCTCCGACAGCGAGATCTTCGGCGCGGTGAAGGCCCGCTACGGCTCCGAGATCCTGCTCCTGCCCGAGAGCTCGGGCGTCGGACTTCTCGTCTGGCTGCTACCGCTCGTGTTCGGTCTGCTCGCGCTGGGTGGTCTCGGCTTGGCATTCTTCCGGTGGAGGCGCGTACCTTCTCCTCCACCCAGTGAGGCCGATCGGGCGCTGGTCGATCGGTACCGTTTCCAGCGCACGTGCGCCGGGCCCACACCGTCCACCCCGTCCACCCCGTCCGTCCCCGAGCCCGAGGAGGTGCCCCGATGACCGCTTCACGGAGCGGCCGCGCGACCTCGGGCGGCTCGGGCGGCTCGGGCGGCTCGGGCGGCGACACCCTGGAGCGCCCCCTCGATCCCGAGGAGCTCCGGGTCCTCGAGGAGGAGCGCGACTTCCTGCTGCGCTCGCTCGACGACCTCGAAGCCGAGTTGGCTGTCGGCAACATGTACCTCGACGAGTACGAGCGCCTGCGCGACGACTACACGTCCCGGGCCGCCGTGGTGCTGCTGTCGCTCGACAGCGGGATCGACGCCCGTATCGTCGCCCCGCCGGTGTCGCGGGCCCGCCGGGTCACGGTTGCCGTGGCCATCATCGCCTTCGTCGTGGGGGCCAGCTGGCTGCTCGCCGAGTACTTGGGCGAGCGCATCTCGGGCGGCACCGTCACGGGGAACGATCAGATCGACCCGGCGGCGGCGCTGGGTTCCTTGGAAGCTGCGGTGGCGGCCGATCCCGAGTCGGTCTCGGCCCATCTCGACCTGGCCCGGTACCTGCTCCAGACGAGCGACCTCGTCGGTGCGCTTCAGCAGTTCGACCAGGCGTTCGCGATCGACGCCACCAGCCCGGAGGCTGCGGCCTACTCGGGCTGGATCAGGACCATTGCCGCTGACGGCCTCGAGGATCCGACGGCCCGGGAGGAGCTCTACACCACCGCGCTCGAGCGTCTCGACGCGGCGGTGGCTGCCGCTGCCGACTACCCCGACGCCCACTTCTTCCGAGGCATGACCCTGTGCTACGGCTTCGGTCGTACCGACGACGCCATCGCCGATTGGCGCCTGTACCTCAACCTCGCCGGCCCCGCCGCTCCTCGCGGCGACGCCGTCGCCGGCTTGATCGACAGCGCCGATTGCGGCGTGGGCCTGGCGCCCACGCCCACCCCCGCCGCTGCTTCGACCGGGCCCACCGCGGCGTCGACCACCACGCCGACGACTCGTC
>JANLSK010000002.1:0-21010 GCA_031362415.1 Actinomycetes bacterium | reverse complement strand
GGTCGAGTCCGACTACCCCCACCAAGACGGTACCTGGCCCGACACCCAAGCGATCGTCTGGTCGCAGATCGGCCGGTTCCCCGCCGATGAGGTCGAACGCATCGCCTGGCGCAACGCCGCGGTTCTCTTCCGCCATCTCGTCCCCGATTCGGCGCTGGCCGACTTCGGTTCATAGCCGACGGCCGGAGCTGCCCACAGCTCGGGGGCTCCCGTACTCAGCAGCGTCCGTCGGAGAGCGGCGTCACGAGTGGGGGGAGAGCACGTGGGCGCCCTGGGGGGCGATCCGGGTGACGACGACCTCGGCGACGCCTCCGAGGGCAGCGAGGGCTCGGGTGACGCGATCGACGGTGTCCGGTGCGGGGTCGACGAGAGCGGCGATGGCCGGGCCCGAGCCGGAGAGCCAGGCGCACCATGCTCCGGCGGCCAACGCAGCACGGAGCGCTTCGTACGATCGGGGGTGGAGGGCGAGGCGCTGGTCCTGGTGGAAGCGGTCCTCGGTGGCCACGCGCAGCGCTTCGACGTCGCCGGCGGCCAGCGCGGCGCACAAGAGCGACGAACGGCCGACGTTGAAGACCGCGTCCTCGAAGGCGATGGTGCTCGGCAGCCCGGTCCGAGACTGGTCGGTGGAGGTCTCCTCGGGGGGTACCCACAGCACCACGGCGGCCCCGGAAATGATGGAGGCCAAGGGGATCCGCACGGCGTGGCCTCCGGCGGCGGCGACGACACCTCCGTAGAGCGATGCCGCCACGTTGTCGGGATGGCCTTCGAGCTCGGTTCCGATCGCCAACACCTCGTGGTGCGACTCGGCGAGGGACCCTCCTTGCTGGAGGATCGCTGCGATGATCCCGCCGACGCGAGCGGCGCCGGAGAAGCCCAACCCCCGCCCGGGAGGGATGGCGCCGGTCCAGCCGAGCGGGCCCACCCCGCCGGCCCGGCGGAAGCCCTTGAGCGCCGGGTTACGGTGCGGATCGTCGGAGTCGAGGCTCCGGTCGCCGAGCACGACGTCGAGGTGGAGATCGAGGGCCAGCCCCAGCACGTCGAAACCGGGACCGAGATTGGCCGAGGTGGCCGGGACCCGGATCCGGGTCGGCGGGTCCGACGACGACGGTGGTCGGGGCATGGTCTGGCAGGATAGACGTTGACAAAATGTTGAAGTGCCGCCCGCACCGTCCCGCCATCCCGGCGGGTGCGGGCCGCCGTGGGCGACCAGAGAGGCCATCGTGAGCGCCATACCCGATCCTCAGAAGCTCGGTCTCGAACGCGACATCGCCGACGAGGCGATCCTGGCGCGGGCGGTCGAGCGGTTCCGGGCCGAACGGATCGTGCTGCCCACCTTCGCTCAGCTGGCCGACCCGTCGACCATCCATCCGGCGGTGCGCAACGCCACGGGTTCCGTCGACCCCAATGGAGCGCATGCGCTCAACCTGTTTCGGGTGCACTGGCACAACGTGGCCGCCGACCCCACGGCCTTGGCCTCGACTCCCGAGCACGTCGTGCTCCCGAAGAGCCTCACCGGCGTCGACGCCCGCATCGTGGTGGCCTTCGGGAACCGGTTCCCGATGATCGGCGCCCACAAGGTGCTGGCCGCGTACTCCTGCCTGGCGCCTCGGGTCGTGAGCGGGCAGTACGACCCCACCGTGCATCGGGCGGTGTGGCCGTCGACGGGGAACTACGCCCGGGGTGGCGTGGCCATCAGTCGGATCATGGGATGCCGGGGCGTGGCGGTGCTCCCCGAGAACATGAGTCGTGAGCGCTTCGAGTGGCTCGACCGGTGGATCGCCGACCCCGCCGACATCATCCGCACCCCCGGGTCGGAGAGCAACGTCAAGGAGATCTACGACGAGTGCGCCCGCCTCGCCAAAGATCCCGCCAACTTCATCCTCAACCAGTTCTCGGAGTTCTCGAACCATCTCGGCCATTACACGGTCACCGGGCCGGCGCTGGATCGGGTCTTCGAGTCGGTGGTGGCGGCCGCGCACCCCGGCGGCGGCAAGGGTGACGCTCTGCGTCTCGCCGCCTTCGTGTCGGCATCGGGATCGGCCGGCACGCTCGCTGCGGGCGACTACTTGAAGGACCGTCACGGCACCCGCATCGCCGCCGTCGAGGCCCTCGAATGCCCGACCATGCTCTACAACGGGTTCGGCGAGCACAACATCCAGGGCATCGGCGACAAGCACATCCCGCTCATCCACAACGTGATGAACACCGACTGGGCGGTCGGCGTGTCGGACCGAGCCTGCGACGAGCTGGGCCTGGTGTTCAACACCCCGGTGGGGACGGCCTTCCTGCGTGACCAGGTGGGCGTCGACCAAGCCGTGATCGACGCTCTCCCCGGCTTTGGGCTGTCGTCGATCTGCAACGTGCTCGCGGCCATCAAGATCGCCAAGCAGGCGGGGCTCGGTGCCGACGACGTGATCGTGACCGTGGCCACCGACGGAGCCGCCCTCTACGGTTCCGAGCGCGAGCGTCTGCTCTCGGGCTCGGGGCGTTATGCAGCAACGGGATTCGGGACGACCGAGGCCACGGCGGCGTTCGCCCGTCATCTCGAAGGAGCCTCGGTCGACCACACGATCGAGTGCACGGAGGTCGACCGGTCGCGGATCTTCAACCTGGGGTACTTCACCTGGGTCGAGCAGCAGGGCGTGGAGCTCGAGCTGTTCGAGGCCCGGAGGTCGCAGTCCTTGTGGCGGGAGCTCCGCACGTACGTACCGGTGTGGGACGACATGATCCGCGAGTTCAACGCCCGCACCGGTGTGCTCGGGGAGCTCACGAGGTGATCCTGCGCTGTCACGGCTGCGGTTGGACGGCTCCACCCGAGCGACCGCTGACGTTCCGCTGCGCCAACGCCGAACGCGCCGACGACACCGACCACGTGCTCACCATCGTCGACACTGAGGCGAACGACCGTCGACCGGGTGCGGCGCACGCGGCCTCTACTCCTCCCGACGCCGCAGTCGACGCTGCACCGGGAGGCCCCGCGGAGGGTGCCGCTGACGCCGACGGGAACCCGTTCGTGCGCTACCGGTATCGCCTGTATTCCCATGATGTCGCGCTCCGGCACGGTCTCAGCGACGACCGGTACGTCGAGCTCGTCACGGCGCTCGACGAAGCCGTGGCCGCCGTTGACGGACGGGGGTTCCGGATCACGCCATTCGGACCCGAGCCGGCCCTGTCGGAACACCTCGGCGTCCCGGTGCTCGTGAAGGACGAGACCGGCGGCGTCTCGGGTTCGCACAAGGCCCGCCATCTCATGGGGATCATGATCCACCTGCTGGTGGACGAGGCGATCGCCGACAACGGGCTCGAGCTCGGGCTCGACGCCGTTGGCCGGGGGTCCGGTCGTCAGCGTGACCGGCTGGCGATCGCCTCCTGCGGCAACGCTGCGTTGGGTGCCGCCGTGGTGGCCCGGGCCGCCGATTGGCCGATCGAGGTCTTCGTGCCACCATGGGCCCCGCCGACGGTCGTCGAGCGGCTCCGAGAGCTCGGGGCGGGTATCACCCGGTGCCCCCGACGCGACGGTGATCCCCCCGGCGATCCGTGCGTGCACCGCTTCCGTGAGGCCGTAGCCGCGGGGTCGGTGCCCTTCAGCTGCCAGGGCCCCGACAACGGCCTCACGATCGACGGTGGTCGGACGCTGGGCTGGGAGCTGGCCGAGCAGCGGCTGCACCAGCCGTTCGGGCGAGTCATCATCCAGGTCGGTGGTGGAGCCCTGGCGTCGAGCCTGGCGCAGGGCCTGCGGGTCGACGGGCCGCTCCCGGTGCTGTACCCCGTCCAGACCGAGGGCTGCGCACCGCTGGCCCGGGCCTGGCACCGGGCCGTCCCGATGCTCGAGCTCGTCGCCGGAGCGAGCCGGGCCGGTGGTCCCGGGATCGCCGGGACGGCCGAGGTCGAACGGGCGGCTGTGATCGCGCTCGCCCACCGCCGCTCGGAGCTGATGTGGCCGTGGGAGACCGAGCCCCACTCGGCCGCGAACGGGATCCTCGACGACGAGACCTACGACTGGTGGGAGATCATCGCCGCCACCCACGAGAGTGGCGGTCGCCCCGTGGTGGCCCACGAAGCCGACGTCGAGGAGGCGCTCCGGCTGGCCCGCTCGCTCACTGCGGTCCCCGTCGACGCCACGGGCAGCGCCGGGCTGGCCGGTCTGCTCAGGCTGCTCGCCGAGGATTCCGACATCGGCCCGGATGGCCGACCCGTGGCCGTGGTCTTCACGGGCATCGACCGCACCCTCGTTCGCTGACGAGGGGTCCGGTACCAAACCGGTACCAGAACGACGGGCTGCGGCGACCGTCGCTCGACCCGGCCCGACCCGGCCCGAAGGTCCGACCGAGCTGACCACTCGCCCCATTGCTCGGTGCTACCGAGGTGCCCGGGTCGTGGTGGTCCTCGGGGGAACCCGCGTGGTCGTGGTGGTGGGCGCCAGGGTCGTGGTGGTGGTGGGCGCCAGCGTCGTGGTCGTGGTGGGCGCCAGCGTCGTCGTGGTGGTGGGTACCGTCGTCGCTGTGGTCGCCGGCGCGGTGGGTCCGGAGACGGTCGGGACCGTGACCGGCGGGGGCGCAGGAACCTCGTCGCCCGGCGCAGGGGCGGTGGGTGCCGGCGTCTCGGGCGGGTCGGGTGCTTCTGGGGCCGGCAGGACAGGCTCGGCGATGGCTCCGGGGTCGACCGAGGTCACCGGGGCCACCGGGGCCACCGGGGTCGTGCGCCTCCGGGTGGTCGTGGTGGCGGGCGCCGTGGTCGTGGGTCCGCTGGCCTCGACCGGGGTCCCGAGCGAACGGGTCGTGACGGCGCGCGCCGGCGTCGCCCGAGTCCCGTTCCCTGGTGGAACGGACGACGATGTCGATGACGAGGCCAGGGACGCCGTGGATGCCGGCGGCTCGGCTGACCCGCCCGGTTCGTTCCCGGCGTCGGGTCTGGGGGCTGGCACCGTGGTGGGGACCTCGGCGGTCGGCTCCTCGGAGACGACGGCCACGACCGCCGTACGGCCAGGGTCGTCGGACTCGGGCTCGAAGAGCACCAGGCTGGCCACCACGAGGAGCGCAATGACCGCAGCCAGCGAGGAGCCCACCAGGCTCCGTCGACGGCGCGCCGGCCGTCCCGGCGTGGCGTACACGCTGGCCGTCGAGCGAACGAGTGGGTCGCCGGCTGCGAGCGAGCCGGGCACCGCCAGATGGGGGTGCCCGGCGTCGAAACCGAGCGGTTCGCCTTCCTCGGCAACCCTGTGCGCGCCCGGCTCGCCCGGCCCGTCGGACCCTGCGGGCACGTGACCCGCAGCCGCGGGGTGATCGGGCCCGACCCCGGCCAGCGCCACGGAGCCATCCAGCGCCACGGAGCCATCCGACGGCACGACGGCATCCGACGGCGACGCGACTTCCGACGACACCGCGACATCAGAGGGCACGACGGCAGCCAGGTAGCGCTTGGTGAATCGCCCGAGCACCATGGGAGCCACGCTGGCCACCAGTGCCGCATCGAGCTCGAGCATGGATTCGGCCAACGAGCGGCACCGGTCGCACTCGTCGAGGTGCTCGTCGACCGTCCGCCGGCTGCGCCCCAGGTCTCCCCGGGCAAGCGACGGGAGCAGGCCGGTGACCGTGGCACACTCGGGAACGGCACACAGGGTGAGGTGCTCGTTCACGAGGGTTTGACGGAACCCCTCCCGGGCTCGGCCTTCGAGGCGCTCGACACGGACGGCGTCCATCCCCAGGACTTCGACCAGATCCCGAGCCGCAGCGCCCTCGATCGCCATGTGCCACAACACGACCTGGTAGCGATGTGGTTGCGCGGCGAAGGCCCGGACGACGGGATCGGTCTGGCCGGGATCGGCGAGCGAGACGGCGAACGGGGGACGGTGCGCCGGACCGGCACGTCTGGGACCGTCGCGATGGCGTGGCTCCGGGCGAGCGCGACGCTCTGTCGCCCGGACCACGGCGTTCAGGGCCTGCGGTCGGAAGGCGAGGGCTTGGCCCTGACCAGCCACGAGCTCGTGCCTCAGCAGCTCGAGGCCGACTTCAAGGACCGCGGAGGCAGCCTTCTCCGAGCGCGTGAGCACGCTGGCGACCGTCTGCAGGCCGCCGTGGTGACGCCCGACGAGCACCGGCCATGCGCCGCCATCACCCTCGCCGACGCGCTCGCTGATGCTGATCAGCAGGTCGCGGTCGGAGCGGGAATCGGGCCCGATCGGGCCCGCCTCGCCTGCTTCATCGTTTGCTTCGATGCTCACCGCTGCACTCCACCCTGATGGCCTCGCCGGAGAGCCATCGCACACGTTGCCCTGGTCACTGCCCTGATTGCTGGCCGTCGCTGCCGCGTTTGCAGACCGAGATGTCGGGGATGCCGATCATCGGCGAGCGTACCGGGAAGATCACGTCAGACGAAGACGGCGAATCGGGTGGATCCTCCCAAGGGTGCTCACATACCCCATATCGGGACCTGGTACGCACTTCACTCCCCAGATTCCTGCGAACGGGGGGTGCGCCGGTCAGGCGTCGATGTTGGCTGCCGCGGTGACGGGGGGCAGGCACGACCAGGGGAACTCGATCCACCGATCGGTGTGTCGCCAGACGTAGTCGCAGTTCACGATGGACTGGGGCTTCTCGTAGAGCACCGCAGTTCGGAGCTCGGCAACCTCGCCACTGCAGTAGTCGACGACGAGCTTGAGGGTGTGCCCGGTGTCGGCCACGTCGTCGACGACGAGCACCCTGGTGCCCCGGATGTCGACCATGTTGAGCACCGGAGGGAGCATCACCGGGAAATCGAGCCGCTGGTTGACCCCCGTGTAGAACTCGACGTTCATCACGTGCACGTTCTTGACCGCCAAGGCGTAGGCGATGGCCCCACCGAGCAGCATCCCGCCACGAGCGATGGTGAGGACGATGTCGGGGGCGTATCCGGAGGCGTGCACCTCGGTCGCCAGCTGGCGCACCGCAGATCCGAACTCCGCATAGCCGAGTACCTCGCGTGGCGGCGCCTCTGCGCCCGTCTCGACGATGTCGTTCACCGATCGCCCTCCCGCTCTCGCAGCCGGATGCTCGCTGCCGGATTCTCGCTGCCCGATGCTCGCTGCCCGCCCGACGTTCCACCCTATTCGCTCCGAGGGTCGGGGATGGGGTGGATGTCGGTCGTCATCTCGCCCGGCCAGCCGTGTAGGACGTGGGGCTTCGACGACCAGCGCCGCCCGAACCGCCGGTAGCATTGACAAAATGTTGAATTCGGTTGACGATGCCTCGGTGACCATTCAGTTCTCCGTCAACGGGAACGCCGTCGCGGTGCGCGACGACCATCCTCATCTGCTGTCGGCGCTGCGCGACGAGCTCGACATCACCTCACCGAAGGACGGGTGCTCGCCGACCGGACAGTGTGGCTGTTGCACGGTGATCATCGACGGCAAGGCCCAGGTCTCGTGTCAGGTGTCGTTGGCGAAGGTCGCCGGGCGCGCCGTGAGCACCCTGGAGGGTTTCGACACCGACGAGCGCACCCGGTTGGCCTCGGCCTTCGCCGCGTGCGGAGCGCTCCAGTGCGGCTTCTGCACCCCGGGAATTCTCGTGCGCACCAAGGCGCTGCTCGACAAGAAGGGCGCCGGGCTCACCCGCGACGACGCAGCGCGCCATCTCGGCGGACATCTGTGTCGCTGCACCGGGTACGTGAAGATCCTCGACGCCGTTGAGATGCTGGCCGCCTCTCATGACGTGGCGGACGGGTGCCGTGCCGGCGCGCCCGAGGAGGGCACGGCGCTCGAGCTGCCGAGGGGCATCGGACAGCGGGGCATCCGCTACGAGGCCATGGAGCTGGCCCTGGGTGATCGCGACTACGTCGACGACATGCGGGTCCCCGGGATGCTCCACGGTGCGTTGCGTCTCTCCGACCACGCCCGCGCCGACGTGCTCGGCATCGACGCCTCGGCGGCTCGGTCGGCTCCCGGTGTGGTGGCCGTGTTCAGCGCAGCCGACATTCCCGGCGAGCTGCGCGTGGGCATCATCCACAAGGACTGGCCGATCATGATCCCCGAGGGCGGCCGCACGTCGTATCTCGGCGACGTGCTGGCGATCGTGGTGGCCGAGACCCGTGAGCAGGCCCGGTCGGCTGCGGCGCTGGTCTCGATCGAGTACCGGGTGCTCACCCCGATCACCGATCCGGTCGCCGCGGTGGCCGAGGGTGCCGAGAGCGCCGTGTGGGGGCTGGAGGGCAACACGCTGTCGCACTCGGCCTACCGGCGCGGCGACGTGGAAGCCGCGCTGGCCACGTCGGCCCACACGGTGCGCGAGACCTTCGAGACGGCCCGGATCGAGCATGCGTTCCTCGAGCCCGAATCCACGCTGGTCGTTCCCGAGATCGGCGCCGACGGCGATCTTCGGCTGCAGGTGTACTCGGGCGGTCAGGGCGTGTGGGACGATCGCAACCAGATCGCGTCGGTGCTCGGCATCGACACCGGCCGGGTGACCGTCACCCTCGTGAGCAACGGCGGGGCCTTCGGCGGCAAGGAGGACATGGCGAATCAGGCCCAGACGGCGCTCGCCGCCTGGCTCCTGCAGCAGCCCGTCAAGTGCACGCTGTCGCGGGAGGAGTCGCTCCTGATGCACCCCAAGCGTCACCCCATCCACATGGAGTACTGGGCGGGTTGCGACGCCGATGGGAAGCTCACTGCGCTCAAGGCCCGCATGATCGGCGACTCGGGCGCCTACGCCAGCGTGGGAATGAAGGTTCTCGAACGGGCGGCCGGGCACGCCAGCGGCCCGTACGTGGTGCCGACGATCGACGTTGACGCCGTCGCGGCCCGGACCAACAACCCGGTCTGCGGCGCGTTTCGCGGGTTCGGCGCCAACCAGGCCCAGTTCGCCATGGAGGGCGTGATCGACCGGCTCGCCGAGATGGTGGGGATCTCGGGCTGGGAGATGCGGTGGCGCAACGCGATCTCCCCCGGTGTGGTGTGGGGTCCCGGCCAGATCATGGACGACGGCTGCGCCGGGGTGCGGGCCTGCCTCGAAGCGGTGCGACCGGCCTACGACGCGGCGGTGGCCGCCGGCAAGGCGGTGGGGCTCGGGATCGGGCTCAAGAACTCCGGGCTGGGCAACGGGTTCAAGGAGCTGGCTCGGGCCGTCGTGCGTTTTCGCGAGGTGCCCGACGCCAACGGACGCGACGTCGAGGTTCGCCATTGCTGGACCGAGATGGGCCAAGGCGTGCACACCGTCGCCATGCAGGTCGCGGCCGAGGAGCTGGGGATCGCACCCGAGCGCATCGAGGTCATCGTCGACACGACACGCGAGCTCGGCGCTGGTCAGACCACGGGTTCTCGAGGCACGCTCATGGGCGCCGGCTCGGTGGCCTCGGCGTGCGCAACCGCTCGGGCCGACGGGTGTCGCACCGAGGTCGACTACGAGGGCGAATGGCGAGTCGACTGGACCAACGCGCTCTACGAGGGTCTCGAGAACCCGGTGATCCATTCCGCCTTCGGGTATGCGGCCCAACTCGTGATCATCGATCGGGACACGGGCAAGCTCGAGAAGGTCGTCGCCGTCCACGACGTCGGGCGGGCCATGAACCCCACGCTGTGTGAAGGCCAGGTTGAAGGATCGGTGCACATGGGGCTGGGGTACGCGTTCAGCGAGGAGTTCCCCGCCGATGTCGACGGCCGGCCGCTCAACATGACCCTGCGGTCATTGGCGATCATCCGCCCCAAGGACATGCCCGAGGTCGAGACCATCCTCGTGGAGGTGCCCCAACCCCGTGCGCCGTATGGGATCAAGGGCGTGGGTGAGATCGGGCTCGTGCCCACCGCCGGGGCCTGCGCAGCAGCGTTGCGCGACCTCGACGGGATCTGGCGGACCCGTCTGCCCATGGGGCTTCCCGGCAAGGACGGCTCCGGCACGGGCACGGGCGCAGGCTCAGGCACCGACGGCTGATCCGGCGCCCAGCGAACACGACACGACCGCAACGGAAGGCCGACGCATGGGCGCCACGACCCCGGGGCTGGTGTGCGGCCACCATCACCTCTACTCGGCCTTGGCTCGGGGGATGCCGGCGCCACCGAGGACACCGACGAGCTTCCGTGGGATTCTCGAACAGGTCTGGTGGCGGCTCGACTGCGCCCTCGACCTCGAGATGATCCGGTGGTCGGCCACGCTCGGCGCCGTCGAGGCGTTGGCCTCGGGGTGCACGGCGATCGTCGACCACCACGAGTCACCCCATGCCATCGAAGGTTCGCTGTCGGTGATCGCGGACGCCTGTGCCGAGGTCGGCGTGCGCGTATCGTGCGCCTACGGGGTGACCGACCGGCACGGGCCCGACGGCGCCCGCCGCGGCCTGGCCGAGAACGAACGTCATCTGCGCTCCGGGGGCCGGGGCCTCGTGGGGGTCCACGCCGCGTTCACGTGTTCCGACGACACGCTCCGTGCCGCGGCCGGGCTGGCTGCCGATCTCGGCGTGGGGGTGCACATCCACGTGGCCGAGGGGATCGACGATCGCGATGCCGGGCGCCGACTGGCACCGTTGGCCGCGCCCGATTGGCTCCTCGTGCATTGCGTGCATCTCGACGAACCGCTGCCGGGAACGATCGTCCACAACCCCCGGTCGAACATGAACAACGCGGTCGGGTACGCACGGCCCGCTCGCTTCGCTGCGCCTCCGTTCGGGGGCGCGGGCGCGGCGGCCGGGAACCCGGTCGTGCTGGGTACCGACGGCATCGGCTCGGACATGCTCGACGAGTTCCGTCTGGCGTACGTGAAGCTGCGCGAGAACGACATCACGGCGAGCCCCCAGACGGCATGGGACTGGCTGGCCAACGGCTGGGCGCTCATGCCCGAAGCCCGCGGCGAGGACGTCGTCACCTGGTCGTACGACCACGCCGACGATCCCTGGCGTCTGGCCTTCACCACCGGCGTGCACCCGGTCGACGTGATGGTCGATGGTGAAGCAGTCTGGCGTGACGGTGGCCCGACCCGGGTCGACATCATCGAGGTCCGCCGCAAGGCCGCCGAGCAGGCGGTGCGACTCTTCGCCCGTCTGTGACGGCTCCGAGCCCGGCCTGAGCCCGCGCCCGTCCCGCCCCTCGTACCCCTCGAACACCTCGAACACCTCGAACACCGACCCAGGAGATCTCCCATGGCAACCCCGGTCGCCCTGTACCTCCAAGACGCCCATCCCATCCGAGAGGCCATGGGCTATGCCGCCTACGCGGAGTCCCGGGGGTTCGACGCGGTCTGGCAGGCCGACAGTCGACTCGTGCGAGAGGCCTGCGTCCCCATGGCCGCGTTCGCTGCGACGACCGAGCGGATCCGCATCGGATCGGGGGTCGTCGACTGCTGGACTCGTAACCCGGCCCGTCTGGCCGCCACGTTCTCCACGCTCGACGACCTCGCTCCGGGCCGCATCATTCTGGGGATCGGCGCCTGGTGGGACCCCCTCGCCGCGGCGGTCGGCGTGAATCGAGCCCGTCCCCTCACCGTGATGCGTGAGATCGTCACGACGGTGCGGGCCCTCCTGGCCAACGAGACGGTCACCTTTCACGGCGAGTACGTGCACCTCGACGGTGTCGAGCTTGACTACGTGCACCAGGAGCGCAAGCCTAAGGACGTCCCGATCTACATCGGTGCCACCGGCGACAAGATGATGGAGCTCAGCGGTGAGATCGCCGACGGCGTCGTGCTGAACTACCTCGTCTCACCCGGATACAACCGCAAGGCGATGGACCTGTTGGCCGCCGGCGCGGCTCGGGCCGGGCGCACCGTCGACGATCTTGACCGCCCCCAGCTCGTGGTCTGCTCGATGGCGACCGGCGATTCCGACGCCGAGCGTGCCGCGGCGCTCGACGGTTCCCGGGAGCTCGTCACCCAGTACCTGGGCCAGCAACCCCACATCATGAAAGCCTCGGGCGTTCCCGCGGAGCTGCTCGACGAGATCGGACAGGTCCTCACGTGGCCGGCCACGCACGAGCAGGTGATCGCGGCGTCGAAGCTCGTCCCCGATGATGTCGTCCAGATGATCACGGCGTCGGGAACGGCCGACGAGTGCCGGGCCAAGGTGGCCGAGTACGTGCGTGACGGCTGCACCTGTCCGATCCTGTATCCGTTGGGCCCGGACGTGCAGGGGATGATCGACGCCTTCGCCGACTGGACAGCCTGAGGTCACGCCGTGGCCCACGTGTTTCTCGACGCTGTTGCCGGCCTGGCCACTGCGCTCGGCGGGGAGGTGGTCGCAGCCGATGAGATCCGGCCCGGCGACATCCCGCTCGTGTGGGAGGGACACACCGTGGGGGGGTTCCGGCCCCCGGATCTCCACGGGGCGCTGGAGCGGATGATGAGCGACGTGGAACGTGAGCTGGGGATGGCGCTGCCGTCGCTCAGCAGGGAGGCCAAGCAGATGGCTGTCAGGGTGCTCGAAGATCGCGGCGCTTTCACCCTCCGGCGATCGGTCGAGGAGGTTGCCGACGCCCTGGGGGTCAGCCGCTTCACCGTCTACAACTACCTCAACCGCGACGAGTTCAGCCGAGGGGAGCCGCGATGAGCGCCGTCACGACACCGGGGTTCGACGGGGCAGATCCCGGAATGGGCGCCCCCACCAGCCGCTTTCGCGCCGATTCTGCCGCAGAATCGGCGCGCGGGGCCGCCGTCTCAACCACAGAATCTGCCGCAGAATCGGTGGATCTGGTGGCCGAGTTCACCGTCGAACCCTTCGTCGAGGGCCATCCTGGACCTCATGTCCTCGCGGCGCTGGCTGCGGCCCAAACACCCGGGCTGCAGGTCGACGTCGGGCCGTTCGGAACCGAGGTGCGCGGCGACTCCGCATCGGTGAGTGACGCCATCGCCCGGGTCATCACCAGCGCCATGGCCCAGGGAGCGACCCGGGTCTCGATCCAGGTACAACGGAGGTCGGCGTGACGCAGTTCCGATTCGTGATGGGTTCCGACCGCTACGACGAGTGCGTGGAGTTCTACCGAAACCGTCTGGAGCTCGAGATCTTCGACGAGTGGGCCGATCCGACCCGAGGCACGATCTGGCGATTCGGCGACGGGCTCATCGAAATCACCGAACCTCCTGTCGGTGAGCGCGCAGCTGCGGTCACCGGGGTCTTCATCGCCGTCGAGGTCGCCGACGCACTGGTTACCCACGACCGGTTGGCAGGCTGCGGTGTCGAGATCGCCAGCCCGTTGGCGACCAAGCCCTGGGGTCATCACAGTTTCAGCATCATCGACCCGAACGGTCTGGAGTTGGTGCTGTTCGAGATCGTCGGTCAACACTGACCAGTACGCTCGGACCAATGGCAGGCACCGCACACTCCCACTTGCGGATCGACGGCGAGCGACTGCTCGCCCGCATCCAGGCCTTGCACGAGGTCGCACCGATCGACGGCGGCGGGAACTGCCGGCTGGCGCTCACCGACGAGGACAAGGCCGGGCGTGACCTCGTCGTGACGATGATGCGCGACCTGGGTCTCGCCGTTTCGGTCGATGTGGTCGGCAATGTCGTCGCGATACGGGCCGGGCTCGACAACACGCTGGCACCCGTCATGTGCGGGTCCCATATCGACACCGTTCGCACCGGGGGTCGCTACGACGGCACCCTCGGGGTCCTGGCCGGTCTCGAGATCATCGAGACCCTCGACCGCGCGGGCGTGAGCACCGAGCGTCCCGTGGCCGTCGGGTTCTTCACCGACGAGGAAGGGGCCCGCTTTGCCCCCGACATGCTGGGCTCGCTCGTGTACGTGGGCGGGCTGGCCGTCGAGGAGGCGCTCGACACCGTGGCCATCGACGGTGCTCGGTTCGGCGACGAACTGTCCCGTATCGGCTACGCCGGCTCGACGCCATGTCCGGGCCTGGTACCGCACGCGTTCGTTGAGCTTCACGTCGAGCAGGGGCCGGTGCTCGAGCTCGAAGATGTCACGATCGGCGCCGTCGAATCGGTGCAGGGCATCTCCTGGACCGAGCTCACGATCGTCGGACAGTCGAACCATGCCGGCACCACGCCCATGCGGCTGCGGCACGACGCCGGATATGCGGCTGCGGCCATCGCTGTCTTCGTCCGACGGCTCGCCCGTGAGCTCGGAGGTGACCAGGTGGCCACCGTCGGCGCCTGCGCTCTGCATCCGAATCTCGTCAACGTCGTCGCCGGTAGCGCCGTCCTCACCGTCGACCTCCGCAACACCTCGGAGGACGGGCTGCAAGAAGCCGAGCGCCAGCTGTTCGCGTTCCTCGACGAGCTCTCGGCGAGCGAGGGGGTCACGATCACCTCGCGTGTGTTGGCCCGATTCGAGCCGGTGATCTTCGACGCGGGTGTCGTCGACCTCGTGGAGCGGACCGCTCTCGAGCAGGGACACACGGTGCGACGCATGCCATCGGGCGCCGGCCACGACGCCCAGATGCTGGCCCGAGTGTGCCCGACCGCCATGGTGTTCGTGCCGTCGGTGAACGGTCTTTCCCACAATCCGGCCGAGCACACCGAGGCAGCCGATCTGGAGGCGGGAGCCAACGTGCTGCTCAACGTCATGCTTGCGCTGGCCGCACGATGAGCGAGGAAATGAGCGAGGGGATGCAGTGAACCGTTCCGTGGTCGTGGGTGCGGCACAGCTCGGCCCGATCGCCCGATCGGAGTCACGCGCCGATGTCGTCGATCGGCTGATCGCGCTCCTCCACCAGGCGCACGGCTCCGGTTGCCAGCTCGTGGTGTACCCCGAGTTGGCGCTCACGACGTTCTTCCCCCGCTGGTTCACCGCCGACCACGACGCGATCGACGCCTATTTCGAACGGTCGATGCCCGGGCCCGAGACCGCCCGGCTGTTCGACGCAGCGAGCCGCCTCGGTATCGGTTTCTGCCTCGGCTATGCCGAGCTCACCCCGACCGGCGAGCACTTCAACACGCAAATTCTCGTCGAACGCGACGGCGCGGTCGTCGGGCGCTACCGCAAGGTGCATCTTCCCGGGCACGAGGAGCACGAGCCCTGGCGGAAGTTCCAGCATCTCGAACGGAGATACTTCGATCCGGGACAGGACGGCTTCGGCGTCTGGCGGGCGTTCGACGGCGTCGTCGGCATGGCGATCTGCAACGACAGGCGCTGGCCCGAGACGTACCGGGTGCTCGGTCTCCAGGGCTGCGAGTTGGTCCTGATCGGTTACAACACGCCCATCCACTACGCCCCCGACCCCTCCCAGGACTCGTTGGCCGGGTTTCACAACAACCTCGTGATGGCATCGGGCGCCTATCAGAACGGGATGTTCGTGGTCGGTGTGGCCAAGGGCGGGGTCGAGGAAGGCGTCGACTCGCTCGGTCAATCCCAGATCATCGCCCCCTCGGGCCAGATCTTGGCTCAGTGCATCACCAACGGTGACGAGCTCGCCGTGGCCCGCTGTGATCTCGACTGGTGCGCCCGCTACAAGAAGACGCTCTTCGACTTCGATCGCTATCGGCGACCGGAGATGTACCAGCTCATAACGGGTCAGCAGGGCGTCGTCGTCCCCCCGCACGCCCGATGAGCGAGGCGTCGGGAGCGAGGCGTCGGGAGCGACGGCCGACGGGTGCTACCGGTTCAGGTCGGGCCGGCCGGAGTGGCTCGGGCCGATGACCGGTCAGGTCAGCCCCAGTGGGAGCCGTCGAGCATGCTCTCGGCCATGGCCCTGAAGGTGATGAGGTCGTCGGGATCGTCGGGACGGGCCGCCATGCCGTACTCGATGCTCCGCAGGGTGGTGCGCACGGTGATGATCTCGAAACGAACCAGTGCGAACATCTCGAACCACCGCAGATGCTGCGGTCGATACCCGGTCAGCTCCTCGTAGGTCGACGTGACCGTGTCGCGTCGGAGGAAGTCGGGGATTCCGGGGAAGCCGTAGTTGACGGCGATCCCCTGGAAGAAGTCGTGCAAGTGGATGGACCAGGCGATGTCGACCTCGGGTGGCCCGAGCGCCGCCATCTCCCAGTCGAGGACCGCCACCGGTGTGTGATCTCGCCAGAGGACGTTCGCAATGCGGGCGTCGCCCCAGTTGAGCACGGTGGGGAACTCGGCTCGCGGTCGGTGCTCGTGAAGCCAGGCGAACGTCCTCTCGATCAGGGGGACGTCGAGGCCCTCTCGGCCCCAGTCGTAGTAGAAGCGCTGGTACGCCAGGTGCTGGTCGAGAGCATCGGCCCCGTGCTCGGGGCGATCGAGGAAGGCGAGGTCGACGCCTGCACGGCCTTCGCTGTCGCTGGACTCGACACCGATCGGGCGCAGGGCATGGAGTCGAGCCAGGAGCGACACGAGGTTGCGCTCGATCTGTGCTCGCTCGTCGGGCGTCGCGTCGTGGATCCAGCCGCCGAAGACGTACGGCGGCATGTCGGTGGCAGCGACCCCTTCGACCCGGCCCATCACGAGGAAGGGCGAGCCCAACCACTGCGGATCACTCTCGTACCAGGGTGCGTCGGGGACGGGAACGTCGGTGTGGGCGCGTACGGTCTGCAGGCACCGTTGCTGCAGGGCCAAGTCGTAGGCCGGGAACACCGGGTAACTCCCCGGGTCGGGCGCCAGTCGAGCGACGTAGCGGCGTGTCGTGCGAGCACCGTCTTCGGTCACCTCGACATCGAAGAGCATGGTCTCGCTCGACATGCCCGTTCCCTCGGGCATCGTGAGCTCGCCCACCGACGGGTCGGATCCTCGCGGCAGCACGTGGTGGAACCAGCGCTCGAGCCGCTCGCCCACACCGGCCGGATCACGCCGCCACGGGATCGAGTCGAATGTCATGTCGTTGTCATCAGCGGACCTCGGGGGCTGCCGGGCTGGGACTGGCATGCTACGGGCGGGCGCGCCTCAGCGATGGTCCGCGTCGCGACAAGATGACCACCACCCCAGACCCCGAAACCGGAGCGAGACGATGAGCGTCGATCAGCCGATGGGCCACGGCAAGAACCAGCGATCCCAGATCAAGATGTCGGAGGACGAGGTCACCACGTTTCTCGCCGGGCGGCGATCGATGACGTGGAGCACGATCAACCCCGACGGGACGATCCATTCCGTCGCCATGTGGTACGGGTTCCTCGACGGCAAGATCGCCATCGAGACCAAGACCAAGTCGCAAAAGGTCAAGAACCTGATGCGCGATCCCCGCACCACGGTCCTGGTCGAGGACGGCGAGTACTACGACGAGCTTCGGGGGGTGTCGATCAGCGGCACGGTCGAGTTCGTCGAAGACCATGAACGTCAGTGGGCCCTTGGCGTCTCGGTGTTCGAGCGCTACACCGGGGAGTACAACGACACCATGGCCCCGTTCGTCGAGGCCATGCTCCGCAACCGATCCATCATCGTGTTGAACCCCGTCAAGACGGTCACCTGGGATCACGCCAAGCTCGGACTCCCGTCGATGCGCCCGCCGTCGTGAGCCCTGTCGTGAGCCCTGTCGTGACCGTCGTCGTGTCCTCGTCGTGACCGTGGTTTCGGGTCTCGAACGATCGATGCTCGCCCCAACCGAGGAGCTGGAGTCATGGGACTCAAGGACCTGAGCGATCTGACCGGGAAGGTGGCCGTCGTGACCGGTGCCGCGAGCGGCATCGGGCTGGCACTCACGGAGCGCTGCGTGGCCGACGGTATGTCGGTCGTCATGGCCGACGTCGAGGAAGCCCGCCTGGCCGACGAGGCGACCCGGCTGGGCCAGACGGGAGCCGACGTGCTCGCCGTGTTGTGCGACGTGAGTCGACCCGACGACGTCGCAGCATTGGCCGAGCAGACCATCGCCCACTACGGGTCCGTCCACCTCCTGTGCAACAACGCCGGCGTGGGTCCGGGTGGGCCGATGCTGTCCACGACTCCGGCCGACTGGCAATGGACGGTGGGGGTCAACCTGCTCGGCGTGGCCTACGGCGTCACGACGTTCGCCCCGCTCATGGTGGCCCAGGGTTCCGGGCACATCGTCAACACCGCATCGGAAGCCGGACTCGTCACCACGGCGCTCCTGGGAATGTACTGCGCCACCAAGCACGCCGTCGTGGGCCTGTCGGAAGCCCTGTACCGGGAGCTCGAGGGAACGGGCGTCGGGGTCTCGGTCCTGTGCCCGAACTTGGTCCGGACGAACATCTTCATGTCCGAGCGCAACCGGCCCGGAGGTTCAACCCTGACGGCCGACGAAAACGCAGCCATGGCCCCGCTGCGCGAGAGCTTGGCCACCATGGGCATCCCGCCCGAGGAGGTTGCGGCACAGGTCATCGACGCGGTCAAGGCTGATCGATTCTGGGTGTTCACCCATCCCGTGACCCTTCCAGCAGCGCTCGTACGTTTCGAGGATCTCCAGGCGAATCGCAACCCCACCGATCCCTACGGGCCGCTCCGAGACGATCAGGGGGCGCAGTAGCGCTCGCCGCTGCGGCTGTCGGCCGGCGCTCATCACGACGGCGTTCACGACCGTGGTGTGGGAGTCCCGCTCTTCGAACACCAGCCGACAACGCCCGGCTGGGAAGCTCCCGCGCCAGGCCACGCGCCCAACTCCGAGGTCGCCAGGCCACGCGCCCAACTCCGCGGTCGCCCGGCGCGCCCGGGCAGATCGCACCTCGGGCGACGGCTGCGCCGATGAACCCGGACTCGGGACGGCCTGATTCGGTCGACCACCATCGCCAGACCGCCATCGCCAGACCATGGTTCTCACCGTTCGCGTCCGGGTCTCGTCAGTCGATGGGCCGAGCCGTGACCTCCTCGCCAAAGCGCCCGATCGAGACCAGCTGCAGCGTCGGAACCCCGTCGGCTCGGGCTGCGACCAGGTCCACACAGGCCGTGAAGCGCCAATCGCCATCCCCGGCCGGATCGGCGAAGCGCTGGACGATCGTCCAGGACTCAGGCGAAGTGCCGGGCGAAGCACCCGGCGGACCGGACGGGACCAGCTCGAAGAACTCCGTCGACCGGGCATCGGCGTCGATGCCGATGAACTCGTGGTCGTGCCAGTAGGGCGCCATCGCCTCCGCGAGCCGGTACCCCGTCCATCCTCCGCCGGCCCGGGCCGCCAATGCCTCGAACGCTCGCCGGGCGATGAGCTCCACCCAGGCGAAAGCCGCAGTACGAACCGCGGTCCCCCAAGCCCGTGGCGGCTCAAAGGCCATGAGAGGGCTCGCGAAACCCTCGGACGACGGATCCGAGCCGTGGCGGGCGATCCCGTTCTCGCCACCGATCCCGGCGAGGTGCGCCCACTCCTCGAGCAACGATGCGTCGGTCGCTCGGATCAGCCCGCCCAACCAGTCGATGACATCCTCGAGCATCTCGGTGTACGCGTCGTCAGGCAGCGAGCGATCGAGTGCCCGCCAGGCGTCGGTGAGGTACCGCAGCACCAATCCCTCACTGCGCTCGAGGCCATACCGACGGACGTAGCCGGTGAAGCCTTCCCCACTCTCGAGCATCTCACGCAGGATCGACTTGGGAGAAGGCTCGTCCTCGATCCAAGGGTGGTGGCTCCGATACTCGGCGAAGCACCCGCCGATCAGCTCCGCCAAGGGCTTGGGCCAGGTGACATCGTCGAGCATGGTGATGCGGTCCTCGTACGCGACCCCCTCGGCCTTGAGCCGGGCGATCTCGGCGGCTTTGGCCGCGGAGCGCTGTGCGTAGAGGACGGCCATCGGATCGTCGAGGACCGACTCGAGCACGCTCGCGACGTCGAGCACGTAGGCAGGGTCATCCGGCTCGAGCGTGGCCACCACCTCGATGGCGAAGGGCGCCAACGGCGCCGCGAAGCGCAGCACCGACCGATCGTCACTTCCCTCCACCAAGGACCCGACCTGCACGCCGACGCAGCGCCCCGACGAGTCACGCTGACGCTCCGCCACACCGGCAGCCTCGAGCGAGCGGTACACGGCGATCGCCCGTCGCACATGGTGACGGCGCGAAGGCTCAGCATCGTGATTCGTCCGGAGGAGATCCTTGAGTGCGTCGGCGCCGTCGGGACGGGCCAGCACGGTCGCCACGAGATCGGCCGTGACCCGAAACCGTGAACGCAACGGCTCCGGACGGGCCCCGACGAGCCTTTCCATCGTCTTGTCGTCGTAGTGCACGAAGCCCTTGGGCGGCTGCGCCCGAGACACCCGCCGGCGAGCCTTGGGATCGTCGCCCGCCCGGGCCAGCGCCCGCTGGTTCTCGATCGTGTGATCGGGCGCCTGGGCCCAGACATGCCCATCGGGGTCGAACCCCGGTCGACCCGCTCGACCGGCGATCTGGTGGAACTCGCGCACCGAGAACACCCTCACCCGAGTGCCGTCGAACTTCGTGAGCGCCGTCAACAGCACGGTGCGGATCGGGATGTTGACGCCGACCCCCAAGGTGTCGGTGCCACAGATGACCGGGAGCAGCCCGTCACCGGCCAGCCGCTCCACGAGACGCCGATATCGCGGGAGCATTCCGGCGTGGTGCACGCCGATCCCGTGGCGTAGGAAACGGGCCAAGGTCTGTCCGAAGCCTGTGGTGAGGCGCACCCCGCTCAGCGCCGCAACGATCGCATCCCGTTGCCCGCGAGTCGTCAGCGGCAGGCTGGTGAGAGCTTGGGCCCGCTCGACCGCCGAGGCCTGGGTGGTGTGCACCACGTAGACGGGAGCGAGGCCCGCTCCGATGGCCTCGATCAGCGTTTCGGCCACCGGCGTGATTCGCCACTGGTGGTAGAGGGGCGTGGGGCGAGTCACCGATGTCACCTCGGTGACCTCTCGGCCGCTGCGACGTTCCAAGTCGATCGCGATGGCGCTCATGTCGCCCAGCGTCGCCGAGGCCAGGAGGAACTGGCACTGGTGCATGGTGAGCAGCGGCACCTGCCAGGCCCAACCGCGATCGCGCTCTCCGTAGTAGTGAAACTCGTCGAGACAGGCGAAACCCACGTCCGTCTCGGCCCCGGTGGCCAATGCCGAGTTGGCCAAGATCTCGGCCGTGCACACGAGCACGGGAGCTGTGGCGTTGATCGACGCGTCACCAGTGGCCAGCGCCACCTGCTCGGCGCCGAGGAGGTCGACGAGCTCGAAGAACTTCTCGGCCACGAGAGCCTTGATCGGCGCGGTCCAGACGGCGCGACGACCGGCGTTGCGGGCCAGCATGATGCCGGCCA
>JANLSK010000328.1:0-3693 GCA_031362415.1 Actinomycetes bacterium | reverse complement strand
CTCAGGAGCTACTTGCCGGCGCGACGTTGCCAGCGGGTGCGCTTGAGGAGCTTCTTGTGCTTCTTCTTACGCATGCGCTTGCGGCGCTTCTTGATCAGGGATCCCATCGGGGCGGGAGGTTAGCGGGGGATCGTGCCGGAGTTCACACTCGGCGGTGCTCGGCCTCGAGGTCGTGGACGGGCCGATCGACCAACGGCGCCGTGACGACCGTTCCCGGTCCGGCCCGTGACATCGCAATCTCCGCGCGCCGCTTGGCCCCGGAGTCGTGAGGATCGAGGATCACGATCAGGGAGGAGCCGCTTCCAGCGAGGAGCGCGGGCACCCCCATGACGTCTTCGATCGCCGTCCGATACGCGTGCAACCGAGGCTCGATCGACTCGGCAGCCGGCTCGAGGTCGTTGCGCAACGAGGCCAGCCACGGCACGCTGGCGCGGAGCGCGGTGGGCACGGGGAGCTCCCGTCCGACGGGTGCACCGAGGCGGTCCCACGCCCGGTACACCGCAGGTGTGGAGCAGGCGAACGCCGGGGTGAACACCGCCACCGACGCTGGCGGCGCCGTGGTGGCGATCGTCTCGACGATCTCGCCCCGGCCCCGCATCCGGGCCAACCCCACGTCGGCGAGGCACACCGGAACATCGGAGCCCAGCACGGCCCCGATGTCGGCGAGCTCCAGGTCGGAGACGACGTGCTCGGCGTCGAGCAGGCGACGGGCCAGGAGGAGGGCGGCTGCGGCGTCGACCGAGCCGCCGCCCAGGCCCCCGCCCGCCGGGATGCCCTTGTGGAGCTCCAGGTCGAGCCCGAGCCCGGAGAGGCTGGGCCCGGGCCCGGAGAGACCCAGCCTCACCGGCAGGCCGAGCCTCACCGGCACGGCCCGGGACGTGCCGGACTGATGCCCCCCGAGAGCCGCGGCGAGCTCGATGATGGCCCGGACCGCGAGATTGCGCTCGTCGGCCGGGACGGGGAGGAGCCCGTCGGCCGCTCCGTGCACGGTGAGCGCCACGCCGTCGTGGGCGGCTGTGAGGGTGGCCCAGAGACGGTCGCTCGGGCCTCCGAAGGCGACGACGGCGTCGAGCTCGTGGAACCCGTCGGGCCGGACGCTCGTGACCCGGAGCGAGAGTGTGAGCTTGGCGTGCGCTCGCATCCCGGCCGAACGCGCAGAATCTGCGACAGAATCGGTGGAGGTCGGCGCCGATTCGGTGGGCGATTCGGTCACCCGAACCGCAGAATCTGCGGGCGAATCGGTGGGCGTACGCGCAGAATCTGCGACAGAATCTGGGCGTGAATCGGGCGCAGAATCGGTCACGGGATCACCCCGGGGCTCCGTTGGCGGCGGCTCCAGCCTGGGCCGCGGCGGCCCGGGCGACGGCGGCCCAGGCATCGAGGTCGAGGGTCTCGGCCCGGGCCGACGGATCAACCCCTGCGGCCTCGAGCACCGGGCCGGCCGCGTCGCCGAGCAGCGGAGCCAGCGAGCGCCGGAGGGTCTTGCGGCGCTGGGCGAAGCCGGCTCGGACGAGCGTGAAGAGCCGGGCCGGATCGTCGACCGTCACCGGTGGCCGGGAGTGGCGCTCCAGCTTCACCAGCGCCGAATCGACGTTGGGACGGGGCACGAACACCGTGGGCGGAACGGCGCCGGCCAGCTCGGCCGAGGCGAAATAGGCGATCTTCACGGTGACGGCGCCGTAGGCCCCCGGCCCGGGCCGGGCGCACCAGCGCTCGGCCACCTCCCGCTGCACCATCACGAACAGTCGGGTGATGGCCGGAGCGGCCTCGAGCACCGTCACCACGAGCGGGGTTGCGATGTTGTACGGGAGGTTGGCCACAAGCGACCACGGCCGCTCGGCCGCCGTCGCGCCGGCCGGCACGGCTTCGGTCCCACCGGCTTCGGTCCCGAGAAGCTCGTCCCAGTCGATCGTCAGCGCGTCGGCCTGCACGACTCTGACCCGATCGGCGACTCCCGCCGTGACGAGCACCTCGTCGAGAACCGGGATGAGGTGACGGTCGAGCTCCACCGCGGTCACGGTGGCGCCGGCGCCGACGAGGGCCAACGTCAGCGACCCGATGCCGGGGCCGATCTCGACGACACGGTCGCCCGGCGTGACACCAGCGAGGCGCACGATGCGGCGGGCGGTGTTGGGGTCGGCCAGGAAGTTCTGCCCCAGGGCCTTCGACGGGCGTCCACCGTGACGGGCGAGGAGGGCCGTCACGTCGGCCGGCGAGAGCAGCTTCACCGTGCGGAGGCTACGCGACCCGGCGTTCTTCGCGTCTCGCTTGGCGCCCGTCCCGCCCGTCGCGGTGCAGTACGCACAGCACGGCCAGAACGGCCACAGCTCACCAGGAGATGGTGACCCGGATGACCCCGGTGCTCAGATCGGCGATGGCCGAGAACTGGTCGGGATGGAGGTCGATGATCCGCCCCGCTCCGTACGGTCCGCTGTCGTTGACCTTGCAGGTCACGGAGGCCCCATTGGCCTCGTTGGTCACCGTGACGACGGTTCCCTTGGGGAGGTCCTTGTGGGCACACCCTCCCGAAACCGGTGCATGGTTGTAGTAGGTCGCCCGACCAGTCTGAGATCCACCCTCGATCTCTGGATCTGGGATGAGGTCGTACTGGGAGTCGGGTCCTCGCGTCGACGGACGGGCGCCCGGCGCAGCCGGGGCCGGCGGCGCGCTGACCGGACGGGGCTTGATACCCACGCGCACGACCCGGTCGACGGGCTCGGCGACGCGCTCCTCGGACAGCACCGTGCGGGACAGTTCGACGCCGTCACGGCTCACGACACGGGCCCGCGTTCGCACCAGACCCTCCGAGCCGTCGACGTCGACGACCTCACGCCCCACGGTGAGGCTCGAATCATCGTGGCGGTGCGTCACGAATGGGATCGGCGTCTCGGTTTCGACGACACCGTCGAACACCCGCACCACGGAGATCGATTCGCCGTTGACGATCGGGGCGTCGAGCGCCGGCGTCACCTCGTCGTCTTCGCCGACGGCGATCCCCCCGGAGGCCAGGACCTCGGCGACGGTCCGCCCGGTGAGCACCACGAACTGCCGCTCTCCGTCGACGTTCACCGCCACGCTCACGGCATCGCGGAGCACCAGCGTCTGGCCCGGCTCGAGGGTCGAGCCGTAGGGCGGGTCGATGGTGTCGGGATGGCGTCCGAGGGCATCGACGACGGCATCGACGGTCGCCTCGGTGGTCCACAGGGTTGACAGGGCGCCGTTGTCGTCGAGGATGACGGGATGGGCCCGCACGATGTCGATGGCCATCCCGTCGACGACCGACGCGGTCAGCGACGGCTCGACATCGTCGTAGGGGCCGACGACGACGTCGTGGTCGATGAGGAACTGGCCGACGGTGACGGGCGTGCGGGCGACCAGCACGTTCTCGCCCTCGAGGTTGACGCGCACCTCGGGCCGGGTCTGCACGAACACCAGCGCGGTGACGAGGCCCATCGAGATGAGCACCGGCGGCAGCATTCGGATGATTCGACCTGCGTTCATTCGCTGCCCATGCGCTCGACCAAGGTTCCTGCTCCCGACCTGCATCTCCGGGCCGCGTTGATGGACCTGGTTGCGGTCACCGGCGATCGAGGGCTCGTGGCTCCGACCGGGGGAAGCGGTTCCCGCTGAAGGTGAGCCAACCTAGCAACGCTCCCGGGAGCAGGCAAACAGGCACCATCTCGGCCACCACGC
>JANLSK010000311.1:0-5630 GCA_031362415.1 Actinomycetes bacterium | reverse complement strand
TGATCCGGTTCATCGCCGACTACGACCAGACCGCCCGACCCTTCGCCTGGACCTACTCCGGACAACCACTCAGAGTGGCGTAACAGACGCGCGCGGTAACAACGAAACAGTGCACTAGCGTCGCACGCTCCACCCGCAATGAAATCATCTGAAGGTTTCGCCGTCGAAACGGTGGCCCCGTCAATCATGGACTTCCGCCTCGACGACACGCAGCTCGGGCTGCAGGAAACGATCCAGCGCCTGTGCGCGAGCCGGGCCGGGCTCGACCGGATCGGCGAGCGCGAAGGCCTCCCCATCGACCGTACGTTCTGGAACGATCTGGCCCAGCTCGGCACGTTCTCGCTCCTGCTCCCCGAACGCAACGGCGGAGCGGGTCTCGGGGTCGTCGAGGCCGCGGTCGTGTTCGAGCAGCTGGGCTCGTACCTCACGACTGGGCCGCTCACCTGGACCCTGCTCGCCGCGAGCCACGTTGCCGGGGCGGCCACCGGCGACCTGCTCGTCGGCGGGATCGACGAGGCCACCACCTTCGGCGACGACCGGCTCGTGGTCGAGCATGCCGCCGATCTCGACGCGCTGCTCGTGCTGCGGTCCGACGGTGTCTTCCTCTGCGCTGGCGACGACCTGACCCGACCGCACGAGCTCGCCGCGCTCGATCCGCTCACCCCCGTCGGACGCTTCGACGCGCTGCCCGAGGGCGACCGGGTGGGCGATGCCCCAGCGGCCCGACACATGCGCATCGTGGGCACGGCGCTGAGCGCGGCCACGCTGCTCGGGGTGTCGGCGAGAGCGCTCGAGGTGGCCCGGACCTACGCGCTCGAGCGCGAGCAGTTCGGCGTGCCCATCGGATCGTTTCAGGCCGTCAAGCACATCCTCGCCGACATGTACGTGCGCACCGTGATGGCCCGGAGTGCCGTCTACGCTGCGGCGGCCGTGGCCGACGATCCCGTGGCCGCCGGGGCAGGCGTCGACCCGCCCGAGCGTGCGGTCGCAATCGCCAAGTTCCTCGCCGGGGAAGCGGCGATCGCCAATGCCAGCGCGGCCATCCAGGTGTTGGGGGGCATGGGATTCACGTGGGAGATGCTCCCCCACTACCTCCTGAAGCGGGCCTGGGTGCTCGAGCACGCCTTCGGGACGAGCGACACGCACGCCCTCACCCTCGCGACGGCACTGGAGCGCGACGTCCGATGACGACCGGCGCCACGACGCACCCGTGACACCGGCCGTACGCACACTGATACACACGCTGAACACGCCCGCCGGGAGACGCTCCATGGACCTTCGCTACAGCGCCGATGACGAGGCGTTTCGCTCCGAGGTACGGACGTGGCTGTCGTCGGCGGTGCCCCGTCATGGACCGCCGCCGCCAACCGATGACTGGCCCGCTCGCCGAAGCTACGAGACAGGCTGGCAGCGGGAGCTCCACGACGCCGGCTACGCCGGTCTGGCCTGGCCTGCGGAGCTCGGGGGCCGCGGCCTGCCCGTGTCGCAGCAACTCGTCTACCTCGAGGAGTACGCCGCGGCCGGCGCGCCCTACATCGGCGTCAACTTCGTCGGCACCATGCATGCCGGACCGACGTTGATCGCCGAGGGGACCGACGACCAACGACGCCAACACCTGCCCCGCATCCTCCGCGGCGAGAGCGTGTGGTGCCAAGGCTTTTCCGAGCCCCACGCCGGCTCCGACCTGGCATCGCTGCGCACACGGGCGGAACGCTTCGGCGACGAGTACGTCGTCACGGGCCAGAAGATCTGGAGTACGCGAGCGCACGTGGCCGACTACTGCGAGTTGCTCGTGCGCACCGATCCCCACGCCGCCAAGCACAAGGGGATCACCTGGCTGATCCTCGACATGCACCAGCCCGGTGTCGAGGTGAAGCAGATCAGGACGATCGACGGTGACAGCCACTTCTGCGAGGTGTTCCTCGACGAGGCGCGGGTACCCGTCGCCAACCGCGTCGGCGCCGAGAACGACGGCTGGAGGGTGACCAACGTGACGCTGCGCTTCGAACGGGGCACGGCGTTCGCGCAGCACATCATCACGTTGCGCTCGCAGGTCCGGAAACTGGTGGCGTTGGCGTTGGCGATGGCGCCCAGCGCCGGCTCAGGTGCGGGCTCGGGTGCCGGTGCCGTGGCTGCGTGGGACGATCCCGGTCTGCGTCGGCGCCTCGGCGGGCTCGACGCGAACGTCGAAGCGCTCTGGCGCATGACCCAGATGTGCATCAGCGAGGCCGACTCGACCGGCGCCCCCTCGCCGCTCGGGTCGGCGGTGAAGCTCCGCTACAGCGAGCTGGGTCAGGAGCTGGCCGAGCTGGCGATGCGGTTGACAGGTCGTGGCGTCGTGGCCACCGCGGCGCCCGACGACGCGGTGGCCGAGACGGTGTGCGACTACCTGTGGTCGTTCCAGTCGACGATCGCCGCTGGCACGTCCCAGATCCAGCGCAACCTCATCGCCGAGCGGATACTCGGGATGCCCAAGGGGCGCTGAGCGATCGGCGTGCACCAAGGGCGGCTATCGGATCCTCGGCTCGGTCCGGTCGGGCCCCCGGGCCGCGACCTCGGCCATGCCCACGGGGTTGGCGAGGCGCGTGTACAGGAGGCCCTGCTCCATCGCGGCCCGGTACGGCCGATCGAGCGACTCCCAGATGGCCCGCACCGTGCCCTGGGTGGCTGCGGTGGGCTTGCGGGCGATGCCGGCGGCGATCTCGTGCGCTCGGGCCCAGAGCGCATGGCGCTCCACGACCTCGGTGACCAGCCCGATGCGGAGGGCCGTGTCGGCCGAGACCCGCTCGTCGTTGCCCGACAAGGCGATTCGTAGGGTGTCGCCCAGGCCGATACGCCGCATGAGCCCGTCCGGCTCGAGCGCCGAGGCCATGCCGTAGGTGACGTGGGAGTCGAAGAACGTGGCGTCGGTGGAGCAGATGACGATGTCGGACTCGTTCACGAAGTAGAAAGCGCCAGCGGTGCACATGCCCTGGACCGCGCAGACGACGGGCTTCCAGACCTTCTGCCACTTGGGGCTGAGGAGCTCACCGGGGTCCTCGTGGTTCCACAGGTCGTCGGGCTGGCCGAACGCCTTCGCCACGTCGAGACCGGCGCAGAACGCCCGCTCGCCTGCCGCTCGCAGCACCACGGCGTTCACGTCGGGGTCGAGCTTGACGGCCCGCCACGCGTCTCGCATCTCCTCGCACATGGTCCGGTCGAAGGCGTTGAGCACCTCGGGTCGATCGAGTGTGATCGTCGCCACCTTGTCGGGTGAGGTCTCGTAGCGGATCGTCGAGTACCCGGTGCTCACCCTCGGGCCCGATCGATCGTCGCCATCAGTCCACCCTCCCGGTCGTCGGCGTGCCCCCGTGAGACCACTGTGCCTCAAGTACTGCGGAGCGTCGGACGGCCAGCTGTGGCCCGCAGCCTCGAGAGCTCGGAGCGTAGGTGCGGCGATGTGCGGCCGCAACGTCTCGGCGAAACTCATCCAGCTCGTCGGGGCTCAGCCGGAATCGACCGGAGATCGCCGGTGGATCGGCGACGGCTCGATCGTCGACGGCCGTGCCGGCTTGGATCGTGAGGCGCCCGATTTCGAGCAGTGTTCAGTAGGACACGGTATTTGACGTCGTTGTGAACAGTGCTCGGCGCTGCACTCGGGAAGTAGACAACAGGGTGAAGGAGCAGCTGCGGGTGGCGGCCGCTCGAGCCGGTCACTCGATGGAGGAGCATGTCCGCCAGTTGATCGAGCGTGAGGTCGATGCGGCCATGCCCACGTCGGGTTTCGGGACCTGGATGCACGAGCAGTTCCGCGGCATCGACACCGCAGACTTCGCGGTGCCTCCCCGCACCGACACGGCCGAACCGGCCTCGTTGCCCCGGTGATCGTTCTCGACACCAACGTCGTCTCTGAGACGATGGCCGCGGTCCCTCACCGATCAGAGCCGCCGATGCTGACGGTCATCACGGTGGCGGAGATCCGCTTCGGTGTGGCCATCCTGCCCAAAGGAGCACGGAAGCGGCGCCTCAGCGAAGCGTCGGAACGCATGTTCTCGGCCTTCGGCCCTTCACGGATTCTCGCATTCGACGAGCCCGCCAGTGAGGCCTACGCCACCATCGCGGCGCTTCGTTGCGCAGCAGGCCGGCCCGTCAGCCAGCTCGACGCCATGATCGCCGCGATCTGCTCGACACGCGGCGCGCGACCCTGATGACCCGAGACGTCATGGACTTCAAGGGAACCGGCATCACCGTGGTCGACCCCTGGAACCTCTGAGCACCCGAGAGCGCAAGGCGGGCCACGATGCTCGGCGCCGTGGTGGGCCACACGCCCGCCCCGTCATGCGGCAGGCGGAGAAGCGCGACGACACCTTTGGCGGAGGTGTTTCTCAGTCGGGCTGGGGGGACTCGAACCCCCGATCGACTGTCGACCACGAGCACTTTCAGATCAAATGATTGCTGATGGTACAGGCTCTATTCAGATGAGTGACGACGGCACGAGCGTCACGATGCCACGGTTGACGAACTGGCGGATACGTACGGACACGTGGGGTTACGGGAGGACACTCACGCGCACGACCACGCTCTCAAAAGATTTCTTTGAACTGCCACCGAACGTCGGGTCGACCCAAATAACAAGTCCCCGGGCTCCTTCCCCGTCGCCCCCTGCGCCGGGAACGCCCCATCCGGGCGGGACGCGGATGCCGCCGCGTTCAGGGCTCAGGCAGGGCGCCGACGCGGCAACACCGTCAAACCCTCGACACCGCGTCGATGAGGTCGTCAGACACGACGGGGGTCGGCCGCTCGACTCCTGGCGGTGATTCGGTCACCACTGCGCAAGTGCGTCGCGCAGTGCGTCCCATTCGTCGCTCGTGAGACCAACGATTGCCAGATCCTCGGGTGTGGGCAGGGGGCGCGCCCGACGAAGCGCCTCGTCGGGCGGCAAGACAATCAATCCAGCCTCGGAGTGCTCGACCTCCGGCACAGCCTCAGCGTAGAGCCGTCAACCGGTACGGACGGGCGAACCCGTGGGCACCGCGTTCGGCCGTCCGACGGCCGACGGGGCCGTCAGGGCTTCACCGCAACGCAGATCGAACGATCGTCACGATCTGTTCGGCCGTGTCGATGACGAGGTGCGCCTCACCGATAGTGACGTCGGGGATGTCGCCGGGGTATCTCCCGTCGACTGCCCACGGATCGAGCAGGGCCAGGTCGACGGGCTCCAGGAGCGATCGGGCCGTGCCGGTCACGAGGGCGACGAGCGCGACCAGATCGTGAGTTCGCGGGACCGGCGTGCCCGCCGTGACGAGCGTGGCCTTGAGCGCCTTCTCGGCGGCTTGTTGAGCGTGAAAGCACGCCAGCCTCGGAGGCAGATCCAGGATCACCGATGAGCCGAACGGCAGCCGCGAGATCGCTCTCGGCGAATCTCAACCACTCGTTGGGCTCAGCCTGCATGAGCACCCCCGCGCCGATAGACCGACCGACCCTCACGCAACGGCCAGTAGAGGATCGATCCGACGTGATCTCGGCGGGCGTCGATCTCGGCCTGATCGGTGACGAGCACGTCGATCGGAGCGACCGTCGTGATCGAGCGCCTCACGTGCGCCATGAGCGATCGCTTCTCCGACGGATCGACATGATCGAACACGACGAGA
>JANLSK010000297.1:0-4599 GCA_031362415.1 Actinomycetes bacterium | reverse complement strand
GAGGTGAAGAAGGCCGAGATGCGGGGGGTCTGGCGCTGGTCGGGATGGGTCAGGAGTGAATACAACGTCGACCCGAGCCCGAGGTACGTGGTGTCGGCCCCGGCGGGGAACAAGAGGCGCAGGAAGTTGAAGATCTCCTCGTCGGAGAGCCGTTGGCCTTCGACCTCGGTGGTGGCCAACGTGGAGATGAGATCGTCGCCGGGGTCGGTGCGGCGCTGTTCGAGGATGGGTTGCACGAACGCCATGAACTCCTGCGAGCACTGCATGGCGTTGGCGTGGCTGTTCTGGATGTCGAGCATGCCGAGCGCCCACCGCTTGATGTCGTCCTCCGAGGTACGAGGCAGCCCGAGCAGGCGGGTGATGACGATGAACGGGTAGCGGCTCGTGAAGTCGGCGACCAGATCGGCGCGTCCGGTGTGCACGAAGCGGTCGATGAGCTCGTGGGCGACGGGCTCCAGCAGCGGCGGGACGAGCGTGGGCATGAGCCGCTGGCGGAAGGCCGGCGACACGAGCGCCCGGTTGAGACGGTGCTCGTTGCCGTACATGCACTGGAGGTTGCGCCCGAGCACGTCGGTGACGACCTTGCCGTAGAACTCGGCCGACGGGAACGTCTCCTCGTCCTTGAAGGCCGCGCTCACCAGCTCGTGGCTCAGCAACAGCAGCGCCGGCTGGCCGAAACCCTTGGCCCACGAGGCCGGCTTGTGCGCGCGCATCTCGTGCAGCGATGCGGCGACGTCGGGCAGATCATCGAGGATCACGTCGACCTGCGTGTCGAGGTCGAGGTCGCTCGGCATGGTCATCGTCATGGCGCCACTCCTGCTGATCGGCCTCACGCTTGACGGTCGCTGCGGAGCGTACCCATCGAGCAGCGCGCCGGTCCCGCGACGGATAACTCAGACGGTGCGCCACACATCGACGATCGCCTGTGAGGGCACGACGTAGGCGATGTTGCGGATGGTGTAGCGCAGCGCCGTCTCGGCGTATTCGGGCGGGTCGCTGGCCACACAGTCGCTGGGCACGATGACCGTGAAACCGCGGTTCATGGCCTCGATGACCGTTCCGAGCACTGCGATGTTGAGCGACACGCCGGTGACGACGAGGGTGGTGACGCCGGTGTTGCGCAGGTACGGCTCGAGCGCGGTGGCGTAGAACCCTGTGAGCCCTTGCTCGCGGCGGAACACGATGTCTTCGGGACGGGGAGCGATCTGGGCCATCACGGGCCCGTGGCCGCCCATGCCCTCGTTGGCGTCGGCCCGCATCCTCAGGTGCACCAAGGTGTTGCGGGCGAAGCCGAACCCGTCGGGCCTCCGCTCGTCGGTGCAGTAGTAGATGCGCACGCCGACGCCCCGGGCGGCGTCGAACAGTCGCGCCAGGTTGGCGACGAGGCCCACCTGCTCGGCTGCCCGGGCCAGGCCGGGCAGGATCGACGACGGGCCGAGCAGGCCCTGCTGGCACTCCATGTTGACCACTGCGCAGGTCGTTGGGTCGAGGTGGGGCGACACGTCGAGCGGCATCGGTGACGCCCCGCTCAGCCTTCGCCGATGGCGCTGAGGGCCGAGGTGTCGGGGACGCCGAGCTTGCAGGTGAGGCCCCCGTCGATCGGCAGAAGCACCCCGTTGACGTAGGAGCCTTCCTCCGACGCCAGGTACAGACAGCCGTTGGCGATGTCGCGGGGGCTGCCCAGCCGGGGCGACGGGATGGCCTTCTTGACCGCGCTGATGAACGACTCGTTGGCCAGCATCTTGTTCATGATCTCGCCGCCCGTGGGTGTGAAGCCCACGATGATGGCGTTCGACCGGATACCCGCGGGCCCGTAGTCGACGGCCATCTGCCGGGTCAGCGCATTCACCGCGCCCTTCGACGCCTGGTAGGCGGGACGGCCGTCGATGGCCCGGATGCTCGACGCCGCCGAGATGTTGATGATGGCCCCGCCCCCGGCAGCCTTCATGTGCGGGATGGCGTGCTTGGACGTGTACAGCACGCCCCAGACGCCGGTGCGCATCACGGTCTCGAAGGCGTCGATGGCGATCTCCTCGACGTGGCTGTCGGGACCGCCCGGCCCGGTGGTGTCGGTGGCCGCGGCGTTGTTCACGACGATGGTGAGCGAGCCGTAACGTTCGACGGCCATGGCGATGGCGGCCTGCACGTCGGCCTCGATGGCCACGCTGCCCTGGGCGAAGCTCACCGTGTGCCCATCGGCTCGGAGCCAGGCTTCGAGCGCTTCGCCCTTGTCGGCTGAGCGTCCGGTGAACACCACCGATGCGCCCTCCTCGGCCAACCGCTCCAAGATCGCGGCACCGATCCCGTACGTGGCCCCGGTCACCAATGCCACCTTGCCTTCAAGCCTCATCGCCCGTCCCCCTCATGCTGGTCGATCATCAAATTCATCACACTGATTGCACTGATTTACGTCGGCGCGGTCGGGCCCGTCGTCGGCACGGTCATCGTCTGGTAGAGCGTGCGGAAGGCGTCGTCGAAGCTGACGCGGCAGGGGCCGGTGATCGAGCGCCGGCGGGTGGGATCGGCCAAGGTGCCGGCCGGGCTGCCGGGCGCGTCCTTCACCACGATGCGCCCGTCCCTCCCCGACCATTCCGCAGCCTTCGCCACCCAGTCCTGTGCGGTGGTGACGTCGTCGCCACACCAGTTGGTGATGCACGCCGTGGTGCTGGCGGCGTCGAGCAAGGGCTCGACCTGCCACGCCATGTCGTCGACGTGGATCGGGCTGTGCGGGTTGGGATCGCGCGGAGCGACCATCGTCTGGCCGTCGAGCACGGCCTGGATGTGGATGCCCGGAAACGACGCCGGCACCCCCATGAACGTGTTGAGGCGGGTGATGGTGACGGGCAGGTCGAAGGCTCGGGCACAGAACCGGGCGACGGCTTCGAGGCCCAGCTTCGACGCCGGACTGGTGGGCGCGTAGGCCGTCGAGCCCCGCCCGATGGGGTCGGTCTCGGTGTAGGCGTGCCAGGGATCGTCATGGCCCGAGTAGATGCCCATACCCGACATCACCAGGGCCGCTTTGGCATTGCGGCAATGCTGGAGGAGCAGGCCCGCCCCTTCGACGTTCGTCCGCAGCGCGTCTTCCAGGTGGGCGAGATCGGCGCGCATCCAGGCCAGGTGCAGCACGTAGGTGAAGTCGTCGGGCAGGTCGTGGAGATCGCCGACCGTCGCCGAGCCGAGGTCGACGGCCCGCGTGACGATGCCGGCGTCTTCGAGCGTCGCCCGGGGCGACAGCGAACGCAGCGCCGGAGTGGCGAGCGCGCTGAAGGCCTCCCTCTCGCGGGCGGCGTCGTTCGTGAACCGGGCGATGCCCCAGACGTCGTTGTGCTGCGCCAGGTGCAACGCCAGGGGCCGGGCGACGCTGCCCGACACGCCGGAGATGAGTATCTTCTCGCCGGAGATCATGCGATCATCGCCTGCTACGCCTTGGCTTCGGGCTCGACGCCGAAGCGGCGCATGTACCCGCCGAAGCGTGCTCGAAGCCCGTCGGTCGTGAAGCCGAACTGCTCGGGCGTGTATTCGTGCACGCCGTGGCGGGTACGGGGATGGCCAGCAGTCCAGCGCTCGACGCCCTGACGCGACGACGGCGAGAAGGCCATCCCGAAGTGGTCGAAGATCGCCGCAACCGATCCGACCTGGTCTCGCATCAGGTCGCCGTAGTGGAGATCGAAGATGCGTGCCCGGGCGTCGTCCGGGGCCAGGCTGTCGCGCACGGCCAGGCCGCGGTGCAGCGCGAGCTCCTCGAACAGCGCCCATTCCCGTCCGAAGCGCACGCCGTCGAACGTGGCGTTGGTGGAGGCCCGCATGAAGCTGGTGAAGCTCGCCACCGATGGCAGCACGACGGCCGGGTCGCGATGCGTCCACACCAGGCGGGCGTCGGGGTAGATCGCGAGGAGCACGTCGAGGGCCAGCAGATGCTTGGGGTACTTGAGGATCCACTGCCCTGGGTTGCGCCACTGGAGATGTTGCAGGGTCCGGCGATGGGTCTCGAAGGCGGGTCGGTAGTCGGCGTTGAAGAGCCAGTCGCGGTACGTCGGGATCTCGTACGACGCCAGCAGCGCCTGGTGGATGAAGCTCCAGTCGTTGAGCATGTTGCACTGCTCCGGACGGGTGGCCGCGATGGGGTGACGCTTCAGCAGCTCGGCCGGGAGCTGGTCGAGCATCGCCTCGACCTGGGCGATGCGGGGATCGGTGGTGAACGTCGCCTGCTCGGGCGGCGGCGACGGCATCGCCATCTCCCAGTAGAGCGGCGTTCGGATCCCTTCCGCCTGGCCCAGCAAGGCGTGGAGGTGCGTGGAGCCCGTCCGGGGCAGCCCCACGATGAACATCGGCGCGGTGATGACCTCGTCGGCGATCTCGGGGTGTCTCGTGCGGTCGTCGACCATGCGGAGGCGCTTGATCAGCAGTCCGAGAATGGTGGTGCCGGCCGCCTGTTCGCGGGGAGCATCGAGGTTCGCTTCCCGGTTCAGCGATTCCACGAGCACGTCGAGCGGCTCCAGGAACGGGATGTCGCCGAAGTCGTCGTACCCCGCTGGGCATGGAGCTGGACCCATTGCTCGTCGAGGATGCGATCGAGCACCTCGCCCTTGGCCCATCCGC
>JANLSK010000253.1:0-18454 GCA_031362415.1 Actinomycetes bacterium | reverse complement strand
CGCCTGGCTGGGCGTCCTGAACGATGCCCGGCTGGCCCTGGGTACCGTCCTCGGCGTCACCGAGGACAGTTTCGAGGACGATCTCGATCCCGACGATCCCGACACCGCCCCCTACGCCATCTACGCCTGGCTGACCATGCTCCAAGGCGCCCTCCTCGACGCCCTCATGAGCTGAACCCCTTCGAACACCTGTCGCTCAACCGCTGTGGGCGCCGTGGAGCGACAGGTGTTCGGCCTTGGTAGGGCCCCTGGCCGCTCGGCCTGCTCGGCCGGCGTGACTCACTCGGCCAGTGGCGTAGCGTCGCGACCACCCGGAGGCGTGACCGAGGAGATTCGATGAGCCGTCGATGGGGTGGCACGATCGCGTTCGTCGGGAAGGACCGTGCCCTCTCGAGCCCGTCAGCTCGTTCGCCGTCGGCCGGGCCCGTCGCATGCGGCTGGTCGTCGCCACCGTCGGTGCGGCTTTCGCCGTGGTGCTCACCGCCGGGTGCACGGACGGCCTCGATGACGCATCGTCATGGTCGTCGCGACGGATCTTCCGCCTCACCGCAGTTGAAGCCGGGGTTGATGGTGGCCCCGCTGTCGACATCGAATTCGTCGAGCCGAGGGGTGTGGCGGTCGGTCCCGACGGCTCGATCTACATCACCGATAGTGACAATGGTCGGGTGCTCGTGGTCACTCCTTGAACCAGAGACGTTGATCGCTCAGCCATGGCCGTCCCGCCCCGCTGAGGTCCACGCCGCAACGGCAACGCCGTGGGCGCCCCGCCAGCAAGCCAACCTTCCGCATCGAACTCGTCGAATCCGTTGCAGCGAGATCGGCGAGGTCGCGTCGACGACGGTCACGAATGGGGCGAGCATGGAGTCTTTGCATACGTGAGCGATCGGGAGGGGGCCTCGGGCAGCGCCGAGAGGCAGGTGCGACGTCACGACCGCGCGTCGTCGAGGATCTCTACCGCTCGTTGCAGCGCTTCGCCGGTGCGGTTGCGTGGCGTTCGACGCCGACCAGTCGAGCGCAACGTTCGACCCGTAGCCGATGCTCGATCCCGGCGGCCCCGGTGGCTTCATGACGGGAACGACCGTTGCGGAGTGGATCGGCGGCTGACGCCCTGGGGCGAGCAGCTCCGGCCGCGGTGGGGCGCCGATCACCCGACCTCTCGACTCCGTGCAGCACGCGCGTCCGTGATGAGGGCCACGATCTGGGCCTCGCTGAACGCCGAGGTGATCAGCAGAGGCAGCCATCCGGCGATCGCCACGTCAGCCAGGCGGAGCCGGTCGTGGTCGAAGGCGCTCCGTGAACCATGCTCGGTCCAACTGTCGTACTCGATGGCGATCATCAGATCGGGGTAGGCGAAGTCGAAGCGGGCGACGCGTCCACCGATCCTGATGGGATGCTGCGGGACGGGTCGGGGCAGCCCGGCTCGTTCGATCACCCGCATGAGGTCGAGCTCCCTGTTGCTTTCGCCGGGATGGAATTCGCTGCCGCGCGCTTCGAGGATTGCTCGCATGACGGTGCTCCGTCGTCGGCCGCGAGTGGCCAGTTCATCGAAGACCAGGCGCAATGCGTTGAGGGAGGCGATCTTGCGCCGGAATGCGTCGTCGAGCGCTTGTTCGATCCGCCACGGCGATGAACCCCATGTGAGATCGCACAACGTGCGTTCGACCGACGTCACGGGGAACGGGCCGAGATGCGTTTCGTGGATACGCCCGGACACGATCGACTGATGACCCCGTACGCCCGGCATCCGGCTCCGGCAGTGACCCCACCTGGTGATCTCGAGTTCCTCCGGGCGGTCGAAGCCCCTCAGCCTCCAGAGGTATGCAGCCGTCCGATGGGACATGACCGATGCCGGGCCAGATCCGAGTACCGCGGCCAGCGCCGCTTGCTCCCAGGTCGGTGGCGAACCGGCGACGGCGAAGACCCGATCGCGAACGAGCACCCACCGCCCGCTCGCGACTCGGTTGTTGACCTGGTCCGCTGTCAGGTGCTCGATCGCCTGTTCCCAGACGACGAGGCCGAGCTGGCGGGCCGCGATGGTCATCACAGAGCGTTCAGACATGTCACACAGGGTGACACCTAGGTACGACAGTATCGAAGGCCCGCCCGGGGATGGAGCACCTGTCGCTGAACGGGGGTGGGTGCGGTTGAGCGACAGGTGTTCGACGGGTGTGGGGTCGGTGGGCCCGCCCGGGGATGGAGCACCTGTCGCTGAACGGGGGTGGGTGCGGTTGAGCGACAGGTGTTCGACGGGTGTGGGTCGGTGGCGTACGAGCGCGCCCGGGGATCGATCCGATGCCGGGCCGCGGGCGCTCGCTAGAGTCGGCTCGTCTGTTTCGACCCGTTAACGGCGGTCCCGAGAGGCCGCGACGGAGGATCCACCATGGCAGCCTCGACCCCGGCCTCGTCGGCCGCGACCCCCAGCCCAGGTGCACCGGCCCCCGAGCGGGGCCTTTCTGTTGCCCAGGCCCCGGTCGCCGATGGCCGGGTTGTGCACGATCGCGTCGCCCAGGCCGTGGTCGGCGATGGCCCGGTCGCCGATGGCCCGGCTCCCCAAGCCGGGCCGGTCGACGCGGCGACGGTTCTGGCCGAGGCCGACGTGCGGCGGGCGCTGACGCGGATCGCCCACGAGATCGTCGAGCGCAACCAGGGCGCGGAGCGCATCGTGCTGATCGGGCTGCACAGCTTGGGCGACGTGCTGGCCCGACGCCTCGCTGCGGCCATCGAGAGCTTCGAGGGGGTGGCGGTCCCGGTCGGCACGCTCGACGTGAGCTTCTACCGTGACGACATCGGGCTGCGACCGGTCCGTCCTGCCGGACCCACCGACGTCACGTTCCCGATCGACGGTCGGGTCGTGGTGCTCGTCGACGACGTGCTCTATACGGGCCGCACCATTCGCGCTGCACTCGACGCGCTCACCGACCTGGGCCGCCCCATGGCCGTCCAACTGGCGGTGCTGGTCGATCGGGGACATCGCGAGCTGCCCATCCGCCCCGACTTCGTGGGCAAGAACCTTCCCACCCATGTCACCGAGGACGTGCGCGTCACCGTCACCGAGACCGGTGTCGATGACGGCGTGGTTCTGGTGAAGGGGGCGCGAGCGTGAAGCACCTCCTGGGCGTCGAAGATCTCACCCGCGCCGACGTCGAGGAGTTCCTCGAGCTCGCCAATTCCTTCCTCGAGGTCACGCAGCGTGACATCGCGAAAGTCCCGGCCCTGAGGGGCCGCACGGTGGCCACGATGTTCTTCGAGGATTCCACCCGTACGAAGCTCTCCTTCGAGACGGCCGCCAAGCGTCTCTCGGCCGACACCCTGTCGTTCTCGGTGAGCACCTCGTCGGTGAAGAAGGGCGAGAGCTTGAAGGACACGGCACAGACGGTCGAGGCCATGGGCGCCGACGCCATCGTCGTGCGCCATTCGTCGTCGGGGGCGCCGCACCGGGTGGCCGGTTGGGTGAACGCCAGCGTCGTCAACGCCGGTGACGGCTGGCACGGCCATCCCACCCAGGCCCTGCTCGACGCGTTCACGCTCCGCCGCCACCGAGGCCCGTCGCTCGACGGGCTGCGCGTGCTGATCGCCGGCGACGTCAAGCATTCGCGGGTGGCGCGCAGTGACGTGCACGTGCTCACCACCCTGGGGGCGCAGGTCACGGTGTGCGGACCGCCGACCCTGTTGCCGAGCACGACCGAGGGCTGGCCGGTCACGATCACCCATGACCTCGACGACGCCTTGTGCGACACCGATGTCGTGTACCTGCTGCGCATCCAACGAGAGCGTCAAGACGCCGCGCTGTTCCCGACCCTGCGGGAGTACACGGCTCGCTGGGGCCTCACCGACGAGCGTGCGGCTCGCCTCAAGCCCGACGTGCTGGTGATGCACCCGGGACCGATGAACCGCGGCGTGGAGATCTCCTCGGCCGTTGCCGACTCGCCCCGATCGTTGATCCTCGAGCAGGTCTCGAATGGCGTGGCCGTGCGCATGGGCGTCCTCTTCAAGCTGCTGGCCGGCGACGGCAGCACGAGCAGCACGAGCAGCACGAGCGGTGCGACCACAGCCGCCCCCGGAGCCGCCGGAGCCACCAGCAGCCGAACCAGCGGAGAAGGAGCATCACGATGACCGTCCACTCCGACACCGGGAGCACCGGAAGCCGTCCGGCGCCGGCCGAGCGGCCCGAGCTGCCGGAGATCGTCCTCCGGGGCGGTCGGATCGTCGACCAGACGGGGGAGCGGCGCGCCGACGTCCGCATCCGCAACGGGGTCATCGCCGAGGTCGGCGACATCGGCGCGTCGCTGGAGCCCGAGAGCGCGGGGGCGATCGTCCTCGACGCTTCGGGCTGTGTGGTCGCGCCCGGGCTCGTCGACGTGCACACCCACCTCCGCGAACCGGGGATGGAGGAGGCCGAGACCATCGAGTCGGGCTCTCGGGCCGCGGTGCGGGGCGGGTTCACGGCGGTGGTGGCCATGCCCAACACCGATCCGGCCATCGACAACGTGGGTACGGCCCGCTACGTGCTCGAGCAGGGCCGCCGCGCCGTGTGCGACGTGCACACCGCGGCCGCGATCACCGTGGGCCGACGGGGCGAGCACCTGGCCCCCATCGGCGAGCTCTACGACATCGGCGTGCGGATCTTCACCGACGACGGAACCTGTCTGGGCGACTCCCAGGTGATGCGCCGGGCGCTCGAGTACGCCACCGCCTTTCCGGGCGCGGTCATCGCCCAGCACGCCGAGGACCCGGCCCTGGTGAAGGGCGGCCACATGCACGAGGGTGCCTGGTCGGCCCGCTTGGGCATCGGCGGGCGCCCGTCGGAGGCCGAGGCGCTCATCGTGCATCGCGACATCGTCCTGGCCCGGATGACCGGGGGCGTCGTGCACTTCCAACACCTGTCGGCGGCCGAGTCGGTCGACATCGTCCGGGCGGCCAAGCTCGCCGGCCGCCGCGTCACCGCCGAGGCCACCCCGCACCACTTCACGCTCACCGACGAGTGCTGCGGCTCCTACGACCCGGTGTTCAAGGTGAACCCGCCGCTGCGTACGGCCGACGACATCGCCGCCATCAAGCAGGGCTTGGCCGACGGGACGATCGACGTGATCGCCACCGACCACGCCCCGCACCCGGCGGAGGCCAAGGACCGCCCTTTCGACGAAGCCCCCTCGGGCATGCTGGGACTGGAGACCGCATTGGCGCTGACCCTCACCGAGCTCGTCGAACCCGGGGTGATCACACTCGAACGGGCCCTGGCGTTGCTGTCGTGGAACCCGGCCCGCATCGCCGGGCTGACCGAGACCCACGGCCAACCGGTGGCCGTGGGCCGGCCCGCCAACCTGTGCGTGTTCGACCCCAGCCACGTGTGGGAGGTCGACGCGCTGGCCTTGGCGTCGAGGGCCACGAACACGCCGTACCACGGTCGCAAGCTCACCGGGAAGGTCCGCCACACGATCGTGCTCGGCGAGGCGGTCGTGATCGCCGGCGAGGTGACCCGATGAGCAGCGTCACCCGATACACCCCGAGCACCCAGAGCGCCCGCATCGTCCCGGGGCAGCTCGTGCTGGCCGACGGGGAGACCTTCGAGGGCGAGCTGTGCGGCTGGCTGCCCGACGACGAGCGGGCTGACGAGGTTCCTGGCCCAGCCGACGGGCGCAGCCTGACGGTCGCCGGGGTCGGGGAGGTCGTGTTCAACACGGCGCTGTCGGGCTACCAGGAGATCCTCACCGACCCCTCGTACGCCGGCCAGATCGTCACGTTCACCTACCCGCACATCGGCAACTACGGGACCAACGCCGACGACGACGAGGCGTCGCGCACTCACGTGCGCGGCGCGATCGTGCGCGATCTGGCTCGGGCGCCGAGCAACTGGCGCAGCACCGAATCACTCACCCATTTCTTGGAGCGCCACCGGATCCCGGCCATCACCGGCATCGACACCCGCCGGCTCACCCGCCACCTCCGCGACGCTGGAGCCATTCCCGGGGCCTTCGGGACGGGCCACGTCGCGACCCTGCGGGCGGCGGCGCAGGCCGACGGTGGCACCGACGGGCGCGACCTGGCCTCGCTGGTCTCGACCACGGTGCCGTACCGCTCGGGTGCCGGGGCCGACGGGAGGCTGCGCGTGGTGGCCGTCGACTACGGCATCAAGCGCACGATCCTGCGCCATCTCACCCGGGTGGGTTGCGACGTCGAGGTGGTGCCCTCAGCGATGACCGCGGCCGAGATCCTGGCCCGTGCACCCGATGGTGTCTTCCTCAGCAACGGACCGGGTGACCCGGCTGCGGTCGCCGGAGCGGTGAGCACGATCGAAGGTCTGCTCGGCGAGGTTCCGGTGTTCGGGATCTGCCTCGGTCACCAGCTCCTGTCGCGAGCCATCGGTGGCCGCACGTACAAGCTCCCGTTCGGTCATCACGGAGGCAACCATCCCGTGTCGCACCTGGCGAGCGGCCGGGTCGAGGTCACCGCTCAGAACCACAACTACTGCGTCGACCCCGACTCGATCACCGGGCGGGCGGTGGTGACGCACCTGAACCTCAACGACCATACGGTGGAAGGGATGCGGGTCACCGACGTGCCCGCGTTCAGCGTGCAGTACCACCCCGAAGCCGGCCCCGGCCCTCACGACGCCGCCTACCTCTTCGACGAGTTCGTCGAGCTGATGACCATCAACAAGGCCTGAGACGACAATGCCCAAGCGCACCGACATCCACACGATCATGGTCATCGGGTCAGGGCCGATCATCATCGGCCAGGCCTGCGAGTTCGACTACTCCGGAACCCAGGCCTGCAAGGTGTTGCGGGCCGAGGGCTACCGGGTGGTGCTCGTGAATTCCAACCCGGCCACGATCATGACCGACCCCGAGTTCGCCGATGCCACCTACATCGAGCCGCTCGACGTGCCCACCGTGACCCGGGTGATCGAACGAGAGCGTCCCGACGCCCTGCTGCCCACCATCGGCGGTCAGACCGCGCTCAACCTGGCCGTGGCCCTGCACGAGGCCGGCGTGCTCGAGCGCTACGGCGTCGAGCTCATCGGGGCCAACATCGAGGCCATCCACACCGCCGAGGACCGCCAGAAGTTCCACGACGCCATGGTCGAGATCGGGCTCGACGTGCCCCGCTCGGGGATCGCCCACACTCTCGACGAGGCCATGAGCGTCGTCGCCGACATCGGCTACCCGGTGATGGTGCGACCCTCGTTCATCATGGGCGGCGGGGGCACGGGCATCGCCCACGACGACGAGCACTTCGTCGAGATCATCGTGCGGGGCCTGGCGGCCAGCCCGATCCACGAGGTGCTCGTCGAGCAGTCGGTGTACGGCTGGAAGGAGTTCGAGCTCGAGCTCATGCGCGACCACGCCGACAACGTCGTTGTCGTCTGCTCCATCGAGAACGTCGACCCGATGGGCGTCCACACCGGCGATTCGATCACCGTGGCGCCGGCCCAGACCCTCACCGACGTCGAGTACCAGCGCATGCGCGACGCTGCGTTCGCCTGCATCCGCCGCATCGGTGTCGACACCGGTGGCTCGAACATCCAGTTCGCCGTGAACCCGGTCAACGGCGAGATGATCGTCATCGAGATGAACCCGCGCGTGTCGCGGTCGTCGGCGTTGGCGAGCAAGGCCACGGGCTTCCCGATCGCCAAGATCGCCGCCAAGCTGGCGGTCGGCTACACGCTCGACGAGATCCCCAACGACATCACCCGCCTCACGCCGGCCAGCTTCGAACCCGTCATCGACTACGTCGTCACCAAGATCCCGCGCTGGGCCTTCGAGAAGTTCCCCGACGCCTCGGGCGTGCTGGGCACGCAGATGCAGTCGGTCGGCGAGGCCATGGCGATCGGGCGCACGTTCGCCGAGTCGCTGCAGAAGGCCATGCGCTCATTGGAGACCGGCCGGGCGGGGCTCAACTGCGATCCCGGTGAGATCGCCTACGACGAAGAGACCATCGACATCGACGAGCTGGTGCGCCGATGCGCCATCCCCACGCCCGATCGGCTGTTCCAGGTGGGGGCGGCGATCCGACGGGGCGTACCTCTCGAACGGCTCCACAGCCTCACGTTCATCGATCCCTGGTTCCTCGACCAGATGCTCCAGATCGTCGAGGAGCGCCATCGTCTCGAGGCGGTCACGCTCGCGGGCATGCGTCGGGCCGACTGGCGCCGAGCCAAACGCCTCGGATTCTCCGATGCCCAGCTCACCTACCTGTGGGGAGTGGACGCCGAGGATGTGCGCAGTGCCCGCACCGCCGCCGGCGTGCTGCCGACCTACAAGACGGTCGACACCTGTGCCGCCGAGTTCGCGGCGTCGACGCCCTACCACTACTCCACATGGGAGGACACCGACGAGATCGCGCCCATCGCCAAGCCCGTCGTGGTGATCCTCGGCGCCGGCCCCAACCGGATCGGTCAGGGCATCGAGTTCGACTACTGCTGCGTGCACGCCGCGTTCACGCTGTCGGACGCGGGCTTCGAGACCGTGATGGTCAACTGCAACCCCGAGACGGTCTCGACCGACTACGACACGAGCGACCGCCTGTTCTTCGAGCCCCTCACCGACGAGGACGTCCGCAACGTGTGCGAGCGCCTCCAGCCGGTGGGTGTGGTCGTGAGCCTGGGTGGGCAGACGCCGCTCAAGCTGGCGCATGCCATCGAGAGGGCCGGCTTCCCGATCGCCGGGACCTCCCCGGCCAGCATCGACCGGGCCGAGGACCGGGAGCGGTTCAACGAGCTGTGCGACACCCTCGGGATCCCGCAGCCCCCCGGCGGCACCGCGTCGACGGTCGAAGCGGCGATCGACATTGCCGGCCGGATCGGATATCCGGTGCTGGTGCGTCCGTCGTACGTGCTCGGTGGACGAGCGATGCGCATCGTCTACGACGATGCCGGGCTGCGTTCGGCCATGCACGAGTTGGGCACGGCGGGATCGTTGGGCCGGGAGGGCGGGCTGTCGGCCGAGCGGCCCGCGCTCGTCGACCGGTTCCTCGAGGACGCCATCGAGGTCGATGTCGACGCCATTCGCGACGTGACTGGCGAGGTGCTCGTGGGCGGGATCATGGAGCACATCGAAGAGGCCGGCGTGCACTCGGGCGACTCGGCCTGCGTCATACCTCCCCCGACCCTGGGCCACGAGGTCCTCGCGGTGATCGAGGCCCACACGCGGCGCTTCGCTCACGCCCTCGAGGTCAAGGGGCTCATCAACATCCAGTTCGCCGTGAAGGACGGCTCGGTGTTCGTGATCGAGGTGAACCCCCGGGCCAGTCGCACGGTGCCCTTCGTGGCCAAGGCCACCGGGGTCCCACTGGCCAAGATCGCGGCCCGGGTGATGATGAACGCCACCCTCGAGCAGCTCCGCGCCGAAGGACTCCTCATCCCGCCGGCCAACGGCGGGCACATCGCCGTGAAAGAGGCGGTGCTGCCGTTCAACCGTTTCCCCGACTCCGACACGCTGCTCGGGCCCGAGATGCGCTCCACCGGCGAGGTGATGGGTATCGACCGAACGTTTGGTAGGGCGTTCGCCAAGTCGCAGGCCGCCGCCGGGAATCATCTCCCCGCCAAGGGCTCGGTGTTCTTGTCGCTGGCCGATCGCGACAAGCCGGCCGGGCTGGTGTTGGGACGGCGCTTCTCCGATCTGGGCCTGGACATCGTCGCCACCGCGGGCACGGCGAAGGCGTTGCAGGAAGCCGGGATCACGGTCACTGCAGTCGTGGCCAAGGTCGGTGAGGCCGATGGCGAGGATGCCGTCGATCTCATCGCTGCGGGGCAGATCGACCTCGTGGTCAACACCCCCCGGGGTGATGGACCCCGGGCCGACGGAGGGCACATCCGCCGGGCCGCCGTGCGCTATGGCGTCGCCTGCCTCACGACCGTGGCCGCAGCGCTCGCCGCGGCGGCCGGGCTCGAAGACGCGCTCATGGGCGAGATGACCGTCACCCCCCTGCAGGAGTACCACCGCGGCGGCCAGCTGCGGCTCGATCTGTGAACGTGACCCTGTGAAGACCCCGTGAAGGCGCGCCGCTTTCGGTCGGGCTCGTCGTCGGCTCACGTCGACCCGGCGGTGGCGATCGGCCCGATCCGCCTGCCCCATCCGGTGATCGCCGCATCGGGGACCTTCGGGCACGGCGCCGAGGTGGCCCGCCTGTGCGATCCCCGGCAGCTCGGGGCAGTCACGGTGAAGTCCCTGTCGGCCTTCGCCTGGGCCGGTAACCCGGCCCCGAGGGTGCACGAGGCCACGGCGGGGATGCTCAACGCCGTGGGCCTCCAGAACCCGGGCGTGGCGCACTGGATCGCCCACGAGCTCCCCGACCTCGAAGCGCTCGGCGCCCGGGTCATCGCCAGCATCTGGGGTCGCAGCATCGACGAGTACATCGCCGCGGCGCTCGCCGTTTCGGCTGCGGCCAAGAGGCTGGTGGCGCTGGAGGTCAACCTGAGCTGTCCCAACCTCGAATCGGCGAGCCACATGTTCGCCCACTCGTGCGAGGCCACCAGCGCGGTGGTCGCGGCGGTGGTTGCGGCCGTCGCCCCGCTCCCGGTGTTGGCCAAGCTCTCACCCAACACGTGGGAGCTCCCCGACGTCGCCGAGGCGGCGGTCGACGCCGGCGCGTGCGGGCTCACGCTCGTCAACACCGTGTTGGGCATGGCGATCGACCCCGAGACGCGCTCCTACCGCATCGCCAACCGCAGCGGCGGTCTCTCGGGTCCGGCCATCAAGCCCGTGGCGGTACGGGCCATCCACGAGGTCTGGGCGCGACGGCCGGGCATCCCGATCGTCGGGACGGGCGGTGTCGCGTCGGGACGGGATGCCGCTGAGCTGATGTTGGCCGGGGCCGCCGCTGTCGGCGTGGGCACGGCGACCTTCCGCGATCCCAAGGCGCCGTTGAAGGTCACGACCGAGCTCCTGGCGTTCTGCCGGACCCACGCCATCCCGGCGGTCGCCGAGCTCACCGGAGGAGTGCACCCGTGAACGACACAGCCGTCCCGACGACCGCCACCAGGGACCGTCTCGCCCTGGTGCTCGACGTGGCGACGCTCGACGAGGCCGTTACGCTGGCACGCTCGCTGCAGCCCTGGTTCGGTGTCGCGAAGGTGGGTCTCGAGCTCTTCACGGCCGTTGGACCGTCCGCCGTACGCGCCGTGCAGGACTTGGGCTTCCGGGTGTTCCTCGACCTGAAGCTGCACGACATACCCACGACGGTGCGGCGGGCGGCCGGGGCCGCGGCCGGGCTCGGCGCCGACTATCTCACCGTGCACACGAGTGGGGGAGTGGCCATGCTCGAGGCGGCGGTCGAGGGGTTCGGCCCTGATCGCTGCGTGCTGGGAGTCACCGTGCTCACGAGCGATGCCGGCACGTCGGCCTTCGATCAACGGCTGGGCTGGGCGCTCGACGCCGGTTGCGGTGGCGTGGTCTGCAGCGCCCACGAGCTCGCGGCGGTCACCCGACGAGCGCCGAGCCTGGCGACGGTCGTTCCCGGCATCCGGCTTGCTGGCGACGATGCGCACGACCAGGCTCGCGTCGCCACGCCAGGGCGGGCACTGGCCTCGGGAGCGAGCCTGCTCGTCATCGGCCGCACGGTCACCCACGCCAACGACCCGGCCCGGGCGGCGGCTGCCGTGCACGCTGACATCGAGACCGGAGCCGCCGGGTTCGAGCGGCGGGGCTGATCGCCCGAACCGGGCAAAGACGCACCGCTGCGTATACTGCGGCGCCGTCGTGGTGCGTGATCACGCTCCCGTCAAGGCAGATTCGTCGGACAGCTCTCGCAGCGATGTGGCCTGCCGGCCACGTCGAAGACTCGGAGGAAACCCCATGCCGTTGCCGCCCACGCTCAGCCCTGAGCAGCGCCAAGCTGCACTCGACAAGGCCGCGGCTGCCCGTCGGGCCCGTGCCGAGCTCAAGGAAAAGCTCAAGATGGGTTCGATCACCCTGAGCGAGCTCCTCGGTCAGTCCGACTCCGACGATGTCGTGGCCAAGATCAAGGTCATCACCGTCCTCGAATCACTGCCCGGTGTGGGCAAGGTCAAGGCTCGGCGGCTCATGGAGGAGCTCGAGATCAGCGACAGCCGGCGAGTTCGGGGCCTCGGCCAGAACCAGCGTCGCGCGTTGCTCGCCCGTTTCTCCGGCGAGGGCTGAGACCGCTCTCGAACGACGGGATCCGTATCGAGTGGCACCGTCCGCCGTGCTCGTGGTCGTCTCCGGCCCCTCGGGAACCGGCAAGGGCACGGTGGTGCGGTGCCTCCTCGAACGTGATCCCACGTTGTGTCTCAGCATCTCTGCGACCACCCGGCCGCCTCGCCCGGGCGAGGTCGATGGAACCGACTACTTCTTCATCGACGAGGCCGAGTTCCGTCGGCGTGTCGCCGATGACGGCTTCGTCGAGTGGTTCGAGGTGTTCGGCGATCTGAAGGGCACGCCCCGACCGTGGGTCGAGCGGCAACTCGCGGCGGGCGTCGACGTCGTCCTCGAGGTCGACGTCAAAGGGGCCAGGTCCATCAAGCGCCGCTACCCCGAGGCCCTGCTGGTCTTCCTGCGCCCGCCGACGCGTGAGGTGCAGAGCGAACGGCTCCGCCAGCGCGGCGACGATCCGGCCGACATCGAGCGGCGGCTGGCGCGCGCGGCCGACGAGGAGCGCATCGCCGAGCAGGAGTTCGACGCCATCGTGGTCAACGACGACCTCGATCGAGCTGTGGGGGAAGTTGCGACTATTGTCGAGCGATACCGCCGCGCCATCACCTGAGCCAGCGCGCGGCAGTTTTCGGCTGGGAGCGGTTCACCATCGCCCCGCCATGACCTTGGAGGAACCTGAGTGGTCGACCGTCGAGCCTCGCTGATGGAGCCGGTGTTGGAGGAGTTGCTCGCCACCGTCGATGCCAAGTTCACGCTGGTCACGGTGAGCGCCCGCCGGGCCCGCCAGATCAACTCCTACTTCAACCAGTTGGGCGACGGTCTGGGCTCGATCGTCCCGCCCCAGGTCACCTCGGTGTCGCGCAAGCCGCTGTCGATCGCGCTCGAAGAGATCCAGGCGCACAAGATCACCTTCGAGCGCCCCGTCGTGGTCGCCGAGGGCAGCCAAGAGCCGGCTGCCTGAGAGGCGCCGGGTCTCCGGGGCCGGCACGGCTCCCATGAGCGAGTCCCCGGTCGGGATCGACCGGTTGGCTGGCCGGAGGGTCGTTCTCGGCGTCAGTGGCGGCATCGCCGCGTACAAGGCCGTCGAGATCTGCCGGCGACTCGTCGACGCCGGCGCGCACGTGGCGCCGGTCCTCACGGCCGACGCGCTGCACTTCGTTGGCGAGACCACCTTCTCGGCGTTGGCGTCGGAGCCCGTCCGCATGGCGCTGTTCGACACGGCCGAGCCCATCCCGCACACCCGTCTGGGTCAGACCGCCGATCTGATCGTCGTGGCTCCGGCGACGGCCAAGCTGCTGGGCAAGTACGCCGCCGGGATCTCCGACGACTTGTTGAGCGCCACGCTGCTGGCCACCCGGGCGCCGGTGCTGGTGTGCCCGGCCATGCACACCGAGATGTGGGAGCACCCGGCGGTCCAGGAGAACCTGGCCACCTTGCGGCGAAGGGGTGTGCACGTGGTCGAGCCCGAGGAAGGCCGTCTCGCCGGGGGCGACGTCGGCGCCGGCCGGCTGGCCTCACCGGCGAGCATCGTGGATGCCATCGCCGGGATCCTCGAAGGTCTCGCTGGTTCCGGCGGTACCGCTGGTCGTCGCGACCTCGAGGGGGTCACGGTGCTCGTCACCTCGGGGGGCACCAGGGAGGCCATCGATCCGGTCCGCTTCATCGGCAACCGGTCGTCGGGGAAGATGGGCCACGCTCTGGCGCACGCGGCGTCGATCCGAGGCGCCCGGGTGGTGCTCGTCACCACGGTCGAGCGGCCCGCTCCCGCCGGCGCCGAGGTCGTGAGGGTCGAGTCGGCCCAGGAGATGCACGACGTCGTGATGGCCCGGGTGAGCGCCGTCGACGTCGTCGTGATGGCCGCCGCCGTGGCCGACTTCCGGCCCGTGGCCGTGGCCGAGCAGAAGATCAAGAAGGTGAGCGGACCGCCGCAAGTGGTCCTCGAACCCACGCCCGACATCCTCGCGGGGCTTGGCGCGTCGAAGCGGCCCGGCCAGATCCTCGTGGGCTTCGCCGCCGAAACCAGCGATCTGCGAGAGCACGCCACCGAGAAGATGCTGCGCAAGAACGTCGACCTGATGGTGGCCAACGACGTGAGCGCGCCCGATGCCGGCTTCGAGGTCGAGACCAACCGGGCGCTCCTGCTCGATCCCGCGGGACGGGTCGAGGAGACGGCGCTCATGTCCAAGCAGGCGCTGGCCGATCGGATCTTCGACCTCGTCGTCGGCGCTCGAGCCGATGGGGTCGCCGACCAAACCCGATAGGTCCGGGGTACGGCGATATCATCCTCCGTCCTGGAGGGTGGGGCAGCGCCGAGCCGCCCGACGGGGCGCAGCCCGCGTGTCGGCTGTCGCCCGGTGACGACGATCCGTCCCCTTCCCCATCCCCTTCCCCAGCGAGGCCTTCGTGAGCCAGCGTTTCACCTTCACCTCGGAGTCGGTCACCGAGGGCCATCCCGACAAGGTCGCCGACCAGATCAGCGACGGTGTGCTCGACGCCATCCTCGGCGCCGATCCTCACGGTCGTGTGGCCTGCGAGACGATGTGCACCACGGGTCTGGTGGTCGTCGCCGGCGAGATCACCACCAACGCCTACGTCGACATCCCGAGGATCGTGCGTGACACGCTGCTCAAGATCGGCTACGACGACCCGGCCTACGGGATCGACGGGCACTCGTGCGGCGTGCTCACGTCGATCGACGCGCAGTCGGCTGACATCGCGGCCGGCGTCAACAAGGCCCTCGAGCTCCGTGAGGGTGGCGGCGACGACTTCGACCTCACCGGTGCCGGCGACCAGGGAATGATGTTCGGCTACGCCTCCGACGACACGCCCGACCTGATGCCCATGCCGATCTGGCTCGCCCACCGCCTCGCCGAGCGCCTCGCCGAGGTGCGCAAGCAGAAGGTGCTGCCGTACCTGCGTCCCGACGGCAAGACCCAGGTGTCGGTGGTGTACGAGAACGGCATCCCGGTCCGCCTCGACACCGTGCTCATCTCCACCCAGACCGGTCCCGGAATCGACGTCGACCAGGTGCTCAAGCCCGACCTCGTCGAGCACGTGATCCGACCCGTGCTGCCCGAGCGCTTCCGCGACGACGACTTCCGCGTGCTCGCCAACCCCACGGGCATCTTCGAGAAGGGCGGCCCGCACGCCGACTGCGGGCTCACCGGACGAAAGATCATCGTCGACACCTACGGCGGGTTCGCTCGCCACGGCGGCGGCGCATTCTCGGGCAAGGACCCCACCAAGGTCGACCGCTCGGCGGCCTACGCAGCCCGGCACGTCGCCAAGGCCGTGGTCGCCGCCGGGATCGCCACCCGGTGCGAGGTCCAGGTGGCCTACGCCATCGGCACGGCCCGCCCCGTCTCGATCCTCGTCGAGACGTTCGGCACGTCGCAGATCGATCCGGCCAAGCTCGAAGGGCTCATCCAAGAGCGCTTCGACCTCCGTCCAGCCGCGCTCATCAAACGGCTCGACCTGCGGCGACCGATCTTCCAGAAGACCGCCGCCTACGGCCACTTCGGTCGCTCCGAGCCCGAGTTCACGTGGGAGCAGGTCGACGCCGAGGCGGCCGACCTCCGCAACGCTGCCGGAGCGCTGGCCTGATCGAGGTACTGGCGCCCGACGGGTCTCCCGTTCGGGAACGAGCGCCGGTCTGTCGGGTTCTGCCCGACGTACCGGCGCTCGATCGCGTCTTCGACTACCTGGTGCCACCGGCGCTCGTCGCTCGGGTGCGCGTCGGCGCTCTCGTGCGGATCCCGCTGCATGGTCGGCGCCTGCGGGGTTGGGTTGTCGAGGTCGACGTGGAGCCCGGGGTCGATGCCGCGCGTCTCCGGCCGCTCGTCGCGGTGCTCGGCGACGGGCCGTCTGGCGAGATCGTCGACCTCACGGCATGGGCCGCACGGCGCTGGGCCGGCCCCCGGGTTGCGTTCTTCCGTGCTGCCGCGCCCCCGGGGCTCGTCCCCCAGCCTTCTTTGTATCCAGAGCCGCGCCCGGCGCGGTCCTGGACACAAAGAACGGGGGTGGCGGCCGGGGTGCGGCTGGTTCGTACCGCGCCCAACGTCGATCGGTTGCCCCGCCTGTCGGCATTGCTCGAGGAGCACGGGATCGCGGTGTCGGGGACCGGCCTCGGGACCGGGACGGGCGCCTCGGCCGGGGCTTCGGCCATCGTGATCGACCCCGACAGCCGCCGCGCCGGCCGGTTGGTCGAGATGCTGAGCCGCCAGGGCCGTCCTGCGGTGCTGTGGAGCAGCGACCAGAGCGATGCCGAACGACGATCCTCGTGGACGGCGGCTCGCCGGGGCGGGGTCGTGGTCGTCGGCGGTCGGATCGCCGCGTGGGCACCGGTCCCCGACCTGGCGTTGGTGGTGGTCTTCGACGATCCCGACGAGTCACACAAGGAGGAGCGGGCACCCACCTGGGACGCCAGGGACGTGATTGCCGAGCGGGCCCGACGCCAGGGGGCGGCCGTCGTGTCGATGGGGCCCCACTTCACGCTCGAGGCGCTTGCTTTCGGGACACTGGTGGAGCCGGGCCGCGACGCCGAGCGCGCCGGATGGCCGGTGGTGGAGGTGGCCGATCGGCGGGAGGAGCCGCCCGGGTTGGGCCTCATCGCTCCGGCACTGGTCGAGGGGCTTCGGGCCCAGGTCGATGCCGGCCGCCGGGTGGTGTGCATCCTCAACCGCAAGGGCCGGGCCCGACTGCTGGCGTGCGGGCAGTGTCGCGCCCTGGTCACCTGCGAACGCTGCGAGAGCACCCTGCGCGACGACGGCGAGCAGCTGGTGTGCAGCGTGTGTGGCACCCGTCGACCCCGGGTCTGCGGGGTGTGCGGCTCGATCCGGTTGGCTCTGCTACGCCCAGGTGTGAAACGTCTCGTCGAGGAGCTCTCGGCGCTGGTCCCGCGGAGCACCACCATCGAGCTGACCGGCGATGCGCTACTCGATCCGAGCGCCATCGCCAGTGCCGCGGTCATCGTGGGCACCGAGGCGGCGCTGCACCGGGCCGGGCGGGGCGTGGGACTGGTGGCCTTCCTCGACCTCGACGAGGAGCTCGCGGCACCCCGCTTCCGAGCCGCCGAGCAGACCCTGTGGATGATGGCCAGGGCGGCCCGGCTCGTCGGCGGACGTCCTGGTCCGGGCCGGCTGCTTCTCCAGACCCGGATGCCCGACCATCCGGTGGTGCGTGCGGTCCTGCACGCCAACCCGTCGTTGGCCGTCGAGGCCGAGCGAGAGCGGCGTCGGATCAGTGACATGCCGCCGTACTCGGCGTTGGCTGAGATCTCGGGATCGCCGTCCGAGGTCGCCGAGTGCGCCGCCGTGCTCGCAGCCGTGGCCGGGATCGTGGTGCTCGGGCCGCTGGCCGCGGCTCGGGGGCTCACCCACCGGGCTCTGGTCAAGGCCCCGACCGTCGAGGTGCTCTGCGACGCGCTGGCCCAGATCGCGGGAACGGCCCACGCCCCGAGCCCCGTGCGCATCGAGGTCGACCCCCGCCGCGTCTGAGCGGGCTCCCGGGCATGCCGGCCGTCCCGAGCGTCACGGCCGACTGTCACGTGCGGCCGATGGCCACCCGGGGCTTCCCGAGCGCCCGGACGCGTCAGGTATCCTCGGACGATGGCCATCCTCCCCATCCGGACGTTCGGTGATCCGGTCCTGCGCCAACGTGCGGCAGAGATCACCGAGATCGACGGCAAGATCGCCAGCCTCTGCGACGACATGCTCCTCACCATGTACGACGCCCCCGGCGTGGGTCTGGCAGCGCCGCAGGTGGGCATCCTCAAGCGGCTGTTCGTGTACGACGTCGGCGATGGCCCCCAGGTGATGGTGAACCCGGTGATCGCCGAGACCGACGGCGAGCTCGAGTTCGACGAGGGCTGCTTGTCGATCCCCGGGATGCACATCCCGATCGTGCGAGCCGACCGGGTGCACGTGACCGGGCGAGACCTCGACGGCAACGAGGTCGACTTCGAGGCCGACGACCTCTTCGGTCGCGTGGTGCTCCACGAGCTCGACCACCTCGACGGGGTGCTGATGCTCGATCGCCTCGATCCCGAGATGCGCAAGCAGGTGATGCGCGAGCTGCGGCGGATGGCCGACCAGGCCGCCGAGATCGAGCCGCTCGCCGCCAAGCCTGCCTTCGGGCTGGGCTGACGGGTTCCGGCGCGGTCGGCTCGTAGACGCGTGCGCATCGCCTATCTCGGCACCCCCATCGACGCCGTCGCGCCCCTCGAGGCGCTCGTGGCGGCAGGCCACGACGTGGCGCTCGTGGTCACCCAACCCGATCGCCGGCGCGGCCGAGGCGGCGCGCTCGAGCCGTCCCCGGCGAAGGCGGCCGCGCTGCGTCTGGGGCTG
>JANLSK010000145.1:0-29925 GCA_031362415.1 Actinomycetes bacterium | reverse complement strand
GGCGCCGAGATGACGACCTTCTTGGCCCCACCGACGAGATGCCCGGCGGCCGCAGCCCGGGCAGTGAAGACACCCGTCGACTCGATGACGACGTCGACGCCGTGCGCGCCCCAAGGAATCTTGGCCGGATCGGGCTCGACGAGCTTCGTGACCTTCACCCCGTCGACCGTGATGCCGTCGTCGGTGTGGGCGATGTCGTTCTTCAGCCGGCCGCCCACGGAGTCGTGCTTGAGCAGGAACGCCATGGTCTCGGCGTCGCCGAAGGGGTCGTTCACCGCCACCAGCTCGACGCCCGCCGAGGCGCCTCGGGCCAGGATGGCCCGGTGGAAGGAGCGCCCGATGCGCCCGTAGCCGTTGATGCCGACACGAACCGTCATTGACCGATCCTCCGGAGCTCGCCGCGCGGTTCGCCGTCGAATCGCGCTCAGGGGCCGCACCGCTCGGAGACGAGCGGCTGAGCGGGTTGAGATTGCCACACGGCGACCGTCGGGCCGGGACTCGGCGACGGGACCCGGGCGACCGATCCGGCCGCGGCCCGGGCACACGGGCGCACCGGCGGCGCCACATGCTCAACTACCGGCCGCCGCCACAACCCCGAACGTCCGAACCGAGCAGGAGCCTGACCATGACCGTGCCGCAGCCGAGCGACGTCCCGAGCATTCCCGACTGGAACCGGCTCCTCGAGGGCCGCGTCGCCGTGGTGACCGGCGGGGGTGACGGCATCGGAGGCGCCATCTCGCAGCTGTTCGCTCAGCACGGAGCACTCGTCGAGATCGCCGAGATCGACCCCGAGCGGGCCGAGCGCACCCGGGCGGCGATCGTCGAGGCCGGCGGGACGGCCCGAGCCCACATCGTCGACGTGACCCAGGAAGCCGACGTCGCCCGTTTGGCCGACGCCGTGCTGTCGGAGCACCCGAGCGTGCAGGTGCTCGTGAACAACGTGGGCGACTACCGACCGCTGGTGCGCTTCCGGGAATCGGGACCGGAGTCGTGGAAGGCGATGTACGACATCAACCTGTTCCACATCTTCGCTGTCACCAAGGCGTTCCTGGAATCGATGATCGCCGGCGGGCGCGGTTCGATCGTGAACTTCCACTCTGTGGAGGGGATGCGGGGCTACCCGGGCGAGCCGGTGTATGGAGCCATGAAGGCCGCCGCCGCCCACTTCACGACCAACCTGGCCGTGCAGATGGGCCGTCACGGGATCAGGGTCAACGGCATCGGCACCGACCTCACCCAGACGCCCCAGGTCGACTACATGACCGGCTACGAGGGCTCCGAGCACCTGTGGCCGTCGTGGGCACCGGTCGGGCGCCTCGGCTGGCCCGACGACCAGGCCCGGGTTGCGCTGTTCCTGGCGTCCGACATGTCGAGCTACGTCACGGGCCACAACGTGCCTGTTGACGGCGGCTCGAAGGCCGGCGGCGGGTGGTTCTTCTCCCCGACCGAACGGCGATTCGTCAACCGCCCCAAGACCTTGTGAACCGCGGCCCGGGCCCGGGCGCCCGATTCAGGGACGAGCCGGCGCAGGAACCGCCACGCTGATCAGCCGAGCCAGCACAGCAGCGAGACGAGCGGGATCGTGGGCCAGCCCGTCGGGTCGAGCCAACGGCGCGCACAGCGGCTCGACCCCGAGCGCCCGAACGTCATCAACGGCGACGGAGAGGAAACCGTCGGCCGCGGAACCGTCGTGGATCACGAGCGTGTCGACCCGGGCCCCGTGTGCGAGCGTGACTCGGAGGTGCTCGGTACCGTCGAGACCCGCCGTCTCGGGGATCTGCTGACGCAGATTGGCGACCTGCACGACCCGGGCCCGGCTCTGGCGCAGCGCCTCGGCGATCTCGGGAACGCACACCACCGGCATCAAGCTGGTGTAGAGCGAGCCCGGCGCCAGCACGATCTGGTCGGCCTTGCGGATGGCCGCCACGGCGTCGGGGTGGGCGCTGGGGTCGGGCGGAACCAGTGACACCCGCCGGATCCGGCCCCGGGCGTTCATCACCGCGACCTGACCCTCGACGACATCGTCGAGCTCCTGCTCCGTCGGGCCTTCCACGTCGGCCTTGAGGATCACCGGATCGAGCGTGGCCGGGAGCACCCGTCCGACGGCACCGAGGAGCCGGCCAGCCTCGTCGAGCGCGTCGGCGAAGCTGCCCAGCGTCTCGGCCAAGCCCACGATCACCAGGTTGCCGAGGGCATGCCCCTCGAGCTCTCCCCCGCCAAAGCGATGCTCGAACGCCTCGCACCACAGCGAGTCGGGATCACCCAAGGCCACCAGGCACTTGCGGATGTCGCCCGGAGCGGGCACGTCGAGCGCCCGCCGGAGCCGGCCCGACGATCCACCGTCGTCGGCCACGCTCACGACGGCGGTGACCTTCCCGGCGTACCGGCGGATCGCCTGCAGTGCAGCGGCCAAGCCGTGGCCGCCGCCCAGGGCCACCACCGACGGCCCGTGGTCGGCGTCGGCGTTGCGCCGACCGGCGGGGAGACGGCTCGCCGACTGTCGGTTCCGATCGGCGCGCTCGCGGTCGGCCCGTTCGCGGTCGGCCCGTTCAGACACGATGGCTGTCCCGGTGATGGACGCGCGACGCGAACCCGAGCTCGGCGACGATCTTGGCGATCTCCTCGGCGATGACCACGCTGCGATGACGGCCACCGGTGCAGCCGATGCCGATCGAGACGTACGACTTGCCCTCGTGCACGTAGGCCGGAAGCAGGAACGCCAGCAACGACTTGAGTTGTACGAGGAGCTCCTGGGCCTCAGAAGTGGCCATCACGTAGTCGCGCACCGGCGCGTCGAGCCCGATGAGCGGCTTGAGGTCGGGCACCCAATGGGGGTTGGGGATGAATCGGCAGTCGAAGACGAGGTCGACATCACGCGGCAGCCCGTGCTTGTAGCCGAACGACACCACGTTGGTCTGGAGCCGCGAGACGGTCTCGTCGCCGAAGACCTCCTGCAGCCGGGCCCGCAGCTCGTGCACGTTGATGGTCGACGTGTCGAGCACGACATCGGCCTGGCCCTTGAGCTCCTCGAGGATGCGGCGCTCCGCGGAGATGCCCGACGACACGAGGTCGTTCTCGGCCAGCGGGTGCGGGCGACGGGTGGCCTCGAAACGGGCCACGAGCGTCTCGTCCGACGCGTCGAGGAACAGGATGCGGGTGCGGGCCCCGAGCTCACGCAACTGGGCCAGCGCCGACTGGAGATCGTCGACGAACGGTCCGGCCCGCACATCGACGACGAGCGCATACCTGGTCTGCCGTTGACCCTCGGCCTTGGCCAGCTCGGCGACCTTGGGGATCAGCGCCGGAGGAACGTTGTCGATGACGAAGTAGCCGAGGTCCTCGAGGACGTTCGACGCGGTCGACCGTCCTGCGCCCGAGAGCCCGGTGATGATCGTGAAGTCGAGAGGTGAGTCGCTCATTGCTTCGACGGTACCGCGCCGGAAGGACCGGGAGGGCCGTGCAGACGCTCATGGACGGCGCGGCCGACGGCCTCGGGCAGCCAGGCGAGGGCGAGCAGGTCGTCGAGCGGTGTTGCCCGGAGCTTCTTGACCGAGCCGAACTCCTTGAGCAGCTTGGACTTCCGGGTGGGACCGAGCCCGGCAACACCGTCGAGCACCGAGCGGGTCATGGCCTTGCCCCGGCGCTCCCGGTGGAACGTGATGGCGAAGCGGTGGGCTTCGTCGCGGATCTGCTGGAGCAGGTACAGGGCCTGCGAGTCGCGGGCGATCCGGATGGGCTCGGACGAGCCGGGCACGTACACCTCCTCCAGCCGCTTCGCCAATGATGCCACGGCGATCTCGCCGTCGAGCCCGAGCTGCTCGACCACCTCGACGGCCCGGTTCAGCTGACCCTTGCCCCCGTCGATGAGGCACAGGTTCGGCGGGTACGAGAATCGGCCCGAGCGTTCGGCCACGGGGATCTCCCGGTCTTCGAGCATCCGGGTGAAGCGCCGGGTGAGCACCTCCTCCATGGCCGCGAAGTCGTCCTGGCCGTCGAGGGTCTTGATCTTGAAGCGGCGGTAGTCGCTGCGCTTGGGGAGCCCGTCCTCCATCACCACCATCGACGCCACGATCTCGGTGCCCTGGATGTGCGAGATGTCGTAGCACTCGATGCGCAGCGGCGCCTCGGCCAGACCCAGGGCCTCCTGCAGGTCGGTGAGCGCCCGGGCCCGGGCGTTGTGGTCGGCCGCCCTCCGAAGCCGGTGACGGCGGAAGTCCTCCTCGGCGTTGCGATTGACCATCTCGAGGAACTCTCGCTTGTCGCCGCGTTGGGCGACCCGCACGGTGACCGCAGCGTTCGACCGTCCGATCGTCTCGGCCCGCCTCGCCGCCAGCACGAGCTCGTGGATCTCGAGATCGTCGGGCTCGATGGGCACCAGGATCTCGCGGGGCACGTCGGGCTCGTCGCCGTAGAGCAGCTCGAGCATGCGCCCCACGAACTCGGGCGGGGTGAGGTCTTCCACCTTGTCGACGACCACGCCCTTGCGCCCGACCATACGCCCCTTGCGCACATGGAACACCTGCACCGCGGCTTCCAACGCGTCGTCGTGGATGCCGATGGCGTCGAAGTCCTCGTGCCCCTCCCCCACCATCTGCTGACGCTCGATCACCTTGGAAACACTGGCGATCTGGTCACGCAGGCGCGCGGCGCGCTCGAACTCCAGAGCCGTGGCTGCGGTGCGCATGTCGCGCTCGAGCCGCGCCAACACGGGCCCGTGCTCGCCGTCGAGGAAGCTCACGAGCTCGGCAACGAGAGCCGCATACTCGGCCTCGGTGACCGCTCCGACGCAGGGCGCCACGCACTTCTCGATGTGGGCATACAGACAGGGTCGTCCGAGCTTGGCATGGCGTTCGAGCTTGGTGTTGCTGCACGTGCGGATGGGGAACGTGCGCAACAGCAGATCGAGCGTCTCCCTGATGGCGTAGGCGTGGGCGTAAGGCCCGAACCAGCGCTGCCCCTTCTTCTTCACCCCCCGGCGCACCGTGGCCTGCGGCCACCGCTCGTCACTGGTGATGGCGAGGAACGGGTACGACTTGTCGTCCTTCAGGCGGATGTTGAAGCGGGGCTTGTAACGCTTGATGAGGTTGAACTCGAGGAAGAACGCCTCGACCTCGTTGCGCACCTCGATCCATTCGACGGTCGCCGCCGCGGCGACCATCTGCCGGGTGCGGGCCGGGAGCAGGTGCGGGGCCACGAAGTAATTCGCCAGCCGGCTCCGGAGGCTCTTGGCCTTGCCCACGTAGATGACCTGCCCGTGGACGTCCTTGAACTGGTACGAGCCGGGCATGTCGGGGATCGTGGAGGTGGCCGGCCGTTCGAGCACCCGTTGATTCTGACGCGCCGCCCGTCCCGACCCGACCCGCGCTTCGGCCGTCCTCGTGTTTCGTGGCGGCTGCGGGCCGCTCCCAGGCGTCGACTTCACGTCGAATCGGGCCCTGGCCGAGCTGCTCGACGACGGCGAGGGCCACGACGGCAGCGCGAGTGGCTTGCGATGATCCTCCTCGACGTCAACGTGGTGTTGGCAGCGCACCGCGACGACCATCCGCACTTCGGCAGCGTTCGTCCGTGGTTCGACGGGGTCCTCGAAGGCGACGAGCCGTTCACGGTGCCGGCGACGGTGTGGGCATCGTTCGTGCGCATCGCGACTTACCGGCGGATCTTCAGTATCCCCACGCCCGCGGTCGACGCCGTCGCGTTCATCGCCTCGGTCAGGTCGCAGCCCCACCATCTCGATCTGGCGCACAGCACCGGTCTCTGCGAGACGTTCGAGCGGCTGTGCCTGTCGTGCGATGCCAGCGGCGACCTGGCCGCCGAGGCCTTCCTTGCCGCGCTCGCCGTCGAGCACGGCTGCACGCTCGTGTCGCTCGACCGCGACTTCGCCCGCTTCGACGACGTCACGTGGGTGAGACCGGGCTGATGCCATCCGCTCGCTGCTCTGCCTGCCGCCCACTCGCAGCCCGGGTCGCGGCCACGGACGCGGCCACCGACAGAGCGACGAGCGCGGCGTTGCGCAGGAGCACGATCTCCAGTCCTCCCGGGTCGCGGGCGAGGAGTTGGTTGAGGGTCAAGAACCCGAGGGCCGTGAGCACCACGACGGCCGTTCCCAGTCGGTGCACCATCCGATAGCCGCTCGTGGGCACGATGGCGAGCAACGGGAGGAGCCAGATCACGAACTGCGGCGAGAGCAACGGGCCTGTGGCCATGAGCCCGGCAACTGAAGCCAACGCGGCGAGCTCCCATCGACCGTTCTGCTCGCTGCGCGGGGACGGCTCGCCCGGAACCAGCGGCTCGGGCTGCTCAGAGGCCGCTCGATCGTGCGCCACCGGCTCGCTCCTGTGCCTTCGGGCCACGATGACCCAGGGCAGGGCGACGGCGGCGATCGACGCGATCGTGAGCCCAGCTCGCCAGAGCGCGGGCGCATTGCCCACTCGCCAGGCGCCCGAGTTGAACACCGGCTTGGCGTGGGTGAACAGCTCGACGAGCGATCCCGGCAGGCTCTCGATCTGCCAACCCTGCGCGCCGCGCATGGTGAGGACCTGGCCGTAGGCGTCGGCGCCGCCAAAGGCGCCCCAGACGACGAGCCCCGCGGCTCCAGCGGCACAGGCCACGCCAAGGGCCTTCCACCGCCGCCGCGCGACGAGAACGCCCAACAACACACCGGGCCAGAGCTTGGTGAACGCACCGAGCACGAGGACGAGCGCCCCCGCGGTCGGGCGCTTCTTGTGCACCAGCGCCAGACCCCATGCAGCCATGGCCGCCGAGATCAGGTCGAGGCGAACGTACGGAAGCCTCACGGCGAGCAACGGCAGTCCGATGAGCAGGTACCGGCGCGCGGCGCGTTCGCCCCATCCCCACGCCACCGCGGCAAGCGCAGTCAGGTCGGCCAGCATCGCCAGCACGATCACCCGCCGGGCGACGTCGCCTCCGGTATCGCCGTCGTTCGTGATGGCGTCGATGACACCGAGCAGCACCGGTGGGTACTCGACATCGTGATCACGGTACGGACGACCGTCGGCCCCGGCGATCTCCTGATAGCGCACGGTGTCGCTGTAGAGGAACTGCTTGGGCAGCAGTTCGGGAACCGCCTGCACCATCATCCACGCCAACAGGATGCGCAGGATCACGAGACCCGGGATCAGCGGATGCGGCAGCGTCCGGCGAGGCGTGGCGGCGTCGGCAGCGTCGGCAGCGTTGTCAGAACCGCTCGACGGGCCGGCGTCGGCCTCGGGCGCAACCGCAGTCGGGATCGCCTCGGTGCTCACGGCACTTCGATCGGCACCAGGTCGGCCCGGGTTGAACCGGCCACGATTGGGGGTGCGGGCACGGCCACGGGTGCGCACGAGCGAGCGAGATGCCGATACCCCACGACCGCGAGCGCGACGAGGGCCCCATTGCGCACCAACACCACCACGACGGCCACCGCGTTTCGAGCCAGCATCTCGTCGTAGCTCGCGCAGACCAGGAGCGTGAAGATCGTCACGAGCCACGCCCACACGTCGAGGCTCGGTACCCGGTCTCGGTCCCCGGGAGCCAGGGCCGGAAGGATGGCGATCATCGGCAGCAGCCAGTTGACGAACTGACTCGAAAGGAGCGGGGCCGTCACGAGAAGCCCGGTGACGGCGACCAACCCGGCGGCGGCTGTCACCCGGTGCGGGTCCCGGCATCGGCGGGCCACGAGCCACGGAACGATCACGGCGCCAACGCCAGCCAGCCCGAGCACCAGCCTGATGGTCGACGGGGCCTCGCCGACCCTCCACGCCCCCGACTCGATCCGAGTCGCCCCGTCCCCGAACGCCAGCGCGAGCGAACCGGGCAGGCTCTCGACCTGCCAACCCTGGGCGCCCCGCATGCCGAGCACCTGACCGAATGCGTCCGGTCCGCCCCAGATCCGCCAGCCCGCCAGGCCGATGACTCCTGCTCCGGCAGCCACCGCCAGGGCCCGCCAGCGTCGTTCCACCACGAGGATCCCGAGGAGCGCTCCCGGCCACAGCTTGGTGAAGGCGCCAAGCACCCAGAACAGCCCGGCGACGGTCGGCCGTCCCCGCTTGTGGACGGCCAGCCCGATCGCCGTGAACAACACGGGGAGGAGGTCGAGCCTCAGGTACGTCATGCCCGAGAGCAGCAGCGGCAGCCCGAAGAGCAGGTACCGCTTGGCCGCTCGGGCCCCGAAGCCCCATCCCAGAACTCCGGCGATCGCCAGGTCGACGACGAGCGCGACCAGGATCAGGCGCCGCTGGATGTCACCCTCGGACACGGTGCTGGCGTCTGCGGGACTGGCGAAGTCGGGGCTGGGGCTGGGGTTCTCGCGGCCCGCAGCGAGAACCTCGAGCGCTCCATAGAGCACCGGTGGGTACTCGACGGGGAAATCGTGATGCGCGCGACCGGGCGCGGTGGCGATCTCGCGGTATCTGCTCATGTCGCTGTTCAGGAACGACCCGGTCCACGGGTCGGGGACCTCGATCAGCAACACCACGGCCATGACGAGCCGAGCGACGACCCCGAACACCGTCATGCGGGTGCAGGACTGCTCGGCCCGCGTCGATCTCTGCACAGGAATCCGATCGACATCCGGCCGGTGGGGCTTGACCGATGCTGAACCGAATCGCTCGTGGCCATCGCCACGCGTCGGTGTGGACGAGCCTGCGGGCCAGCCCGGTACAGGTGCCGGGCGCGGATGCCGACACTGTGCGCGTGACGTCCACGGCGCTCGACAGCACCGCCGCCCGCGCGGTCTCCGAACCGAGGCCAGGACAGCGGACGCTGGTGGTGACCGCGCTGGTTGCCGCACTGCTCGGTGTGGCACTGCGGATCGGGCTTCTCACATCGGTACTGGGCCGCCAGGTCGACGGCGATGAAGCAGTCGCCGGGCTCATAGCTCGGCGCCTGTCGCAGGGCGAGTGGCACACGTTCTTCTGGGGCCAGAACTACGGGGGGACGCTCGAGCTGATTCTCACCGGGGCGATCTTCCGCATCGGCGGAACGGGCGTGATCACGCTGAAGCTCGCTCCGATCCTGCTGAGCGCCTTCTCTGCCGTGCTGGTCTGGCGCATCGGGCTGCGCACCGTCGGTCGCCGGGCCGCCGTGCTCGCAGCCTCGCTGTGGTGGGTCTTCCCGCCGGGCCTCGTGTGGTGGTCGACCAAGGCTGCCGGCTTCTACTGGGCCGGCCTGTGCCTGGCGCTCGGGATCATGCTCCTCGCATTGGCCCAACGCGAGGAGCCCACGGCTCGGGGCATGGTCGCGATCGGCATGCTCGGCGGCCTGGGCTGGTGGACGAGCCCCCTCGTCGCGACCATCGCCGCACCGACCCTCGTCTGGCTGCTCGTGCGCCAGGCGGGAGCGCGCTCCCACCTCCCGAAGGTCATCGGCGCAGCTGTCGTGGGTGCCGCTCCCTGGCTGGGCTACAACCTGGTCAACGGTTTCACCTCGTTCGCTCAGCCGACCACGACAGACCGCTCGTCGAGCTACGCCTTCCGATTCAAGGAGCTGTGGCTCGACGGGCTGCCCCGTCTCCTGGGCCTCCGACCGATCAGGGGCGGCGGCTTCGTGCTCGGCGTCGTCGGCCTCGTCGTCTATCTGGGCCTGCTCGTGGCCTTCGCCCGGCTGGTGAAGCGCTGGCCGCGGCCGGTCGAACTGCTGCTCGTCGTGGCTGTTCCCTACCCGCTGCTCTACGCGCTCCCACAGGCGACATCCGCCAGCGAGCCCCGCTATCTGCTGTTCGCCGGTCCCGTCGTGGCCCTCTTGCTGGGAGCGGGGTTCGACCGGATCGTCCGCCGTCCGATGGTGGCCCTGGGGACGATCTGCGTCGTGGCTGCCTTCTCGGCGCTGGCCTTCGTGCAACTCGTCGATGACGACGGGCAGGATCCTGCGATCGGCCCGCCCGATCCGACACCCGTCGTGGCGGCGCTCGACCGCCTGGGGATCGCCCACGCCTACTCCGACCATTGGATCGGCTACCAGATCGTCTTTGCGACCCAGGAGCGCATCCTCACCGACCCCATCAGCACGAGCCGGTGGCCCGAGTTCGACGAGGCGATCGGCGCATCCAGCCGTGTGGCCTGGATCGTGAACGCCGGCTTCCCGCTCGACCGACGACTGCTCGACGAGTGGGCCCGTCTCGGTGTTTTCGCCCACCGCGAGGAGATCGGCCGGTTCGTGATCTACGTGCCCGACCGGGTCGTGACGCCCCCCGAGCTCGGCTTCCCCTGACCGTCTCGGCAACGACGGGCGCGCCACGTCAGCCCGGCTCGGAGGTCGGGGGTGACGACCCGAGCAGGAGTGAGTTGTCATGGGTGGAGGGCCCACAACTCACTCTTGGTCGCCGGGGTGTGCGCTCTTGGTCGCAGGGTGGCGGGTGAAGGGGGCCGGGTCGAACGGGGGTCGAACTGGGCCTGGTCGGGTCTTGCGGTAGATTTCCGTCATGGTTCGTCTGCAGGTGCCCCTGCCCGACCGTTACACGACCGCGTCGCCCGACGAGCTGGCGTCGTGGATCACCGCGGCGAAGGTGCAACTGGGCGACAGGCTCCTCATCCTCGGCCATCACTACCAGCGCGACGAGGTGATCCGCTGGGCCGACGCCCGGGGCGATTCCTTCAAGCTCGCCCGCTTCGCCGCTGACAACAACCAAGCCACCGACATCGTGTTCTGTGGCGTGCACTTCATGGCCGAGTCGGCCGACGTGCTCACGACGCCGGCCCAACGGGTGATCCTCCCAGACCTGAACGCAGGCTGCTCCATGGCCGACATGGCCGACATCGACCAGGTCCAGGAGTGCTGGGAGGCGTTGGGCGAGGTTGTCGACATCGACCGGATCGTTCCCATCACCTACATGAACTCCTCAGCCGCCCTCAAGGCGTTCGTGGGGCGCAACGGCGGCGCTGTGTGCACGTCGTCGAACGCCCGGGCGATTCTGGAGTGGGCCCTCGGCTCCGGCCGCTACGCCGGTGAAGCCCGGGGCGACAAGGTGCTCTTCTTCCCCGACCAGCATCTCGGGCGCAACACCGGTTTCCAGATGGGCTACGGCCACAACGACATGCGGGTCTGGAACCCCCATCGCGATCTGGGCGGTCTCGAGGAGCACGACCTCAAGGACGCCACGCTGCTCCTGTGGAAGGGCCACTGCACCGTGCACCAACGGTTCAAGCCCGAGCACGTGGCCGTGGCCCGGGCCGAGCACCCGGGGGTGCGGGTGATCGTGCACCCCGAGGTGGCCCACGACGTGGTGGAGGTGGCCGACGAGGTGGGCTCCACCGAGTACATCCTCAACGCCGTTGAAGGGGCACCACCCGGTGCAGTGCTGGCCATCGGCACCGAGGTGAACATGGTGCGCCGTCTGGCCGCCGAGCATCCCGACAAGACCATCTTCACGCTCGACCCGCTCATCTGCCCCTGCTCCACCATGTTCCGCATCGACCAGCCCCACCTGGCCTGGGTCCTCGAGAACCTCGTTGCCGGTACCGTTGTCAACCGGATCACCGTCGACCCCGAAACCCGTCAGTGGTCCCGCGTCGCCCTGCAACGCATGCTCGACATCACCTGAGCCGCCATTCGGAGGCATGAGCGCCGTCGTTCACCGGCGCCAGCTCTACGCGACGACTTCGGCAGAGCCCAAGGTCGACCGCTCGTTCAGGCGAACCGCTCAGACGCCGATGATCTCTTCGACGGGAGGTCTGCGAGCATCGATGGAACGACCAACGACGGATGAGGTTGTCAGGACCGCGCTCGCCGAGAGCGTCGCACCCGGTCGCGTCGTCGCTCACACCGCCGTGTCGACGATCCCCGCGGGTGCGATCGGTCTGACGAGAGCGATCGGGACGGTCGCTCTCGTGGCAAGCGGCGTCAAGCTGGCGTCACTGGTCCAGGAGCTCGTGGTCACCCACCGCTTCGGGGTCGGCTCCGCGCTCGACGCCGCCGCGGTGGCATTGATCGTCCCCATGCTCCTCGTCAATCTGATCGGAGCGTCCACTGCCGAGGCGCTCGTCCCCGTCCACGCGAGGACGACGCTCCACGATGGGTCAGCGGCCGCCGCTGCGCTGGAGCGACGGGTCGTTCTCGCTTCGGCTCGCATGCTTGCCCTTGCGGGTCTCGCCGTGGCCGCGGCCGCTCCGTTGATCGTGAGCATCGTCGCGCCGGGATTCGACGCTGACACCGCAAGACTGGCCACGAGGCTCCTGATGGTCGGTGCTGCGATCGTGCCGCTGGCGGGGCTCTCGCTCGTGTACTCGCGCCTCCTCAACGTCCGAGGGAGATTTGTGGCGGCGGCGAGCGCAGCGGCTGCCGTACCGACGACCGTCACCATCGGCGTGGTCGGGTTCGGCGCCCGCTTCGGTATCGAGGCTCTGGCGGTCGCAACGTCCCTGGGATATGCACTGCAGCTCCTGATCATCAAGCTGGCGCTCGACCGGCGGCACGATCGCTCGATGGATCGCCAGGGCGAACCCGTCCACACCAGCCACCCCAGGATGGGCGAGCTCCGCCGCACGGCCGTGCCGCTGGCGTGTGCAGCGTTGCTCACCGGAAGCGCACCAATCGTCGACGACGCCTTCGCATCACGTCTCGGTCCGGGCAGCGTGGCCGCGCTGCACCTCGGAAGTCGGCTGCTCTCGTTGCTGGTCGCGGTAGCGGCGCTGGCCCTGGGCACCGCCATCGCGCCGGTGTTCGCCCGGATGGCCGCCGTCGCCGACGACGAGGGCCTGCGTAGGACGGCACGGCGGGTGATCACGTGGATCATCGCCGTCGTCGTTCCAGCAAGCGCACTGCTGGCGCTGGTGTCGACCCCGCTCGTGAGGCTGGCCTTCCAACGGGGGGCGTTCGACGGGGCCGACACGAAGACGGTCGCCGCGGTGCAGGCGATCGCGATCCTGCAACTCGGCCCATATTTGATCACGACGGTGTGGATCCGAGCGCTGGCGGCGCTCGATGCCGCTCGCACCTTCGCCTCAGTCGCGGCAGGAGCGGTCGTGGGCAACCTGGTGCTCGATGCCGTTCTGGCACCGAGATTCGGCCTCCGCGGCATCGCCTGGTCGAGCACCATCGTCGCTGTAGGAACCGCCGCCGCACTCTGGCAGGCCACCACCAAGGCCATCGCGGCCAAGACGGAAAGACCAGGATCATGACCATCGACACCACCCGAGCTGAGCCCGCGTGGGACACCACTCGCTTCTCCTTCGGCGAGAACTGGGCCAGGTTTCTGCAGGTGCTCAACGACGATCGCATCGCCCAGGCGCAACGTTCGTTGGAACGACTGCTAGGCGTCGAATCGTTGGCGGGAACGACGTTCGTCGACGTCGGGTCGGGCAGCGGGCTCTTCAGTCTCTCTGCTCGGAGGCTGGGCGCTCAGGTAACATCGTTCGACTTCGACCAGCAGTCCGTGGCATGCACCGCCGAGCTCCGGCGTCGCCACTCGCCCGCCGACGATCCGGCGGCATTCCCGCCCGGTGATCGCACGACAGGTTGGAAGGTCGAACGGGGCTCGGCGCTCGATGCCGACTACCTCCGAGCGCTCGGATCGTTCGACACGGTCTACTCGTGGGGCGTCTTGCACCACACGGGGTCGATGTGGAAGGCGCTCGATCTCATCAGGCTCCTGACTCGTCCGGGCGGTCGGCTCGTCATTGCGCTGTACAACGATCAGGGGCGCTCGAGCAGGATGTGGACCCACGTGAAGCGCTCGTACAACCGGCTCCCGACACTCCTTCAGCCGGCTGCGGTGGCCGCGACGCTTCCCTATCTCTGGGGCCCGACCGCACTGCGCACGCTTGTTCGTCGAGGAAACGTCAAGCGCGTGTGGAACGAGTACGGCCAGGAGCGGGGAATGTCTGCCTGGAACGACGCCGTCGACTGGGTCGGGGGCTATCCCTTCGAGGTCGCTCAGCGCGAGGAGGTCGTCTCGTTCTACGAGGCCCGAGGTTGGTCGCTGGTGAGGTTGACCAGCGTCGGTGACGGCCTCGGCTGCAACGAGTTCGTGTTCGAGCGCAGCAGCTCAGCTTCGGCCACCCCCGCATCTGGCCATCCCACAGCCAGCCAGGCCTGAAACATCAGGACGGGCCACAGCCGCCACGATCCGTCCTTGGTCCCGGCCTGGTGACCATTCCAGACATGTCGCACCGCCGCGGGGTCGAAGTGGCCGCCGTCACGCAGTACCCGCTCGTCCAAGAGATCGGATGCCCAGTCCTTCAGCGGCCCCCGTAGCCACGCGGCCATCGGAACGCCGAAGCCCATCTTGGGGCGCTCGACCAACGCCGGATCGACATGCCGGTAGAGGACCTGTCGAAGCGCCCACTTTCCCTCTCGGCCCCGAACGTTCAGGTGGTCGGGGAAGCTCAGCGCCAACTCGACGACTCGGCGATCGAGCATGGGCACGCGCGCTTCGAGAGAGACGGCCATCGACGCTCGATCGACCTTGGCGAGGATGTCATCGGGGAGGTACGTCATGAGATCGAGGGCCTGGAAGCATCGGATCGACGAAAGATCGCCGAACGCGGCATGGTCGGCGAGTGCCGTGGCCGGCTCGGGCCGCCGGCGCTCGGGCGCGAGCATCGCCTGAGCCGGGTCCACCCAGTTCGAGACGAGCTCGCGGTACTGCTCGACGCGACCGTCACGAGCGAGCACCGACGCGATCCGGCCCACACGCGGCCCCCAAGCCGGCGTGACCTCTACCCGACGGGCGACGAGCCGCCGCAGGACGCCTGGCACCGGGCGGGCCAGTGCAACAGCTCGCGCCCCTCTCCGATAGCGCTCGTAGCCGGCGAAGAGCTCGTCGCCCCCGTCTCCCGAGAGCGCGACGGTGACGTGTTCACGAGCCAGACGCGACACCAGATAGGTCGGTATCTGCGACGAATCGGCGAACGGCTCACCGAACATCGTCGGGAGATGCGGGACGACAGCCAACGCGTCGCGCGCGCCGACCGAGAGTTCGGTGTGGTCGGTGCCGAGGTATTTCGCAACGGCCCGGGCATGCGCAGACTCGTCGAATCCGTGCTCGGAGAATCCGATCGTGAACGTCCTCACCCGATCCGTGTGCTGGCGCATCAGCGCCACGACCGTCGAGGAGTCGATCCCCCCGGAGAGGAACGCGCCCAGCGGAACGTCGGCATCGCACCGAAGCCCGACCGCATCGCTGAGGCGCCGTTCGAGCTCATCGACAGCCTCTCGATCGTCGCCCGTCCACGGGCTTCGAGCCCCGGCTTCCACAGCGTCGAGCACAGACCAGTACACCTCTGGCTTCGGAAGCGAGACCGAACCCCGACCGAGCGTGATCGTGGAACCCGGGGGGAGTTTCGAGACGCCACGGAAGACCGAGTGCGGTGCCGGAATGTAGCCGTGGCGAAGCAACAGCGTCAGTGATCCTCGGTCGATCTCCCCTCGGAACGCCGGGTGCGACCGCAAGGCTTGGAGCTCCGAGCCGAAGAGCACCGTGTCGCCGAAGAGCCCGTAATACAGCGGTTTCTCCCCGAACCGATCGCGAGCCAACGTCAGTCGGGCTTGGGCCCGGTCCCAGAGCGCGAACGCGAACATGCCCTCGACCCGATCGAGGGCGGCAGCGATCCCCCAGGTCTCGATGGCGCCTATCAGCGCCTCAGTGTCGGATCGGCCCCTCAATGGGTAGCCCTGGCCCACCAGCTCGGCCCGAAGGCGCGGGAAGTTGTAGATCTCACCGTTGAAGGCAATGACGAGGCGACCCGAGGCGGACACCATCGGCTGGTGCCCCGATGGCGACAGGTCGACCACGGCGAGGCGACGGTGAGCCAGCGCGATTCCGTGCGCGGCGTCGACCCAGGTCCCAGCATCATCGGGGCCCCGGTGGACGAGCTGCCCGGCCATGACTTCGGCCGTCGCCCGGAGGACCTCGGCGTTGGTCGAGCGAGCGAGATCAAGCGACCCGGCGAGTCCGCACACGGGCGGCAGCCTCCTGACATATCTCTTGGTAGAGCCGGTGATAGCGGTCGGCGATGGCGGGCATCGACCACCCCGCCACGACCCGATCGCGAGAACGATCACCGATTGCCCGGCGTTCGTCGGGCGCGAGCTCGATCGTTGCGACGACGGCGTCGGCCAGAGCCTCGGGGGTGCCCGACGGAACGACTCGACCGAACCCCGCGAGCATCGGACGGGCGTCGCCGGCATCGGTAGCAACACACGGAATTCCGCACGCCATGGCCTCGCCCAAGCTACTGGAGAACCCTTCCGAGGTCGAAGCCGAGACTGCGACGTCGAAGCCGTTGGTGACTCGCTCGATGTCGTTGCGCAGGCCGAGCAAGCGCGTCGCCCCATCCACGCCGGACAGGGCTAGCGCAGCTCGCAATCCCGCGTTCCCGGGGTCGACACCCGCTCCACACAGAACGAATCGGGCTTCGGGTACGGCACGAGCGATGAGCTCGGCGGCTTGGACGAACGTGTCGTGACCCTTGTTCGGATCGAAGCGAGCCACAAGCCCGACGACGAGGCAGTCGGGCTCGATACCCCACTCGGCCCTGACGCTTCGTCGTGCCTCACCGTCGGGCCGGAAACGGTTGGTGTCGAAGCCGTTGGGGATCACGGCGATCCGACCCGTCGGGTACCCCGAGGCTTCGAGGTGGGCGAATCCCGCCAAAGAATTGCAGATGATTCGCGCGGGCACGAGGCGAGCCAACTGGCGATGGCCACCGAGCACGATCTGCGTGGATCGAGAAACCGCGAGGTTGCTCTGACGAACGCCCCATACCACCGGGGCCACCGCGGAAAGGCGGGTCGCAACTCCCCCGAGAAGGTCGGCGTGCGCCAACCAGGTCTGAACGACAGCGGGCCGCGCTTCGCGGACCCAACGGGCCAGCCGGGCCAAGGCAACCGGCACGGCAACTGCTCGTCGACCCACCGATCCCGACGACGAGCCCGCGAGGTCGAGCGCACGCACCGACACCCCGGCGGAGCGCAACCGCTCGCCGATCGAACCTACGCCGGTGAGCGAGATGACCTGGTGCTCGATCGGTGCCGGAGCGAGCACCAGCCGCTCGAGCATCGACTCGGCGCCACCCACATCGAGGCCGGTGATGACGTGGATCACCCGCACGATCGTGTCCCGGTCACCGATGGGCCAACGGTCGACCGCAGGAGTGCCTCGGTTCGGGAGACCATGGCTGTCAACGAGAACGTCTCGACGACCCTCACTCGGGTTGCCGTGCGCACGTCGTCGCCGCGCCGCTCCAGCACATCGACGAGCGCCAGGATGGCCTGGCTCATCTGCTCGGCATTCCCGGCTTCGACGACCATCCCCGTCCCACCGACGATGATCGCCGCGTCGCCGACGTCGGTGACGACAGCGGGTACGCCGCAGGCCATTGCTTCGGCCACAACATTCGGGAACGACTCGCCGATAGACGACGAAACCAGCAGATCGAGGTCGGCGTAGACGTCCTCGATTTCGCCTCGAGCGGGTTCCAGCACCAATCGGTCGTCGATGCCCAATGACGCTGCCTTCCGGCGCAGGTCATCCACCATGACTGCAGGTCCATCCCCGACACATCGAAGCACCAACCGACGATCGACGGCCGAGGCACGGGCCACGGCGTCGAGCAGCGTCGCGTGGTCCTTCTGCGAGTGGAGCCGCCCCACCGCTCCGATCGTCACCGACCGTTCGGAGCGCAGCGCCCGCTTTTCGGGCCCGGGCGCGAAGCGATCGATGTCGATGCCGTTGTGGATGACGCTCAGCCGATCTCCCGGACAGCCCCGGCGGAGCAGCGTTTCGCGACCACACCATGAGTTCACCACCACCCGGTCGGCCATTCGCAAAGCGATGGTCTCAAGCCTCAGCACCAAACGCTCGGCACGGGGCTCGTCGACCAGCACCACCTTCGACGACCGCACGCCGAACACCACACGAACTCGACAGGCCCGACCAACAAGCAGCGCCAGGAGGTTCGGCCCCGGGAGGTACCCGTGTACGACCTCGGGCCGAAAACCTCGAGCGGCATCGAGGACCCGGCGCACAGGCCCCACGAAGTCCCAGCGGCTGCGCTTGGAGAGGTGCAGGACGGGTACTCCGGCGCCTTCGAGAACCCTCACCAAAGGCCCGCCGTAGAACGTGACCACCAGCACGGCATGGCCACGAGACCGCAGCCCCCGGGCCAGCTCGACCAACTGCCGTTCGGCCCCGCCGTAGTCGAGGCACCGGGTGATCAGCATGATCCTCATGGCACGCTCACTCGGTCGACGCGGGCGGAGATGAGGCTGTCGTACAGCGCCTCGGTCGCCGTGACCATCGCAGCTTCGTCGAACTCGTCGATGGAGATACGAGCGTTCACGACGAGTTGGGCGGCCGCACCTGGATCGTCGAGCAGGTCGATGATCGCCTGACCCATGGCCGCAGGGTCACGAGGTCGGACCAAGCGGCCGGTGCGACCGTCGACCACCGCTTCGTGCACCGAACCGACGTCGGACGCCACGACGGGAACTCCAGCGGCCATCGCCTCGATGATGGTCCGGGGGAGGCCTTCGTCGTGAGATGCGAGCACTGAGACGTCGAACGCGGGGAGCAGCGTCGCGACATCGGATCGTGCGCCCGTCCAGTGGATGGAGCCGCCGAGGTCGAGGCGTACCGCCTGGGCTCGGGCCTCGGCACCATCGGGGCCGTCACCGACGACGACGAATCGAACGCCGGGGACGATCTCGCGCACGAGAGCGAAGCTCCGGAGGAGCGTGTCGGTGTCCTTCGGGGGAGCCAAGCGGGTGACCGACCCGACCACGGGGACCTCGGACGGCAGCCCGAGCGTGCGGCGCGCCGCCGCCCGATGCTCGAGCCCCGAACCTCGTGTCGCGTACTCCTCGATCGGGATTCCACTTCGGATCAGGTTGTACTGGTCGCGGCGGCCGATACCGAAGGCCAGCCCCAGCTCACGATCGGCCCCGGCGACGACGACCAGCGCGTCGGTTCGGTGGGCCAGCGACCGTTCGAGCGCTTGGAAGGACTTCCAGACCGGCCAGGCGGTCTGCGACTTGATGGCCCACCCGTGCACGGTGTGCACGAGGATGGGAGCGCTCGCCGCGAGCGCCCCGAGTCGCCCGACGAGCCCGGCCTTGCTGGAGTGGGTGTGGACGATCTGGGCGTTCTCCCGGAGCAGGACGGCACGGACTTCGGCAATCGCCCTGAAGTCACGCAGGGGGTGAATCGGTCGTACCAGCGACGCGACCGGAACGACCGTCACCCCCTTCAACGAGGCCACACGGCTCCCGTCGGACAGATCGGGCGTACCAGCCGGCGTCGGCCCGGCGAGGATCAGCAGCCGGAACCGCCCTCGGTCAAGTCCCGCGCAGATCCGGACGACCGTCTCCTGGGCCCCCCCGACGCCGAGATGCGTGATGACGTGGGCAACCGTCACCGGCGATGACCCGCCCGCCGTCATCGACCTCCGCCCCTGATGACGGCGCGGAGGGTGCGCACGAGGATTCGCAGATCGAGGGCGATGCTCTGCCGGCGTAGGTAGAAGAACTCGTACTGGAGCTTCTCGCGGGCGTCGGCCTCGTCGGATCCGTAAGGGAACTTCACCTGGGCCCAGCCGGTCAGGCCGGGCCGTACAAGATGGCGAAGCTCGTAGAACGGCAGCTTCTCGCGGAGTTCCTCGACGTATCGAGGCTGCTCGGGCCGGGGCCCCACGATCGAGAGGTCGCCGCGGAGGATGTTCCACACCTGGGGGAGTTCGTCGAGATGTGAGCGGCGCAGCCATCGCCCGAAGGGAGTCACTCTGGGGTCACGATGCTCGGTCCAGGGACTGTCGAGCGGTCCCGTCGATCCCGCCAGGGCCTGGCGCATCGTGCGGAATTTGACGATCGCGAAGGTGCTCCCGCCTCTTCCCACCCGAGCCTGGCGGTACAGAAGCGGGCCCCGATTGCCCACGAGATTGCCCACGAGCACGAACGGGACGGTCGCGACAAGACCGACAGCACCGATCAGCCCGATTCCGAGATCGACCAGTCGCTTGGCCCGGCCGTAGCGGGCCCGGTGCAACTCGCCGATGTCGAACAGGAGCGAGACCTGCTCGAGCTCCGAGACCGGGAGCTTCCCCAGCCATTCCTCGTAGAACAAGGTCAGGGTGCGGACTCGAAGCCCGGTCAGGTGCAAGGCCGCGACCTGGCTGAGGACCGCTTCGTCGGCCTGCGCGGCTCGGTCGAGGATGACTACACCGGCCTTCGTGCGAGCCACCTCAGCGGCGAGCCGTCCCGGCCCGACCTCGTGCGCGTGAACGGCGCCCACGAGGCGAGCGAAGCGCTCGGGTTGTCCGTCGAGCTCGGCTTCGAGATCGGCCGCAGCGTCAGGCCCGCCGACGAGGAACACCCGTTCACGTTGCTCATCCCAGCGGCGGCCGTCGGTCGCCACGTTCGCCAGCAAGGTGTACACCGGAACGAGGACAGCAGCCGCGCCGAACACCACGAGGCGGGGCAGGAGGAGTTGGCCGAGAACCAGCTGCGTGCCCGAGAACCCGACGGCGACGATGAGCACCGCTCCCACCGAGGACGCCCATCGAGCGCGCCGCGTCCGCGGGAGGTCGGGGAGCCCGACGGCATAGGCCCCCGCACACAGGCTCACCCCGTAGACCACCGTCCACAGCCCAGTGCTGCGTGCCGTCAGGTCGTACCCGTGGCGCACCGCGTGCCACCGGGCGAGGAGACCGACGGTGGCGAGCGTGAGGCCTCCGAGAAGTCCCGCGACCAGGCGCTTCACGGCTCAGCTCCTTCGAGGATCGGCCGAGACCGGACTCACACACAGGCGTCGGAGCGGACGGGCCAAGGCGATCACGCTCATGTATCGGCACCCCCAGGGCCCGACTCAACCGCCGTCGCAGGTCCCGGGAGTGGCCGAGCGGGTCCAGGTGGTGAGGGTGAGGAGATCGCCGGATTCCCAGCGAAGGTCGTCGGCTTCGCCCTGGCACCAGCCCATGACGGCGACGCCGAGTTGCTCCGTTTCGGACTCGATGAGTCCCACGGTCGGGGCGCCGATGGCGTCGGCGATGGCGAATGCCCCGAGGGTGTCGGCGTCGGACCGCCCGGTCAGCCACCGGCGATCTTCGCCGTAGGCGGCTCCGGCGCCCCGGAACACCAGCCCGGCCCGGTCGATGAGGACGGTCTCGGTGCGAGCGCCCAGGCTGCGGGCCAGATCGCCGGAGAGGTTCGAGCGGACCCGGAGCAGCTCGAAGCCCAGGCCAGCCACGGCCAGGGCCGAGGCCAACGCCAATACCGTCGCGACCCGTCCGAGGCGGGCGACGCCAGTGATTCCCACGACCGAGAGCAGGAAGCCGCTGAACAACACGTACCGGCCTCCCCACTGGAAGGCGGTCGGGCTGACCTCGGCCCATTGGGTCGCGATCACACCCACGAACCCGAGGGCTGCGATCACCAGCACGGGTCCGGGCCGACGCAGACGCGAGGCCATGACCAGTCCCGCGGGAACGAACGGAGCGACTGCGATGGTCCCGGGAACGAAGTCGAGACCCGACCGCAGTCGGGCGATGAGCGCCGCGCCCCCGATCACAGCGCACCCGATGGCCACTGCTCGGCGCCGACGAGAGAGAGCGAAGGCGGCAGCCGCGCCTGCGCCCACCAGCACCGCGGACTCGGTCCAGGCATCGCTCCCGACGGCTGGGCGCAGAGCGACGCTGCTGAGAAACGCCAGGTCGATCCTGTCGTCAAGGCCGAGCTGGTCGACCTGTCGCGCTGCTCCGACAGCACGTGAGGAGCGGAGCTCTGAGCCCAGGGTGGTCTTTTCAATGCGTGCGTTCAACACCTGGAGCGCTCCGAAGGGGACGACGAAGCACAGTCCAGCGAGCGCAGTCACAAGAAAGCGATCACGCCGCGGCAGCTCGGTTCCCTTTCCGAACAGCAGTACGGTCCCTACGACGAGCGTCGCCGCGGCTGCGTAGACGAGCGCCTCGGTTCGCATGGTGGCCGCCACGCCGAGGACCACACCGGCTCCGAGTGAGCGGCGCACAACCCATGCCCTGGTTCCGACGACATCGCCGAGCTCCAGCAGCCACACCACACCCCAGGCCATGAGTGCCAGCCCGTGGGCGTGGTCCCAGAAGTCGAGCCCGTACACGACGAGGGGCGACGCCAGGCTGACGAGCCAGAACGCGAGCCACCCATCGCTCGTCGGATCGAGCCGGCGGGCCAAGCGGCGGGCAGCGAACGCTGTCGCGACGACGCCAGCCATCGGGATCAGCAGGACTGCCTGGTACCCGCCGAGTCGGTAGAGCGGCTGGGCGGCAAGGGGAGCGACGACAGTCCCCACTGCGACCCATCGTTGACCGACCTGTTCCCCAACGATCAAGGGGTGTAAGCGACCCTCGGGGTCCCATCGCTCAGCCCAGTATCCAACGTCGGGATGCAGAGCGTGATCGCCCATCGCTCGCAGCGTCGCCACCCGATTGCCCGTATCGCCACCCAGCGCCCCCTCAGCGTCGCACAAGCGCATGGCTCCGAAGTACGCCAGGAGCACGATGCAAGCCGCGATCACCGGTCGGCAGAGTGTCGCGCCGACGGCCCAACGCACGCGCGTTGTGACCGTCGATCGTCGCGGCGCGGCGGAGACCGCCGATGTGGCCATGGCCTCCTATCGGCCCGACCGCGCTCCGCCTGTACGCCGGGGATCATCGGGCACGCTGGCGCCGGCGTCCCGCGACAGCCCGCCCCGCGACAGCCCGTCCCGCGACGATCGGTCGCCCCGTAGGCGCCACAGCACGGCAACGCCCGCAGGGAACTGGATGAATCCGGGGGCCACGACGACCCAGCGGCCGATGGCGACGCCGTAGGCCGACCAGATGACCGCAGCCACGAGCACCAGCCACCAGCTCGCCGCCGACACGCCTGCGGTGCTGGGCGCCCGCACGGCGCGAACGGCCTGGGGAACGAACATGCCGCCGCCGATGACGATGGTCGCGTAGCCCAGCACGTCGTGGCCGCTCACCCGGTCGGCGATGACGACCACCGCAACCACGGCCAGCGCCATCGCCACCCAACGCACGACGGTCCGTCCGCGGCGGGCCAGCGCCACGAGCACGGCGGCGGCCCCGCAGGCCTGGAGCGCGTTGGCCACCAAGTTGGCGGGCTCGTCGTGGAAGATCCCGTAGGAACAGCCGACCCCGCCGGTCATGAGGGCCATGGCCCAGGTGAGCACCGAGACCCCGACGTGCTCGGGATGACGGAGGAGGTGCAGGGCCTGCGGCGCGGCTCGGACCACGGTGACGACGACGGCAGCCACACCGAGGATCCCGGTGACGAGCTCACCCACGGGAAGGCCGGGCGCTCGGCACCGTCACCGCTTGACGGTGTGAAGGAAGAGCAGCCGCGGGATCGACGCCGCCTCCCGGTACTCGGGCGCCTGGGCTATGAAGCCCTCGGGCGGCGCCGGCTCCTCCATGCGGACGATCTGCAGGCCGGCGTCGATGCAGGCGTTCACGTAGAGCGACAGGGGCCGGTGGATGAACGGCAGTAGCACACCCGCCGCGACCTCCTCCATCGAGAGATCCTCCACGAGGTACGGCCCGACCCTCCAGTACTGCTCTTCGAGGATGTGGTCGTCGATCCATCCCGACCCCGGCGCCTGGAGCAGCGGATGGTTCATGAAGAACAGGAACCGGCCTCCCGGTTCAAGCACCCGGGCGACCTCGGCAACGGCCTGGCGATAGGCCTCGATGTGCTCGAACACCAAGCACGCCACCACCCCGTCGAACGCCGCATCGCCGAACGGCAGCTGATCGGCGAACCCGCGCACGTACCGGGGCCCCCCGGCCCGTTCGCTCGCCACCTGGAGCTGCGCCACGGTCGGGTCGAGACCCACGGCGTCGGACACCCCGGCTGCCATGGCCTCACGGGCCAGCTGGCCCTCGCCCGTCCCCACGTCGAGGAGCCGGCGCACGCCCGCCACGTGCTCGAGGAACATGGGGATGATCTGCTCGACGTACTCGACGTCGGCCCCGTCGGTGAAGTCGTCCTGCCACCAACCGGCGTGTTGTTCCCAGGCGGAGATGTCGTCGGCCATTGAAATCAGCCGTTGAACGGGGCCCGGCCGGCTGCGGCGGCGACGGCTCGAAAGGCATCGAGGTTCTCGACGTTGCGATCGTGGTTCATCTGGGGTCCGTACCGGAAGATCACGCCCTCGAGCCCGCAGTCGAGCCAGGGTTCGACCCGACGCCGGATGCGCTCGACCGGCCCGACCAACCAGCCGTCGTCGACGTACTCGTCGGGTACGGCGTCGAGCGCCCGCTCCCAGAACTCGCCGTCGAGCATGGGAAGGCCGGCCATCACCCGGGCCTCGGCCCCGTCGGCAGCACCGGCCGCAGCGGCGTCAGCGATGATCTCGGCCAACGTGTCGGCCAACGCCGGGTAGCCGCGGGCCTCCATGAACGGGCGCTGCATCTGCGACCACGTCACGACGTACTCCTTGAACGGGCGCATGGCGATGCGAACATCGTCGTGGACGTTCATGTCGACGTGGCTCCAGATCTCGAAGCCGTCGAACGTCTGGGCGTTGCCCGACTTGGCAAAGCCCTGTTCGAGCAGCGGCAGCATCGTCGGCAGGATCCCCGGCGCCCAACCCGGCGGCATCCAACCGTCGCCGATCTCCGCCGCGAGCACCGTCATCTGCGGACCGGCCGCGGCCACGACGACGGGAATTCGGGAGATGACCTCGAGCCCGATGGCCGTGGGTCCCACGCCCATATGGCCCGAGCCGCGATACGGGGCCGACCACTCCGTGCCTTGATGGTCGATGGCCTGACCGGCGAAGACCTGGCGCAGGATGGCCACGAAGTCGCGCATGCGCGCCACCGGCTTGCCCCACGGCTTGCCCTGAAGCCCCTCGCAGGCCACCGGTGACGCGCTGCCCACGCCGCAGATCACGCGGTTTCCGCCCGTGAGATGGTCGAGCGTCTGGAAGGCCATGGCTGCCATGGCCGGAGCGCGACCGGTCACCTCGGTGAGGCGGGTGCCGAGCTTCAGCCGCTTGGTGTGCGCGGCGATGTACCCCAGCCCGACGAGTTCTTCAGAGCCGTACCCACCGGCCGTGAACACCGCGTCGAAACCGAGCTCCTCCGACAGCAGGATGCGCTCCATCGGGACCTCGAACCGCCGGTCCTGCCAGCGGACCTCGGTGGCGATTTGAACCACGGTGAACCCCCTCGTACCCCTGGGAATGACGGTCTCCGGATGCGGAAGGCCGTCGGGTGCGACAGGACTGTACGGTCGAACAACCGCGTTCTATCGCTCGGGCCGGGGCCGCTTGGCGCGCGCAGCACCCGCAGCTGCGGCCGCCGCGGGTGTGCGCGCCGAGCTGGTCCGCCGCTTGGGCGCCTTCTGCTCTTTCGATACGGACGGCCCCGCCGCCCCGTCGACCCTCGAGCCGTCGACACATGGGCGGTCGATGCCCAACACGGGAGCGAGGAACCGGCCCGTGTGGCTGTTGGGATGACGAGCGACGTCTTCGGGCGACCCCTCGGCGACGACCCAGCCTCCCCCGCCCCCTCCCTCGGGCCCGAGGTCGATGATCCAGTCGGCGGTCTTGATGACGTCGAGGTTGTGCTCGATCACGATCACCGTGTTGCCCGTCTCGACCAGGCGCACCAAGACCCCGAGCAGGCGGCGCACGTCCTCGAAATGCAGCCCGGTCGTGGGCTCGTCGAGGATGTACAGCGTCTTTCCCGTGGCCCGCTTGCCCAGCTCGGTCGAGAGCTTCACCCGCTGGGCCTCGCCCCCCGAGAGCGTGGGCGCGGGTTGGCCCAAGCGCAGGTAGCCCAGGCCGACGTCGAAGAGCGTCTGCATCTGCCGGGCGATCGGCGGCTGGTTGGCGAAGTACTCGAGCGCCTCCTCGACCGTGGTGTCGAGCACCTCGGCGATGTTCTTGCCCTTGAACTGCACCTCGAGCGTGTCGCGGTTGTACCGGGCGCCCTTGCACACCTCGCAGGGCACGTAGACGTCAGGGAGGAAGTGCATCTCGATCTTGATCATGCCGTCGCCGGCACAGGCCTCGCAGCGCCCGCCCTTGACGTTGAACGAGAAACGGCCCGGCTGATACCCCCGGATCCGGGCCTCGGGTGTGGCCGCGAACAGGGTGCGGATCTTGTCGAACACACCGGTGTACGTGGCCGGGTTCGACCGAGGCGTCCGTCCGATCGGCGATTGGTCAATGTCGATGACCTTGTCGACGGCGTCGAGCCCCTCGATGGTCTTGTGGCGCCCGGGCACGAGCTTCGACCGGTAGATCTGCTTCATCAGCGCCTGGTAGAGGATGTCGTTCACCAGGGTGCTCTTGCCGCTGCCGCTCACACCGGTGACGGCCACGAAGCAGCCCAGCGGGAACTCGACGTCGATCTCCTTCAGGTTGTGCTCGCGAGCGCCCCGGACGACGACCCGGTCGAGGCCCGGCGACCGGCGGACAGTAGGGATCGGGACGGTCCGCTCCTTGGCCAGATACCGCCCGGTGATCGAGGCCTCACACGCCAGGAGATCGGCGAGCGTGCCTGACACCACGACATGGCCGCCGTGCTCGCCCGCGCCGGGCCCGATGTCGACGATGTGGTCGGACACCCGGATCGTCTCCTCGTCGTGCTCGACGACGATCACCGTGTTGCCCAGGTCGCGCAGCCGGACGAGCGTCTCGATGAGCCGTTGGTTGTCGCGCTGATGTAGGCCGATCGACGGCTCGTCGAGCACGTACAGCACGCCCACCAGGCCGCTGCCGATCTGGCTGGCCAGCCGGATGCGCTGGGCCTCGCCCCCCGAGAGCGTGCCCGAGTTGCGGTTCAGCGAGAGGTAGTCGAGACCCACGTCGTTCAGGAAACGCAAGCGCTCGTTGACTTCCCGGAGCACCCGTTCAGCGATGAGGCGGTCGCGATCGGAGAGCGACACTCCGGCGAAGAACTCCCCGCAGTCGCGCACCGAGAGGTTGCCGACGTCGAAGATGCTGCGATCGGCAATGGTCACTGCGAGCGTGACGGGGTTGAGGCGGGCCCCGTGGCACACCGGGCACGGCACCTCCCGCATGTACCCCTCGATCTGCTCCCTCAGCCGGTCGGAGTCGGCCTCGACGTGGCGTCGCTCCAACCAGGGGATGACGCCCTCGTACGTGGCGTCGAACGCCCGCTGGCGCCCGTGCCGGTTCTTGTAGCGCACCTTCAGCTTGTGGCCAGTGCCCTGCAGGATGACGGCCTTGGCGGGAGGGGTCAGCTTCTTCCACGGCGTGGCCGTCGAGAACCCATTCTCGTCGCCCAGGGACTGGAGCAGCAGGAGGAAGTACTTGCCCCGGAATCCCGACCAGGCCGTGATGGCCCCACCCTCGATGGACAGGTCCTCGTTGGGGATGACCAGCTCGGGGTCGACCTCGTAGCGGGTGCCCAGCCCGTCGCAGCGCTCACAGGCGCCATAGGGCGAGTTGAACGAGAAGTTGCGGGGGGCCAACTCCTCGAAGGAGATCCCGCAGTGCGTGCAGGCCAGATGCTCGGAGAAGACGTGCACGTCGGCGTCGGTGGGTTCCCGGTCCTGCGGGACGATCTCCACCTGGGCCATGCCCCCGGCCAGGCGCAGCGCGGTTTCCAGCGAATCGGTGAGGCGGCGCTCGATGCCGTGGCGGCGCACCAGCCGGTCGACGATCACCTCGATGGTGTGGTTCTCGTAGCGAGCGAGCCGAGGGCGGGCCGTGGCGTTGGCGCTTCTCACCCCGGCGGCCGCCCCCGTGCCGTCACCGTCGTCGCGCCGCTCGGTGAGCTCGGTGAGCTCGATCACCTCGCCGTCGAGCCGGGCCCGCTGGTAGCCCTGCTTGGCCAAGTCGCTGAGCAGGCTCTCGTACTCGCCCTTGCGGCCCCGCACCACGGGGGCCAGCACCTGGAAGCGGGTTCCTTCAGGCAGCTCGAGGACCCGGTCGACGATCTGCTGCGGTGTCTGCCGGGCGATCTCGCGCCCGCACGTGGGGCAGTGCGGGACGCCGATGCGGGCGAACAGCAGCCGGAGGTAGTCGTAGATCTCGGTGATCGTGCCCACGGTGGAGCGCGGGTTGCGCGATGTCGACTTCTGGTCGATCGAGATCGCCGGCGACAACCCCTCGATGAAGTCGACGTCGGGCTTGTCCATCTGGCCGAGGAACTGCCGGGCGTAGCTCGAGAGCGACTCCACGTAGCGGCGTTGGCCCTCGGCGTAGATGGTGTCGAACGCCAGGCTGCTCTTGCCCGAGCCCGAGAGGCCGGTGAACACGATGAGCTTGTCGCGCGGGAGGTCGATGTCGATGTCTTTGAGGTTGTGCTCGCGCGCCCCGCGGATGACGATGCTGTCGGACATCCGTTCCTTCTCGACCTTCTCGTTCATGGTTCCGGTGACGATCGACGTTACCGCTCGACGGCGTTCGAGCCCCGGGCCGAGTCAGCCGTACCGCGGGCGACGCGAGGCCCCTGAAGCGCCTGAGCCCGTCCAGGATATCGAACGAACGTTCGATTCAGGTGGATGTGCACGCTCGGGTCAACAGCCGGGCGAGATCGCCCCGCTCGCCGATCTCGACCCGGTCGAGGCCCAGCCATCGAGCCAGCGACCGGAGCTCGGCGGCCAGCGCTGCGGCAACTGCCGTCGAGGTCGACGTCGCATTGGTCGCTGAACACGCCTCCAGGTAGGCGGCGGGAACACGGAGGACCGACGCCGCCCGGTCGGCTCTCACGTCGACCCGGGCCACGAGGTGCTCGCCCAGCAGGAAGGGCAGCACGTAGTAGCCATAGATCCGCTTGGGCTCGGGCGTGTAGATCTCGAGGCGGTAGCGGAACCCCCAGAGGCGCTCGGTACGGGCCCGCTCCCACACCAGCGAGTCGAAGGGCGACAGCAGCGCTCGGGCCTCGACCCGTCGAGGTGGATGGGCGCCGGCCGGCATGTACCCCGGCTCCTTCCAACCTTCCACGGCCACCGCGACCAGCGCGCCCTCGTCGACGAGCTCGTGGATGCGCGGGCGGGCCGTCGGGGCCGGGATGCGGTAGTAGTCGGCGAGATCACGCACCGTCGCCACCCCGAGGGCCTCGGCGGAACGCCGGAGCAGTGCCCGTTGGGCATCGGCCGGTTCCGGTGTCGGTCGCGCCAGCACCTCGACCGGGATCACCCGTTCGGGCAGGTCGTAGAGCCGGGCGAAGTTGCGGCGAGAGGCAATCGCCAGCTGCCCCGAGGTGAACAGGTACTCGAGGGCGATCTTGCCGTCGGCCCAGCCCCACCACGGGCCGCGACCCCTCCCCGGCTCGGCCAACTCACCAGCGCTCAACGCCCCGCGGGCAGCCACCTCGTTGAGGATGCCCTGCACGTACTCGGGTCGTTCGCGGGCCAGACGGGCGGCTCTCCAGTCGGTCGCGGCCGTCGAATCGGGGTCGGTCGACGCGGCGCGCCGGTACCGATCCATCCGCCAGCGCAGCAAGGGCTGCAGCTCGATCGGGAGGAACGACGCTTCGTGGCCCCAGTACTCGAAGAGATCACGTCGCCGGTACGCGGCAGCGTCGAGATGGTCGCGGTCGTACGGCCCGAGCCGGGAGAACGCGGGCAGATAGTGCGAGCGCACCACAGCGTTGACCGAGTCGATCTGCACCACACCGATGCGCCCGACCAAGGAGGCCAGCCCCGCCGCTCCCGGGACCCGTGCCGGTCGGCCCCGGGCGAACCCCTGGGCGGCCAGGACCAGGCGCCGGGCTTGGGCGAGCGAGAGCGATTCGACGCCTCGTCCCGGCGCTCGGCGTGCGCTCACGTCGACAGGGTGGCGGGATCCATCGGGACCGGGAAGGGGCCGGCCGTCTCGGCCAGCTCGCCGGCCCGGATCGTCTGGACATCGACCATGACCCCGCCGTCGTTGCGCAACACCTCGACCGTGACCGCATCGAGATCGACGATCCAATACCAGGCCAGACCCTCAGCCGCATACTTGGCCCGCTTGACGATCCGGTCCTCGGTACGCGT
>JANLSK010000128.1:0-17753 GCA_031362415.1 Actinomycetes bacterium | reverse complement strand
TGGTCCTGCCCGAGCTCAAGGGCAAGCTCGACGGGCTGGCCATGCGGGTGCCCACCCCCACCGGCTCGATCACCGACCTCGTGGTCATCGTGAAGAACGATGTGTCGAAGGACGCCATCAACGAAGCGTTCGCGGCCGCTGCGGTCAACCCGTCGTACCGGAGCGTGTTGGAGTACAGCGCCGACGAGCTCGTCTCGGCCGACATCGTCGGGAACCCGTCCTCGTGCATCTTCTCGTCGGTCGACACGATGGCCAACGGGCGCATGGTGAAGGTGCTCGGCTGGTACGACAACGAGTGGGGCTACTCGAACCGTCTGGTCGACGTCGTCGACTTCGTCGTCGACCCCAAGTAGCCCGGTCGAGCTCGTGGCCGTGACCGGCGCGGTTCCGCAGATGGAGGACCTGCCCATCCAGGCCGGCGCGCGAGTGCTCGTTCGGGCCGACTTCAACGTTCCCCTGGGCGACGGCGGAACGATCGCCGATGATCTCCGCATCCGGGCCGCGCTGCCCACCATCGAATGGCTCCGAGGCCGAGGGGCTTCGGTCATCCTGTGCTCGCACCTGGGCCGACCCAAAGGTGCGCCCGATCCCACGTCGTCGTTGGCTCCGGTGGCCGACCGGCTCTCCGACCTGCTTGGCGGCGTGTACATCCCCCTCGGCCCGGCGTCGGTCGTGGGACCCGAGGCCCAGGCCCTGGCCGACGGGCTGGCCTCGGCCGAGGTGATGTTGCTCGAGAACCTGCGCTGGCACCTGGGCGAGGAGGCCAACGACCCGGCGTTCGTCGACGGGCTCGTCGCGCTGGTGAGTGATAGCGGCTGCTATGTGAACGACGCCTTCGGCGCCGCCCATCGTTCGCACGCGTCGATCGTGGGCCCACCCTCTCGTGTGCCGAGCGCTGCGGGACGGCTGCTGGGCCGTGAAGTCGAGGTGCTCTCGACGGTCTTGCACGGCGCCCGTCACCCGTTCGTGGGCGTGCTCGGCGGTTCCAAGGTGAGCGACAAGCTCGGCGTCATCGACTCGTTGCTCGAGCGCTGCGACACCATCCTCATCGGTGGGGCCATGGCCTTCACCTTCCTGCTCGCCCAGGGCTACGAGGTCGGGAAGTCGTTGTGCGAGCCCGACCGGGTCGACGAATGCCGGCGGCTGCTCGCCACCGGACGGGTCAAGATCCCCACCGACGTCGTGGTCGCCCGGCAGATGACCGCCGACGCCGAGACGATGATGGTCGGGGTCCGGTCGATCCCGGCCGACACGATGGGTCTCGACATCGGGCCGGGCACGGCGTCGGTGTACGCCGACATCGTCGAGGAAGCCGCCACGGTGTTCTGGAACGGCCCCATGGGCGTCTTCGAGTTGGCCCCCTTCGAGGCCGGGACCCGGGCCGTGGCGGAGGCTGTCGCCGTCTCCAAGGGTTTCACGATCGTCGGCGGGGGAGACTCCGCAGCGGCCCTGGCCCAGTTCGATCTCGACGAACGCGTTGATCACATCTCCACCGGCGGCGGCGCCTCCCTCGAGTATCTCGAGCACGGCGATCTCCCCGGCCTCGCCGCCCTCCGCCGCTAGCGCACTGGAGCTCAGCTCCGATCACGGTCCTCAGAAGGGGAACGCATGAAGGTCACTGCTCGTAAGCCGGTCATCGCCGGGAACTGGAAGATGTTCCACACGCACCTCACAGCCATCCAGGTCGTGCAGAAGCTGTCGTACCAGCTCGATCCGAGCGACTACGAGGCCACCGAGGTGGTGGTGTGTCCGGCGTTCACTGCATTGCGCTCGGTGCAGACGACGATCGAATCCGACCGGATGCACATCAAGCTCGGCGCCCAGAACGTGTACTGGGAGCCCGACGGGGCCTTCACCGGCGAGATCAGCGCCCCCATGCTGGCCAAGCTCAACGTGAGCTACGTGATCGTGGGCCATTCCGAGCGCCGCCAGCTCTTCGGCGAGACCGACGAGTGGGTGAACCGCAAGGCCAAGGCCGTGCTTGCGAACGGGATGATCCCCATCCTGTGTTGCGGCGAGACCCTCGAGCAGCGCGAAGCAGGCGAGACCCGGTCGTGGGTGGCCGGCCAGATCGCGGCCGGATGGAAGGGAGTCGACCCGGCCGACATCGGGCGCAGCGTCATCGCCTACGAGCCCATCTGGGCCATCGGCACCGGTCGCAACGCCACGCCCGACGACGCCAACGAGACCATCGGCGCCATCCGGGCCACCGTGGCCGAGGCCTTCGGCGAGGTCACGGCCAACGCCGTGCGCATCCAGTACGGCGGTTCGGTCAAGCCCGGCAACATCGCCGACCTCATGGCCCAGCCCGAGATCGACGGAGCCCTCGTAGGCGGCGCGTCGCTCGATCCCGACGACTTCTCCAAGATCGTCCGCTACCGGCACTGAGCGCGAGTCATTCGTCGAGGCGGAATCCCACCTTCATCGTGACCTGGTAGGCCTGGATCACCCCGTCCGACAGGGCCCCCCGCACCCCGACGACCTCGAACCAGTCGAGATTGTGCAAGGTCCGCGACGCTCGTTCGATCCCCGAGCGGATGGCGTCGTCGACTCCTTCGCTCGATGATCCTACGATCTCCGTCAACCGGTACACCCTGTGATCCGTCATCGCCAATCCTCCCATGGCCGGGATGCATTGTTGTGTCTTCGTTCCGTGAGTTTCCCGTGCTACGCATCGCCTCGACGGCGGAGCATCTTCTGGATCTCGGAGACGTCGAGCTCCTCGTTGCGGATCATCAGGCGGGCGAGCTCCTCGAGCGCCACGCTGCGTCCTTCGGTCACGTCGAGGAGCTGGTGGTAGAGGTTCACACCTTGGCGCTCGTGAGCGAGCAGCTCCTCCATGATGTCGTCGACGGACGGGTGATGCGTTCCCACGAGCTCACCAATCGCCAATGACACCATGCCACCCAGGGTCGTGACCTCCTCGCCGGCCAGCACGGCATGCGCCATCGCTTCGGCGGCGTGCTCGCGCATCCAGCTGATGATCGGGATCCGAGCATGCCCGAAGACCATCAGCGAGTACTGGGTGTAGCGAACCGCTCCCGCCAGCTCATGCTCCACGATGGCGTTGAGCGCAGAGATGGCACCATCCCGATCGAGGTCCATGGCGGACTTCCTGTCTCGGTGGGTGCAGCCGATGCTGTCGCACGGACGACGGCTGCTCGTCGCAGCGAGCTTCGCGCAGGCACACCCCGCGGCGCCACCTCTCTCCTGAGCTTCTCCGGAGCTCACCCGGGTACGACGAAGCTCACCCGGGTACGACGACCGCGTGTCGACCCCAGTGCCGTGCCCGTTGATTCCCCAGCGCCGTGCCCGTTGACAACAGGCTTCGGGTCGGCAATCGTCGCGTGTACACATCGGACACCGTGCACATCGGACCTTCGGGAGGAAATCATGGCTGAGAGCGTCTACAAGGTGATCGAGCTCGTGGGCACGAGCTCGGAGTCGTGGGAGAAGGCAGCGGCAGCGGCAGTGGCGCAGGCTGCGTTGTCGTTGCGGGATCTGCGGATCGCCGAGGTCGCCCAGCTCGACCTGCAGGTCGAGAACGGGCAGGTTCTGGCCTACCGGGCGAGGCTCAAGGTCTCGTTCAAGTACGAGGGCGGGCAATAGCGACAAGGATTCGCGATGGCGGCGTGCGGGTGCGCCCGCGATCGCAGGGACGGGGAGGGGACGCAAGCATGTCAGGTGAGCTGAGCGATCTTGCGCGGGCTTTCATCGGTGCGTTGAATCGGAACGACGGGGAGGCTCTTGACGTGCTCCTGGCCCCGGAGTTCGTCGACCGGTCCCCCGATCCCGGGGAGGACGGCAGCCGTCTGGTGTTCCTGAGCGACAAGCTCGGGCGGCTGAGGAGCGCGTTCCCCGACCTTGTGCTCAGCATCGACGACGAGCTGGTCGACGGCGACCGGATCTGCTTCCGGTGGACACTGCGCGGTACCAACACTGGTACCTTCGCCGGTCACCCACCCAGTGGGATCGCCGTCGCCTTCGGTGGAGTCAACATCGAGAAGATCGCGGACGGTCGCATCGTTGAGCACTGGAGCGTCCACGACTCGCTCGACCTCTTCCACCAGTTGGGCTTCCTACCCGGGTGAGCCCGGGTAGAGGCCCGGCGCACGAAAACCGACCGCGTAGGCATTACGCTGGCGGAGTTGCTTGCAGAGTGCCGCGAATCGTCGTAACGTTACCGTCCAGTAACTTCTGAGAGGCATTGACGTCGTGCTCAACGCGTTGCTCATCGTCATCGATCTCACCGCTGCGCTCCTCCTGATCCTCACGATCCTGCTTCACGCAGGTCGTGGGGGTGGGCTGTCCGACATGTTCGGCGGTCCCGGGGGAGGCTCGATGGGTGGGTCGACGGTGGTCGAGAAGAATCTCGACCGCATCACCGTGCTGATGGCCCTCGTCTTCTTCTTCGCGACTGTCGTGTTGGGGTTGCGGCTCGATTGACGTGGGTAGTCGTGCGGCCGTCGGGGGACGGCGAGCGGCCAACCCCCGGACGTCGGTGCCGCCAATTGGCAGACGATCCAAGGGGGATCACATGAAACGACACACCCAGGCCCTGTGGCGGCTCGTAGCCGTCGCCTCGGCCCTCATGATGGTCGCCGCCGCGTGCGGCGACGACGATGACGACACCACAGCAGGCGGAGACAACACCGAAACGACCGCCGAGTCCACGGTGTCCAGCGGCGAGACGACCGCCCCGGGCACCGGCACCGAGACCACGGCCACGCCTGACACCACGGCACCCGGGGCCGCACCCGAGGGTGAGCTGATCCTCGGGGCCGAGCAGTGGCCCGAGTGCCTGAACCCCGTTACGCAGTGCTTCACATCGTCGTGGATGCACTGGGCGACCATCGAACATGTCCTGCCCCGCCTCATGGAGCTCGATCCGGGAAGCAACCACGTCCCGTCGCCGCTCCTGGCTGGAGACCCCGTCCTCAGCGGCGAAGGCGCCGAGGAGGGTTCGAGCGATCCGTTCACCATCACCTACGCCCTGAACCCGGCGGCGGTGTGGAACGACGGTTCGCCGATCACCTGCGCTGACGTCGAGTTCACGCGCCAGGCGTACCTCGAGACCACCGGGACCGTGGGCACCACGGGCTACGAGGACATCGACACCGTCGAGTGCCCCGACCCGCAGACGGTGATCGTCACGTTCACCAAGCCCTACGCTCCGTGGGCCGACCTGTTCGGCGGGGCCAACAACTACGTGCTGAAGGCCGACTACTTCGAGGGCAACCCCGACATCGCCGACGTGCTCAACACCGACATGCCGTTCTCGGGCGGGCCGTTCATCCTCGAGTCGTTCGACGAGACGCAGGCCATCCTCACCGCCAACACCGCGTACTGGGATCCCGACCGGATCCCGTTGGTGGAGCGGGTCATCATGATCCCGCAGGCCGACACCGACACCGAGCTCAACGCCCTCAAGGCCGGCGAGGTGATGGGCATCTACCCGCAGCCCCGTCCCGACATCATCGAGCAACTCGACCAGGACAACCTGTCGCTGAGCTTCGGCGCCGGCTCCACGTTCGAGGGTCTGTGGCTCGGCCAGCAGTCCACGACCGCCGATTCGGCCCAGCTCATCGCCGATCCGATCGTGCGTGAGGCGTTGCTGTACGCCATCGACCGTGAGCTCATCCTGACCGAGGTGATCCACCCGTCGTTCCCCGATGTCGAGCTGTTGAACTGCGCCTTCTGGGTGCCGTCCATCGGCGACTGGTGCGACACCACCGACTATGCCGACGTGTCGTACGACGCCGCCAAGGTGGCCGAGCTCCTCGAAGGCGACGGTTGGGCCCTCGGTGGTGATGGCATCTACGAGAAGGAAGGTCAGCGCCTGTCGATCAAGTGGCAGACCGTGCAGGGCAACGCCCGGCGTGAGGCCATCCAGCGGCTGATCATCCCGGCCGTGGCCGAGATCGGCATCGAGCTCGTGGCCGACAACTCCGAGCCCGGACAGCTCTTCGAGGTGCGCCTGCCCAACCGCGACTTCGAGATCGGCCTGTTCGCCCAGGTGGCCAGCCCCGACCCCACGGCCACCACGAGTTGGGCGTGCGACCAGATCCCCACCGAAGAGAACGACTTCTCCGGCCAGAACTACTACGGCTGGTGCAACGAGGAGGCCACCGACCTGTTGAAGCAGTCCGACGAGACTCCCGACCGGGAGGCTCGAGTCGAGCTCATCCACCAAGCCGGCGACCTCATGCGTGAAGACGTGGTGGCGATTCCCTTCTACCAGTTGCCGTTGATCATGGCGTGGGACACCGACCAGATCGAAGGCCCGATCGACCTGTACACCTCCACCGGGTACAGCGCGTTCTTCAACATGTTCGATTGGTCCGTCAAGGCCTGATCGAGGTTTCATACGACATCCGACGAGTGGTGCCCGGGCTCTGGCTCGGGCACCACCCGTCGCTGAACCTGCTTCACCGGCCTGTCCCTGCAACCGAGAGCCCATCGTGCTCCGCTACGTGATCCGTCGCCTGCTGTGGACGATTCCCATGCTGCTCATCACCAGCATCATCGTCTTCGTGGCCATCAAGGCGACGACGAATCCTGCCGCGCTCCGGGGTCCCGGAATCAGCAGCGAAGATGCGCTGCGCTACAGGGAGCAGCTCGGGCTCGACAAGTCGGGTACCGAGCAGTACGTCATCTGGCTGAAGAACATCGTGCGGGGCGACCTCGGAATCTCGCTCGAGACGCGCCAGGAGGTCTGGCCCGATCTCCGCTCCGCCATGTGGAACACGGTCCGTCTCGGGCTGTTCGCCTGGCTCATCACGATCACCCTCGGGGTCACCATCGGCGTGATCTCCGCAGTCAGGCAGTACTCGTGGTTCGACAACACGTCGACGGGGTTGTCGTTCGTGGGTTTGTCGGTGCCGCCGTTCTTCTTCGGGCTCGTGCTCCAACTCGTGCTGGTGTTGAAGTTCCAGGACTGGTTCGGCGGAACCCCCTTCTACACCTCTCAGATGAACTCGCCAGGCGAGTCGTGTGGCCTGTGCGCCGACCGCCTGCGCCACATGGTGTTGCCGGCGCTCACCATCGCCGTGCAAGGCGTCGCCATCTACAGCCGTCTCATGCGGGCCAGCATGCTCGACGTCCTCAGCTCCGATTACATGCGCACGGCTCGGGCCAAGGGGATCTCCGAGCGACGGGTGATCGTCCGCCATGCCGTGCGCAACGCGCTCATCCCGGTCACCACGTTCGCCGCGCTCGACATCGGCGCCATCATCGGCGGACTCATCATCACCGAATCGGTGTTCCAGTGGCCCGGGATGGGGATGTACTTCACGAGCTCGTTCGGTGACGGCGACTACGCCCGGGTTCTCCCATGGATGATGATCGTGGTCGTCTCGGTCGTGGTGTTCAACCTGATCGCCGACATCCTGTATGGGGTGCTCGACCCGAGGATCCGCGTTGAGTGAGATCGTGTGAGCTCGCCGACCGTTGTGCCGAACGTCGAGGGCGGGCCGTCGTCCGACCCTTCCTCGGCCGCGACATCGGCAGCGGCGATGGCCGTGGCCCAGGGGCTCACGGCCAAGCCGCTGTCCCCGTCGCTGCTGGCCTGGCGGCGGTTCCGCCGTCACCGGCTGGCCATGGTCAGCGGCGTCGTGCTGTTGTTGATCGGCCTGTTCGTGTTCGTCCCGAGTCTCTTGACCAACTTCGACCAGAACCAGCGCGACACGGCCGCCGTTCGCTACGACGGGCCATCGTGGGCTCATCCGTTCGGCACTGACGATCTCAAGGCCGACGTTCTGGCCCGAGTGCTCCAGGGCGGGCAGGTGTCGCTGAAGGTGGGCATGGCCGTGGCCCTCATCTCGGTGGTCATCGGCGCGCTGATCGGTGCCATCGCCGGGTATCGCGGCGGCTGGATCGATTCGGCGATGATGCGGGTGACCGACCTGTTCCTGGCCATCCCGCTGCTCGTGATCCTGATCGTGTTGACCAGGCTCCCTGAGCGTCACGACTGGGCCGAGACGGTGCTCGGCTCCAAGGGTTCGATCCGGCTGATCGTGACGCTCCTGGCCTTGTTCTTCTGGATGCAGACCGCCCGTATCGTGCGCGGCGTGATCCTGTCGCTCAAGGAGAAGGAGTTCGTCGAAGCGGCTCGGGCCTTGGGCGCGTCCGACACGCGCATCCTCTTGCGCCATCTCCTGCCCAACTGTGTGGGCCCCATCGTCGTCAACCTGACGCTGTCGATCGCTGCGGCGATCATCACCGAGTCGGCCTTGTCGTTTCTGGGCTTCGGGGTGCAGTCGGCGACGCAGGCCACGTGGGGGAACCTGCTCTCGGCAGCCAAAGGACAGCTCGAGAGCCATCCGCACATGGTGCTCGCGCCGGGCATCGCGATCGTTCTCACCGTGTTGTGCGTGAACTACCTCGGTGACGGCCTGCGCGACGCCCTCGACCCGAAGCAGCAACGGACCCGGGCATGACCGAGGTGACACGTCCCCAACCGTTGGCGTCGACGGCAGCAGCGATGCGCCCGTCCTGGTCGGCTGACGTGGCCCCGGGATCGGGCGCGGCGTTCAATCACCCGATGCCGGGCGGGGTCGGTGAGGTGGTCCTGGAGGTCTCGGATCTGGCAGTGCAGTTCCGTACCGAGGAAGGTCTGGTGCAGGCGGTCAGGGGCGTCGACATCGAGGTCCGGGCCGGTGAGACCCTGGGCATCGTGGGCGAGTCGGGATCGGGTAAGTCGGTCACGATGCTGGCGGTCATGGGCCTGTTGCCGCGTACGGCCAAGATCTCCGGGTCGATCCGCCTGCGGGGGGCCGAGATCATGGGCATGTCGGCGAAGGAAGCCCGGTCGATCAGGGGCTCCCGGATCGCCATGATCTTCCAGGACCCGTTGACGGCACTGAATCCCTGCCATCGGGTCGGCGATCAGATCGCGGAGATGGTCCAGGCACACCATCCGCAGTTCTCCGACCGTGTCGTGGCCGGTCGGGCCGCCGAGCTTCTCGAGCTGGTCGGCATCCCCCAGCCGGGCTTGCGAGCCCGGCAGTACCCGCACGAGTTCTCCGGAGGCATGCGGCAGCGGGCGATGATCGCCATGGCCATCGCCAACGATCCCGACGTGCTCATCGCTGACGAGCCCACGACGGCACTCGACGTCACCATCCAGGCGCAGATCCTCGAGGTGATGCGGACGGTCCAGGAGCAGATCGGCACCGCCATCGTGTTCATCACCCACGACCTCGGTGTGATCGCCCGCATGGCGTCGCGGGTGCACGTGATGTACGCCGGGCGGGGCGTCGAGATGGGGTCGGTGCTCGAAATCTTCGCCAACCCGCTCCACCCGTACACCCGGGGTCTGCTCAGCTCCCTGCCCCGGCCCGGGCTGCACACGGAACGCCTCGTGCCCATCGCTGGGACACCGCCGTCGATGCTGCATCCCCCCGCGGGGTGCGCCTTCCACCCCCGCTGTCCGATGGCTCGCGATGCGTGCACGACGGGCGACCCTCCTGCGCTCGTCGCGGTGCAGGACGCCCGATTCTCGGCCTGTCTCTTCGCCGACGAGCTCATTGCCGACACGTGGGCGCAGCGGTGACCGAATCCACGACCGTCGATCCCGGCAACGCAGCCGACGCGCCAGCGGGCTCTCCAGCTCTCTCTCCTGGCGAGACGATCCTCACCGTCACGGATCTCGTCAAGCACTTCCCCATCAGCGGCGCTTCGTTGCTGCGCCGCAACGCCCGGGTGGTCCAGGCCGTCTCGAGCGTGTCGTTCACGCTTGGGGTCGGTCGCACGCTGGGCCTCGTCGGTGAGTCGGGCTCCGGGAAGTCGACCGTCGGCCGGTGCCTGCTGCGGCTCATCGAACCCACGTCGGGCTCCATCCGCTTCGAGGGTCGTGAGCTCACCACCATGGGGCGACGGGAGCTGCGTCAGCTCCGGCGCCAGCTCCAGATCGTGTTTCAGGACCCGTACGCGTCGCTCGACCCCCGCATGACCGTGGCCTCGATCATCCAGGAGCCCATGGCCATCCATCGTCTGCCCGGCGATCGGTCGGAGAAGGTGCGCGAGCTGTTGGCGCTCGTGGGCCTCAATCCCGAGCACGGGAACCGGTTCCCGCACGAGTTCTCCGGCGGTCAGCGCCAACGCATCGGCGTGGCCCGGGCCTTGGCGCTCGAGCCCACGGTGCTGGTGCTCGACGAGCCCGTCTCGGCGCTCGACGTGTCGATCCAGGCCGGCGTCGTGAACCTGCTCGAGGACCTCCAGGACCGGTTGGGGCTCTCGTACCTGTTCATCGCCCACGACCTCTCGGTCGTCCGCCACATCAGCGACGACATGGCCGTCATGTACCTGGGCAAGATCGTCGAGATCGGCACCCGCGACGACATCTACCTGCGACCGTCGCACCCCTACACCCAGGCGCTCCTGTCGGCCATCCCCGTGCCCGACCCGGTGCTCGAGCGTGACCGCACGCGGATCGTGCTCGAAGGCGACCCGCCCTCGCCCCTCGACCCGCCGTCGGGTTGTCGCTTTCGCACCCGGTGCTGGAAGGCCCAGGACATCTGCGCCGAGGAGGAGCCCGCGCTCGTCGACCGCGGTGCCGGTCATCCTGTGGCCTGCCACTTCGCCGAGGTCCAACCCGGGATCTGACGCGATGCCGGTCACCCGGCAGGTCTTGGGGCGATCTTCACGTGCCCTTGACCCCGGGCGCTCGACGATGGTGGCACGATCCGGGCGAATGGCGTGCACTCTCCAGGGGCTTGGCGAACGAGCACCCAAGATCCAGCTCGGGCCGGTCGATGAAAACGGTGTGGTAGCTGCGGGTGGTGTCGTGGGTGACGTGGGTACCGGCTGTTGTGGACGTGCTGGCCGGCGTTGGTCTCGGCTTGTGGCGACGGTGATTGCTGGCGCGCTCGTTGCGGCGATCTCCACGTCTACCGCTCCCGCGGAATCGTTGCCCGCGGGTGCGGGTGCCGGGGCGAGCGGTGGGAACGGCACCGTCACCACGGCTGCCGTCTCGGGCGTGAGCGAGATCACCCTCACGCCCGACGGAGCTGGAGCCTTCCTGCTCAGCCCTTCGGGGATCGCGGCGACGCTGGGCTCCGCACGGACCTACGGCGCGCCGCCCGTCCTCGTGGCTGGCGAGCGGTTCGTGACCATGGTCGTGACGGCGAGCGGGTACGTGCTGTTCTCCGACCGGGGACGGGCGTTCCCTGCAGGAGATGGCCGAGCCTTTGGCGATCTGGGTGCGACGCCGCTGAATGCCCCAATCGTCGACGTTGCCGCGACAGCCGACGGGCTCGGGTACTGGATGCTGGGGGCCGATGGTGGCGTGTTCAGCTTCGGCTCGGCCCGGTTCGCCGGATCGACGGGGAACCTGCGCCTCAACAGCCCGGCCATCGGCCTTGTCCCCGATCCCGACGGCGTCGGCTACTGGTTCGTCGCCGGCGATGGTGGCGTGTTCGCGTTCGACGCCCCGTTCCGGGGTTCGCTGGGCTCGATACGACTGAACCGTCCCGTCGTCGGGATGATCGCCTACGGCAACGGGTATCTGATGGTCGGCTCCGACGGTGGCGTGTTCAACTTCTCCGACAAGCAGTTCTTCGGATCGATCGGCGGTCGGCCCGAGCTCACGAGTCTCCTGGGAATCGTCGGCATCGCGGCCGGGCTCGCTGGTGACTGGTACGTGTTGGCCCGAAGCGACGGGGCGATCTACGTCTTCGGTCCGGGGGTGCCAGTCTGGGCTCGGGCGCTCGACGGTGCACCTGCGCCAGGCGGCGGCGGGCTCCCCGGAGGTGCCCTCCCCGGGAACCCGGCCGGCGGGGCGACCGTCCCTCTCGGTGCCGGGCTGGCCGACACGTCGCGCCCCGACCGGGTGATCGGCACGGGCTCGCCGGCGAGCTGTACCTCGGCAGCGGTGGTCGACGCGGTGGCCCGCGGCGGGATCATCACGTTCAACTGCGGCCCCGACCCGCTGGTGATCACCATGCTGGCGACCGCCAAGGTGTTCAACAACACCGGGCCCGACATCGTGATCGACGGCGGCGGCCTGGTGACGTTGAGCGGAGCCGGGCAGCGACGCATCCTGTACATGAACACCTGCGACCGCAGCCAGGTGTGGACCACGTCGCACTGCCAAGATCAGGACCATCCCCGCCTGGTCGTCCAGAACCTGGGTTTCCGCGAGGGATCGTCGATCGGTGAGACGGCCGAAGGTGGGGGCGGGGGAGCGATCTTCGTGCGCGGTGGCCGTCTGCGGATCGTCAACGCCCGCTTCACCGGAAACGTCTGCGACACCACCGGGACCGATGTGGGGGGCGGCGCGGTCAGAGCCTTGAGCCAGTCTGGCGGCCAGCCCGTGTACGTGGTCAACAGCACCTTCGGGGGCGGCCCGGGTCTGGGCAACTCCTGCTCGAACGGGGGCGCGCTCAGCAGCATCGGCGTGTCGTGGATCGTGCTCAACAGCGTCCTCACCCACAACTCCGCCGTCGGCGTCGGAGCGAACCCGGCCCGGGCCGGCACGCCCGGCGGCGGAAACGGCGGAGCGATCTGCCTCGACGGCAACCTGTTCACGCTCACCGTCGCCGGCACGATCATCAACGACAACGACGCCCGAGAAGGCGGCGGGGCGATCTTCTTCGTGAGCAACAACCGGACCGGAACGCTTCGCCTCGAAGTCTCGACCCTGCGCCGCAATCCCAGCCGCGGCTTCGAGACCGCCGGCTACCCCGGCATCTTCTTCCTGGGGAGCGGCGCCCCCACCGTCATCAGCTCCACCCTCTCGGCCGCATCCACCGTCGCCACCAGCGGGACGGTATCGACCTGACGACGAGCCTTCCGCAGCGCGCCGGTCGCACACGCCGAACCAATGGCGATGAGCCCGGCGCCCGTTGGTACAATGCTGCGCCGCCGAGACCGCGATCCCGGCGTCACACCCACTTGTCGGAGTGGCGGAACAGGCAGACGCGCTAGGTTGAGGGCCTAGTGAGGGCAACCTCGTGGGGGTTCAAGTCCCCCCTTCGACACCATCATCGACCTGCGGAAACGCCATCGGAGCGGCATTCTGAAGCTCGGTCATCAGTGCCCGTGGTCACGGTTTGGTCACGAGATTCTGAATCTTTGGTCACGGATTTGGTCACGGGAGACGAGCGAAGGATCCCGCGGATGGGCTGGGACAACGACATGGCCTTCCGCGACTGCCCGTGGTGCGGTCTCCGCCACGGACAGATGAACGTGCTCTCCACGAACACGACCGTCCCTGCGGCTGCCACGCGGCGGAGTCGTACATGGGCGTTCATGACATGCCCGGCATGTGGGGGAGCGATCGCTGTCGAAACCTCGAGCCCGCAGGAGACCTCCAACCACGAGATCGGTGTCGTCCCTGAGGAGATCCGGGTGATCGACGTCGATCATCTTCCCGAAGACGTGGCGAGGTACTACGGCGATGCTCGCAGGGTGCTTCTCGCCGGTGTGCCCGATGCAGCCGCCGTACAGCTTCGTCGAACACTGGAGGCGGCGGCAGCGCACTTCGAGGTCAAGGCGTTCCCCCTGGCGAGCGCAATCAAGAAGCTCACCGACAAGGGACTGATCACCAAGCAGTTCTCGGAGGTCTTCGACCACGTGAGATCGGTGGGCAACATCGGAGCTCACGCTACCGATGCGCGGCTCGAGCATGCCGAGGTCGACCGGGCGTTGCGGTTCACGACCCAGGTTCTCCGGAACCTCTTCGAGATACCGGCGCAGCTTGCGGCGTTGAGCCCCGACGACTCCCCGGCGTCGAGCTAGCCGCTGTCACCGAGGATCAGCGTCGCGATGGTGCGGGCGGCTTGTTCGTCCATGCCGGGCATGACGTGGCTGTAGAGGTCGAGGGTGATGCCGGTGGTGGCGTGGCCGAGCCGTTCCGACACGACCTTCGTTGGCACGCCGGAGGCGAGCGCGGCGGTCGCGTAGCTGTGGCGCATGTCGTGCACCCGGATCGGTTCGAGCCCGCACTGGCCGGCGAGCCGGCCGATGGTCCGGGTGACCCAATCAGGCGGGATCGGCGTGCCGTCCTCACGGCAGAACACGAGCCCGTGATCACGCCAGGCCGGTCCCCACGCCATCCGCTCCTCGAGCTGCCGGCGTCGATGCTCCCGCAGCCCTGCGACGGTGACCGGATCGAGCGCGATCACACGCCGACTCTTCGTGGTCTTCGTCGCGGATGCGATCACGAGCTCCCGGCCGGCGACGACTGCGGTCTGCGTGACTGCGAGCCGGCTCGCCTCGAGATCGACCGCCGACCATGGCAGTCCGACGACCTCGGAACGCCGCATCCCCGTCGTGACGAACAGCAACCACACGGTGCGAGCCGATCATCGGCGACATGGCCCAGGAAGCGGCGGAGTTGCGCGGGTGACCAGACGTGCATCGCGCGATCCCCCACGGCCGGTGGGTCGGCGGCCTCTGCAGGGTTCCGGGCGATCACACCCCACTTGACCGCATCGGCGAACGCCTTGTGCAGCACGGTGTGCGAATGCCGGACCGTCTTCGCCGCCAACGGGGCCCCCCCACGGCCGCCGCTCTCGAGAAGCTGCCCGTAGAGCTTGTTCAACACCGCGGGGGTCACTCCGCCCAACGGCAGTGCACCGATGCGGGGAGCGATGTACTTCTCGGCCACGACCGTGTACGTCGCCCGGGTCGTGGGCGCCAATGTCGCCCGGACGGCCGGAAGCCACTCACCAAGCAGGAACCGGGCGACCGTCATCCGTGCCGGTGTCAGCGGGCCACCATCGGCCGCCGTCTTCAACGTCTCGTTCAGCGCCGCCTCGGCGTCCTTACGGGTACGGAACCCGCGGCGCTTCACCTGGCGCCGCTTGCCCGTCGCCGGGTCGACGCCATGATCGACGACGAACATCCACGACGAGCCTTCCTTCTTGACGCTGCCTCTCATCGTTCGGGTCCCTTCCCCATCTGACGCGTCGATGCACGGTAGGCCCTTACCGGACCGAGCGAACGCTCAGGTGCGGTCAAGACCGGTCGGGCCGCAGGTAGCTGTTGGTGGGTGGCGAACGCTGTGGGGGGCAAAACCGTACCGGATCAGGTATGGTATTACCCATGGCCGAGACCCTGGCGAGGTTGCTCGAGGTTGCTGCGCCTCAGCACGGTCTGTTCACGCTGCCCCAGGCTGCGGAGGTCGGGGTGGGCGACGGGTACGTACGCAAGATGGCAGCTCGGGGTGTCGTCGAGCGGCGGGCTCAGGGCGTCTACCGGATCCCGGCGATACCGATCGACGAGTACACGGAGTTGATGGAGGCCGTCTTGTGGGCCAAGGGTCGCGGGGTCATCGTGGGTGAGACGGCGCTCGCGTTGTGGGACCTGGCCGACGTGAACCCTCGAAAAATCCACGTGGCTGTCCCACCCGACTACCGGCCTCGACGCCAGGACGGCCGGCTGTACCACGTGCAACAGGCGCGGCTGCGCACCGAGGACCGTGACGAGACCCAGGGCATCCCCACCGTCACCCCGGCTTGTGCCATCCGCCAATCGATCGCCGATGGCGTCGCCGGCGACATGATCGAGCAGGCGATCCACCGGGCCCTGGCCCGAGAACACATCGGCACCGAGACCGCGGCCCGGCTCCGGGTTGCTCTGTACGACCGTAATTCTGCCCGAGGTCGCCGACCGGGAGGCGGCGATGACTGAACGGCGTCCCGGCGACAAGGCCCATCTCGAACGGCTGATCGACCGCTGGTCCAAAGACGACGAGGCCGCACAGACAACGGCCGGGCGGCTCCGACGACTGGTCAGCATCTCAGTACTGGCCACGATGCTCGACGGCCTCGATCGCGAAGGCGAAGCCCGGCTCGCGTTCAAGGGTGGCGCCAGCCTGGAGCTGCGCTTCGGGCCAACCGCTCGAGCGTCGCGGGACGTCGACGCCCTCGTCAACATCGACGTGGACGACGCCTTCGCCGAGATCGCTCACCGACTGGCAGGAGGGTGGGAGGGCTTCACTGGGATACTCACCGACCGGGCGGAGATCATCCGAGCTGGAATCAACCCGCCGCCGCAGCGGTGCAAGATCAAAATCAGCTACAAGGCCCGGCCGTTCGCCACCATGGCGTTCGAGCTCGGCCGAGCCGAGGCCGGATCCTTCGTACTCCTCGAACGGGTCCCGAATGCAGTCGATCTCGACCGGGTGCAGCTCGGCCCGGCTGGCGAAGTCGTTGTGCTCGGTGTCCACTACCAGATCGCGCAGAAGCTGCACGCGTGCAGCGAGATCCCTGACGAGGGCACCAACCCCCGCGTCCACGACCTTTTCGACATCCTCCTGCTCGCGGCCATAGCGCGCGACGCCGGGCTGGCCCACACCAAAGCGGCGTGCGAGGACACGTTCGCTCACCGCAACAAGCATCCCTGGCCGCCGGTCCTGCCCGACTGGCCCGACTGGCCGCTGCTCTGGCTGGCGCTCGACATACCAGACGACACCCGCTTCCCCTACCAGGAGGCCCGAACGCTCGTCACCAGACTGATCACCGACATCGCAAACGCATAGCCGCGACGCCGGGATGGTCGCGCTCGCAACCGGGTGTCGACCGGCATTGAGCGTTCCAGCCCCGCCCGGCATCGCTTTGCGGACGCGGGCCACGGTCAGCCTCCGGGAGTGTCCTCAGTCACGTCGTGGTCGGTGATGACGATGCGTGCGCGATGTTCGAGGTCTTCGAGGTGGTTGGCGATGGTGCGGAGCGAGGTCTGCCACTGACCGATCTCTCCGAGGACGGTCGTCATGATGGCGTCGGCCCGCTGCGCGGCGAGTGCGGCCACACGTTTCTGGGCGCGTGTCAGGCCTGACGGGCCGAGCGCGCTGATGAACTCGTGGAGGCGTTGAGCGATGACCGGCTGGCTCTGTTCGGTCCCGAACACGAGATCGACGAGTAGCGCGATCTCGGTGCCGAAGCGCTTGGCGTCGGGTGTTGACAGCCTGGTCGGTTTCCCTTCGGCGTCGATGGGGGGTGGGGGGAGGAAGAACCAGGCGACGGGGAGGTCGAAGGTGCGGGTGAAGGGCGACGAGCTCGTCGGCGTCGAACTTCCTGATGATTTTCCCGGCGACGGAGCGTTCGGCTTGCGAGAAGGAAGCCTTCGACCAGGTGCTCCCCAGGAACGGTGCCAGCGCCTCGGCGGCGTGGCTTTGGGTCCAGCCGCGTAGCTCACGGGCCCGGGCCAGGTTCCAGGCCACCACCTGATTCGGGCTCATACGTACCCCAACGGCATCTCGACGCCGTGATCGTTGCTTCGCTCGAGAAATTTCCTGGTCCATCTGGTGTCCCCCAGTACCGGTCTGTGTCCGCCAGTGTCCGCCAGTGTCAACCTGTACGTAGCACGATCATTCTACGTGTCGACCTGGGAATCACACCGGCGTAACTTCCGACTCATGACTCCGAACCCCGCCCAGGCACCAGCCGCCGGTGAGGTCCGCGTCCTTCCCGAAGTGCTCACGGTCGAGGAAGCCGCCGCCGTCCTGAGGTCGGGCGCGGCCTCGCGTACGAGCAGGCGCAGCTCTTCCGGCAGACCCAGGGCCGGGAGGGCTTACCAGTCCTGGTGATCGGCCGGTGCCTGCGCGTTCCCCGCGCCGCGCTCGAAGAGCTCATAGGCCTGAGCGGCGTCTCGCGTGCCATCCAGCCGGGACCGGCCACCGGCTCCCTGGCTACCCGTCCTGAGTCCCGCTCCGAGTCCCGAGCTGCCACCTCGACCAGCACCACGCGCCGCTCTCGACTCCCGGCCCCTCCACAGCAGCCGCAGTCCCCGCTGCCGTTGACCACCTG
>JANLSK010000126.1:0-3548 GCA_031362415.1 Actinomycetes bacterium | reverse complement strand
CGGCCGTGAGCGTCAAGTCCCGTCAGACCGGCACGGGCGTCCGGTGGGACGTGCGCCTGCGCCGGCCTGACGGGTCCGAGTACTGCCGGACGTTCCGCACCAAGCGCGAAGCCGACGAGTTCGAACGAGAAGAGCTCGGCCGGCGTTCCCGGGGCTTGTCGGTCGACCATCGGGCCGGCCAGGTCCTCTTGGAGAAATACGCCTGGGACTGGCTGCTCGGACATCCCACCCTGGCGATGCGCACCCGCGATCTCTACGAACAGCTCCTTCGCGCCTACGTCCTGCCGCCGCTCGGGCAGGTGCCGATGGCGAAGATCACGCCGGCCATGGTGCGTACCTGGAATGCTGGGCTGGTCAGGTCCAAACCCGGCACGACTGTGCCGGCCAAGGCCTACCGGGTGCTCCGGGTGATCCTCAACACTGCGGTGGCCGACGAGATCATCATCCGTAACCCGTGCATGCTGGCCAAGGCCGGCCAGGAGAAGACGGCCGAACGGCCCGTCGCCACCCCCGAACAGGTTTGGCGGCTTGCCGACGCGATCGAACCGCGTTATCGGGCGCTCATCCTGCTCGCCGGCTTCGGGGGGCTCCGCTGGGGTGAGCTGCTCGCGCTTACCCGCAAACGGATCGATCTCGAGGCTGGGACGATCACCGTCGAGGAGAAGATCAGCGAGTCGGGTGGTGAGTTCATCCTCGGTCCACCCAAGACCGAAGCCGGCCGGCGGAAGTTCCACCTCCCGAGCGTGCTCATCCCCGAGCTCCGGGCGCACATCGACGCATATGCCGAGCCGGGCCCCGACGGGCGGCTGTTCCCTGGCCCCAAGGGAGCGATCCTCCGGCGTACGAACTGGAGCATGAAGTTCCGCAAGGCGACCGGCCCGCTCGGGCTCGACCATCTCCATTTCCACGATCTGCGACATACCGCCAACACCATCGCCGCGTCGGCTGGGGCATCGACCAAGGAGCTCATGCACCGGATGGGGCATGCCTCCACCGAGGCATCGATGCGCTACCTGCACGCCACTCAACAACGCGACGACACGATCGCCCAAGCCATCAGCGGCTACATCGAACCCACCCGACCGTCACCACCCACCGTGACCCCAGACGAGCCCGACGACGCGGAGGAAACCCAATGACCGCAACCGGCACCATCCGAAACGAAGAACCGCTCGCGGGATGGACGCGGGATGAGCCCCTCCGACACCCCTCCAGACCCACCCCCGAGGCTCACCAAAACAGCCTCTCACCTGCACAAATGCTTGGAGCGGGTGACGGGGATCGAACCCGCATGGCCAGCTTGGAAGGCTGGAGCTCTACCATTGAGCTACACCCGCGTTGGGTACGTCACGCTAGCAGTGGGGCTTGAGGATGCCGGTGTCTGTGGTCGGGACCAGCGACCGAGCACCGGGGTCACCAGGAGCCGCCGCCACCTCCGCCGCCGCCACCCCCGACGCCGCCACCTCCGCCGCCGCTGCTCGATGACGGCTTGACTGAGGTGGTGGAGGTCATGCGCATGAGCGACGGGGCGATGAGGGCGTAATTGGCGGCGACGGGGTCGACGATGGCGCCTGAGCGGGCTACGGCTTTTGACCAGTGGTCGATCTCGCCGACGGCGACGGCCCAGGCGGTGTACTGCCTGAGCACACCTCGCTTGGCGGCTTCTTCGGCATGGTATGCCTCAGATTCGGACAGAAAACGGCGGAAGGACTCGACCCGGAGCCACATCGCGGAGCCGGCGGGCGTGCGAACGCGGAGCTCCCAAGCTCGGAGGGCGGCCGAGAAACCGGCCCCTCCCGCAGCAGAGCCCAGCACCAGGAGGACCAGCCAGAGTCCACCGGAGCGGTTGGCGAAGGCGGCCGCAATCCCGGTGGCTCCAGCGCCCAGCAGTGCGGCCAGGACCCCCAGCACACGCACCCGCACCAGGCGTCGCTCAGCGCCGAGGTCCCACAGGGAACTGCCGCGACGCCAGCCCTGGAGCTCGGAGCCGAGCGAGGTCCAGGCCGCAGCGAACGCGGGGTCGTACTTCCCGAGTGGGACACGGTCGCGTCCGGCAAAGGCGGTGTCGAGGGTGAGCGCCGGTGGTCCATCGTGCCGGGCCCGCCGTACGAGGGTCACGTCTTTACCGTCGCCTTCGAGGTCGAGATATCCGTCGTTGGCCGCCCCGACGAGCCAGGCGACCTTGTGCGCCGGAGCCACCGTCTCGGTCAGCAGCACTCCTCCCTGAGCCGGCGTGAGCTCTGGAGGCGGAGCGAACTCGATCGTCGTCATGGCCGCCAACTCGGTCAGATCGACTCGCTCCTCACCGCGACCGCTGTGCCCCGATCCCGGACCGGCGAACGCGGCATCGGCGGCTCCTCCGGTTGCCACGCGCTCCTTACCCGCTCGGCGTACGAGCACTGACGTCACCGACGCTGCCGCCAAGGCTCCCCACAGGCCGAGGAGCATCGGAAGCAGGATGCCCGAACCGGGATCGGATGGGCGTCCGGTGGGCTCGATGGGGACGGGCGCAGGGGCGTCGAGTGCAGCGCCGATGTCGGCGTACAGGGTGGCACCTTCACCTCGAGCGAGATCGTCGAACCGGAGCACGAGATGCCCCGGAGCCACGACGTCCACCGCACACGGGTTCGTCTCCCCGAACGAGCCCGAGACGCAGCGGGGATCGACGAGCTCGAATCCAGTCAGCACATGGGCTTCGACCTCGGCGATGGGAACCTCCCAGCTCGTGCCGACGACATCCCACGCCACCGCGCCGTCATCGACGAGCGACGGCAGCGGATACCCGATGCGATAGCGGTGCCGGCCCCGGATGGTGCGCGACGGATCACCAACCCGGATACGGGTCTCGAAGACCGACCCCGAGACGAACACCTCGTCAGGAGCCGACGCCGACGACACGTCGATCGCCGCCCGCTCGTCGAGACCCGGGACATCACGGTAGATCCCATGGCGCGACGACGAGCCGAAGTCGTAGTCGATCACCTCCACGATCTCGGCAGAACCGTCGCCCTCGATCGCCGCCACGGTCCAGATCGCGGCGACCCGCTCCGTGTCGCCGATCGCCGCTCCGATGGCGGCGACAACGGCGAAGCCGATGGCCCCCACGCCCAACATCACCATGTCGACCTTGCGGCGCTTGAGTCCCGGCATGGAACGGACAGGTTACTGAACCCCGGCCCCGGCCAGGTCCGGCCCGCTCCCCGCCCACTCCCCGCCCCGTTCCCGCCGAGAGCGACAGGATGCGAAGATGGGTGCCATGAGATCATTGGAAGGTCAGGTGTGCCTGGTGGCCGGGGCCAGCCGGGGGGTGGGCAAGGGGTGCGCGCTCGAGCTCGGAGCGGCCGGGGCCACGGTGTACGTGACCGGGAGATCGGTCGGTGACCACGACCATCCGCTCGCGGGAACGGTCGGAGCAACAGCGGCGGAGGTGACGGCGGCAGGCGGCACCGGGATCGCCGTCACCTGCGACCATCGTGACGACCGGGCCGTCGAGGCCGTGTTCCAGCGGATCGCCGACGAGCAGGGACGGATCGACGTGCTCGTCAACA
>JANLSK010000081.1:0-26885 GCA_031362415.1 Actinomycetes bacterium | reverse complement strand
CGGCCGTTCTGGGACGTTCCGCTGTCGAACTGGGATGACATGGTCGGCGTCGGGACCCGCTCGGCCTACGTGACCAGCGCGCTGGCGGCACGCTCGATGGTCGCGGCCCACCGGGGCCTGATCGTCAACATCAGCTCGTCGGGCGCCATCGAGTACGCCTGGAGCGTGGCCTACGGGGTGGGCAAGTGCGCTCTCGACCGGTTGACGGCCGACACGGCGCACGAGTTGGCCCCGCACGGCGTGTCGGTCGTCTCGCTGTGGCCCGGCTTCGTGCGTACCGAGCGCATCGACATGGCGGTCAAGGCGGGCCTGGTTCCTGCGGCGCTCGACGTGAGTCGCGCCGAGTCGCCCCGTTTCACCGGACGGGCCGCAGCGGCGCTGGCCACCGCGAACGACGCCGATCGGGCCGTCTGGTCGGGACGAGCTGTCGCGTCCCGGGCTCTCGCCGATCACTTCGGGTTCACCGATGTCGACGGCCGCCTCCCCGACGGCCCGCTGCACGATCGCACCACCTGACGCCGAGAGGCCCACACACCCACACACCCACACACCCACACACCCACACGCCCACACGCCACCGGCCACACCGGCCAATGGCCAGCGCCCGCACCGGTCGACGCCCCCAGAAGCCAACGGCCACACCGGCCCCGGAGCCAACAGCCCGTTCGTCACCACGACGGCTCCACCCCCAACGAGAACGAGGAATCGGATCAGCGGTAGACGATTGTGAGCTCCATGATCATTGCGGGCACGCCGTCGGCACAGGCGAGGGCCTCGATGACGGCGAAGTCGCGGGTAGCTGCACTGAACAGTCGTGCCACCCGGCCTGTGATCAACACCTGAGCCCCCGAAGGGATCGGCATCAGGTGGGTGATTGCGGTACCGGCGTGCACCCACTGCCCGTCCGAGAACGCGATCGTCTGGCGCAGCACGCCGTTGACGGCCGACACCACCCAGGCCGGGTGGGCGCAGCAGGTCCGCCGCCACCAACCGGCAGGGTCGACCTCGTCGGCGAAGCTGAGGTCGCGTTCGGCATCGAAGGCGAACGCCGGTGCGCTGAACGTGAGGCCCTCGAGCATCTCGGGAGAAGCGGATACCGGTACGGCCGTGAGTTCGGTCCCTCGCCAGGCCGTTCCCATGGCAGCGGGTTCGGCGAGGCCAGCCCGCACTGCGAGCTCATGCAACTCATGCAACGTGCTCAGACCGTCGAGCACGTCGCGCTGACCGTCGAGATGGGCCGAGCCGTCGGCCATCAGCACACCATCTCCGTCGAGCACCTGCAGCCCCATACCCGTGCCCTGTTCAACCAGGACCGTGACGTTGAGCCCGGCCGTGAGATGACGGCGGAACCGCAATTTCATACCGCCCCCGGTGAGCCAGGCCAGACCCCACCGCTGCACGGGGTAGCGGCTCAACCAGGCCTGAACGACCACTCCCATGATGTGATCGCCGACAGGCTCGCTCGCCACGAGCTCGACCGGGAACTGCACCATCCCCAGCCCCGAGGTCACCAGCTCATGTCGCTCGACCCTCACATGACCCCCAGACAAGACCCGCCGCGACACGACCCGACAAGACCAGACCCGACGGACGCCGGGGCCGGGGCGGCCGGTGCCGCCTCGGCCGCTGCGTCAGATCGCTCCGGTGCCGATGAGCACGACGGTGACGGCCGCGGCGGCGATGCGGTACCAGCCGAAGATGGCCAACGGCCGGTCACGCAGATAGGAGACGAGCCAGCCGACCGCGGCGACCGCCGTGACAAAGGCGACGAGCACACCGAGGAGGGGCATCCGCCATCCGTAGTCGTCGAGCAGGGTCTGCCCGTCCTGGGCCAGGTCGAGGACGGTGGCCGCGGTCAGGGTGGCCAGGCCGAGCAGGAAGCTGAACTCGAGCGCAGCGCCGATCTCGAGCCCCACGGCCAGCGCGGCGACGATGGTGACGAGACTGCGGCTGACCCCGGGCCACAGCGCCAGGGTCTGGGCACAGCCGATGAGCGCCGCGCTGCGGACGGTGATCGCTTCGAGGGGACGCCCACCGGCGCGCGGTTTCCACCAGAGCAGAAAGATTCCGCCGACGGCCCAGGCCCCCACGATCGGCCAGGGACCGAAGAGGTGGTCCTTGATCGTGCTGTCGAAGGCGATCCCCACGACGGCCGCGGGCGTGAACGCGATGGCCAGGCGCACGAGCAGGTCGCGGCCGGGAGCGTTGCGGCCGACCAGCCCGGCAGCGAGCTGGGCGATCCGGCGCCGGTACAGGGTGACCACGGCGAGGATGGCGCCCACCTGGATGGCGATGGCATAGGTGTCGGCCGCGGTCTTCCCGGTGCCCGAGCCGAGATCGAGGAGGCGCTGTGTGACGAGCAGATGCCCCGTGGACGACACCGGGAGATACTCGGTGATCCCTTCCACCGCACCGAGGACGATCGCCTTGGGCGCCGTGAGCGGGCCCTCGCCCCCGGTGATCGCCAACACCACGATGACGGCGCCCAGCGCAGCCGCTGCGACGACGCCTGCCGCTCGGACACCGCGTGGACGGTCGACGACGGGTTCAGTCTGCATCGATGTCGATCCTGTTTGACGGGACGGGACGGGACGGGACGGGACGAGACGGGGCGGGGCGGGGCGGCGGCGAGCCGTCACTCGTCGGATGGTCGGGCCAGGAGGTCGACACTGAGCGCGAGCGCGCCGGCGACGCCGGCGGCCCGTTCGATGACCGCCGCGAAATAATGACCAGCCGTGTGCCCGTTGGTCATGGGGGGATCACCGAGGGAGCGCACCAGGGCTTCCGGGTCGCCAGAGACCACGATGGGCTCGATGTCGGGGAGCGGACAGGCCGATCGCCAGACGTCGACCGCTGCCGGGGTCTTCGCGTGAGGCCGGCGACGCTGGTTGGTGCGGGAGCGCTGGGGGCGGTTCACAGGTCGTCCTCCTTGAGGAGCTCGTCGGGTCGTAGCCCGAGCGCGAGGCGGAGCTGATCGGTGTTCAAGTCGGCGATCGAGCTCGACCGTTGCAGCACGACCTCAGCGATGTGGCGCTTGCCCGCCACGACTTCCTCGACCCGCTCGTCGACCGTCCCCGGGCACACGAGACGGTGCGAGATCACCGTTCGGCCCTGCCCGATCCGCCAGGCCCGGTCGCGGGCCTGGTCCTCGACCGCCGGGTTCCACCACCGGTCGTAGAGCACGACGTGGTTGGCTGCGGTCAGGTTCAGGCCCGTGCCCCCAGCCTTGAGCGACAGCACCATGGCGGCCGGACCGGTGCCGTTCTGGAAGTCGGCGACAAGCCGATCGCGCACCCCTCGGGCCAGGCTCCCGTCGTAGCAAGCGATCGGGACCCGGGTGACCTCGCTGAGATGCTGGGCCAGCCGGCGTCCCCACGTGGCGAAGTGGGTGAACACGAGGATGCGTTCGCCGGCTGCGAACACCGACTCCACGATCTCCTCGAGTCGGGTGAGCTTGCCCGACCGTCCGGTGAGCGGGAGGCCGTCGTCGCGGTACGCCGCCGGGTGGTTGCAGATCTGCTTGAGCGCTGTGATGGCGGCCAAGATGGCCCCCTTCTTGCGGGCCCCGGGATCGGCAAGATCGAGCGGCTCGTCGTCGTCTCCCCCGTCGGCGCCGTCGCCATTCGCCCCGTCGGCAGCAGCGACGGCGGCCATCACCGGCGCCGACGCTCGGGCCACGAGGTCGTCGAGGACCGCCTGGTACAAGCCGATCTGCTCGGCCGTCATGGTGCAGTGGTCGAGCTCGTCGATCTTGTCGGGAAGCTCGGCGGCAACCACCGGCTCGGCCTTGGTGCGACGGAACAGGAGGATCCCGTTCAACGCCCGCAGGGCCGCTTCGCCGTCGCCCGACATCTGCGCGATGAACATCGGCCGGGGTCCGACGAGGCCGGGATTGGTGAAGTCGAGGATGGCCCACAGATCGCCCAGCCCGTTCTCGATCGGCGTTCCGGTGAGCGCGAGACGGGTCCGGGCCGGGATGCGGCGGAGCTGTTGCGCGGTCTCGCTCGCCGGGTTCTTGATCGCCTGCGCCTCGTCGAGCACCATCCGACGCCAGTTGGTGGCCACGAGGGCCTCGACATCGCGAACCGCGGTGGCGTACGTGGTGACGACGATGTCGGCCCCGGCGATCTCGGCCTCGAGCTCGTGGGCCGACGATCGTGCTGCCCCGTGGTGCACGACAACGCGAAGTCCCGGAGCGAACCGCGCCGCCTCGGCGGCCCAGTTCCCGACGACCGCGGCGGGCGCGATGACCAGCGCGGTGCCCTCGACGGCGCGCCGGGCGAGATGGGCCAGCACGGTGGGGGTCTTGCCCAGCCCCATGTCGAGGGCCAGGCAGCCCCCGAGCTCTGCGGTATCGAGAAAACCCAACCACGCCAAGGCCTCGGCCTGGTACGTCCGCAGCTCGCCGACAAAACCGTCGGGACGCGAGTTCAGCTCGTGGGTGGCTTCACCGGCTCGTCGGACGATGTCATTGGCCCAGCTGCTGCCGTGGACGACCACCCCGCCAGCCAGCCCCGACCGGTCGAGCCCGATCGTCTGGCGGAGGATCTCGGCGCCGGTGAGCTGGGTGATCGACGCCCGCTCGGCGAGCGCCGCCGCAGCCTGCTCGAGATCGACCCGGTCGACCTCGACCCATCTCCCCCGCGACAACACCAGCGGGCGGGCCTCCCGAGCCAAGCGGGCCACCTCGGCCGCCGTGAGCTCGACATCGTCGAAAAGCACCGACCAGGCCACGTTGCTCAGCTGATTGGCCCCCACCACCGTGCCCGTCGTGGCCTCGGCGAACAGTCGCAGCGCGGGACGGGCCTTGCGTCGCGAGAGCGCCGGAACCCGTACGTCGAACCCCACCGTGGCCAGCGTGGGACCGTCGACGGTCATGAACGCCCACGCCTCGTCCTGGCTCAGGGCAACGCTTCCCCGCCTCCGGGACCCGGCCCGATCGAGCGCCGGGAGGAGTCGGCCGAGACGAGCCCATTCGGACGCGAGGTGCCGGCTGGCGCCCTCGGTCCGGAGGGCGGCGTCGATCGGCAACAGCTTGCCCTTGCCCGCCGGAGCATGCACCGTGGCGATCCAGACGCCGCCGGAATCGGGCGCATCGAGCTGGACGACCAGCTTCGGCCGGGCCTGCGAGGTGACGGTCTGCGACCACTGGTCGAGTCGCCGGGACAGGTCGGGTGCCAGCCCGGCGCTGACCCGGAACGTGGAGCCGTCCATCCGGGCGATGACGGTGTCGGCCAGGTCGGTCGGCGAGTTCGCGCTCGGCGGCGGCGCCGGCAGCTCCATGCGCTCGGTGCTCTGGGTGACGATCGCCTCCACCACGGCGTGGAGGACGTCGCTGATCACCGCCGACGGGCTCGTGCGGCCGCCACTTCCCGCGATGACGACGATCCCCGGCATCGCCGCTGCGAGCGCGTCGATTGCCGCGGTGTCGACCAGTGCCGGCACCCACCGCACCGCGGCCTCGACCACCCGACCTTCGGCGCGGTCGACGACTTTCACACTGGGCAGGATCGAGCCCCGGGCCACGAGCCGGACCCCTTCGAGCGCGACGTGGCCGAGCCAGAGGAGGCTGGCGCCGGCGCCGGAGCGACCGTGCCCGCCCCCCAACGCGACCAACCAACCGAGGGCGTCCTTCATGGTGATGGCGAGGGCTTCGGTGCGCGCCCCGCCCGGCAGCACGATTGCGGCATGATCAGCCCAGCCCGTTGGCGGACCGTCCATCGCTGCCAACCGCCCCAGGAGCGCGCCTTCGGCCTCGGGCGGCGCACCGCGTCCTCCCGCCCACACGACCACCTGGCCCCCGGACCACGAGGCTTGGAGCTGCACCTCTTCGGGCTCGAGGATCTCGGCCGGGACCGGCTCGTCGTCGCCCCAGTCGCGAGACCGCGATGGCGACGGGACGGCTGCCGGTCGGAAGCGAGCGGCGGTGGCGCGGAGGCTGGTGAGCGTCTGCGTGAAGTCGGCGACGACCTGGTCGCGCTCATCGCCGGGCAGTGCTCGTACCCCGGCCAGGTGGTCCTCGGTCTCGAGGATGAGGCGGTCGAGCACCGCCAGGGACGCGCCGGCGTGGGCGTCGATCATGCTGAGGTCGTCGTCGGAGCCCATGCCGTCGGCGATCGACCAGATGGCCGCTTCGAGCTGGTGTACGTCAGCCATCGGATTCCGTTCTCGGTCGTGGCACCACCATGGCCTGGACCCGACCACGACTCGGGCTGTGTCCTGGCCACATCGAGCCACCCCGGGCTCGTGCTGTCGCCACGGAGCACCCGTCCCGGCCGGACAGGCGTCGGTGGCGTACGAACCAGGCCCGGCGGTGTGACCGTCGCGCCGGGCGGTGGCGAGCTTCGACGTCGCACCAGGATGCCGACGTCGACCATGACGTTACTCCGCGGCGGGTCGTCACACCGACGCCGAGGCGGATCGGGCTCGACACCCGAGACGCGGGCCCACCTACGCTGAGCCCAATTCGCCGGGGCAGCCGTCCTCGGAGGCGGCATCGACGACCCACGCGCGGCGAAGCGCCACAGGAGCGGGGACCGCGGTATGACACTCCAAAGGAACGGGCTCCGGCTCGGGGCCATCTCCCTGTGGGGCGGGCCCGACGTGACGCCGTTCCGGGACGAGGTCCGCCTCGCCGAGTTGCTCGGGTACTCGGTTCTCGGCGTTGGCGACTCGCCGGCGGGCTGGCACGACATGACCGTTGCCCTCACCGTGGCCGGGCTCACGACCGAGCGGGCCACGATCACCCCGATGGTGACGACGCCGCACCTCCGTCATCCGGTGGCGACCACGTTGGCCATGTCGGCCCTCCACGACCTCACCGGGGGACGGGCGGTGTGCACGATCGGCTCCGGTGGCGGTGTGGGCGCGGGCATCGGCCAGCCTGCGGCGACACTGGCCACCATGCGGGCCTACCTCGGAGCGGTTCGCGATCTCAGTCGCGGCGTCCCGACATCGTGGAACGGCGGCCACATCCCGTTCCTGGCCCAGGCACGACCGTTCCCGCTGTTCATGTCGGCCGACGGCCCCAAGGCGCTGCGCATGGCCGGCGAACTCGCCGACGGTGTCGTGATCTCGATCGGATCGTCGATCGAGCCCATCGCAGCCAAGATCGCCGCGGTCCGGGCGGGAGCGGCGTCAGCCGGACGAGACCCGGCCGCCGTCGACGTCTGGGCGATGAGCTTCTGCTCGATCCAGGCCATGCGCTCGGCTGCTGTTGCCGACGTCACCGCGTTCCTCGCCGTCATCGCCGGCCTCGGCACGTTGAGCCCGCAGGCGATGGCGGCGATCCCCGACGATCTCGTTTCCCGGGTCGAGGAAATGCAGCGCCGCTACGATCCCACGCAACACGTCGTCGTCGGCGGAGCCAACGCCCGCTTGATCGAGCAGCTCGAACTGGTCGAGTTCTTCGCCGGCGGCAACGCCATCGCCGGCAACGCCGACGAGGTCGCCGATCACCTCCGCGTCGTCGCCGATCTCGGCATCTCGTGCCTCATCGTCGCCTTGCCGGGCAACGCCGACCCGGCCGGAACCCTGCACCGCATGATGGCCGCACGGAACCGGGAGGCCGCGGGCCCTACCGCCACAAGCTGATCCCGGACCCGGATCGGCCCGGCGTCGACGGGCCGCAGCCGACTCAGGCGACTCAGGCGACCGTGCGGTCCCAACGCGGTCGCAGCGCGTGGCGGTGCTGGGTGATCCACGAACCCGTCGGTCCGTTGAGCATCCGAGCGCGATGCAGCCGACCGTGGAACAGCTCGACGAGCTCGGCGTCGTGGCGGCCACCGTCAGCCAGGACGAACTGCTCGAGCTCTGCTTCGCCGTCCTCCCAGGTGCTCGAGCCGAGACCGAGCAACCGGCGACCGTCGTCGAGATCGGCGGCGATGACCTGGCCCCCGATCTCGTCGATGCGCTCGAGATGGCGCGCCAGGCGAACGGCCATGCGGAGCTGATACCGCAGGAAGCCCGAATCGGGCGTGGTGTCGTCGAGGTCGCGGGCCAGGTGACGATGGGCCGGCCCGTATGCGGAGGCGACGGGCGACGGCTCGTCGACCGGTTCGAGCTCGAATCCCATGACATCGGCGATGCCCTCGAGCGCGATGAGGTTCGACTCGTTCACCCACGAGCGGTTGAGCATGTAGTCCGACCCCGCCACCGGTTCGGCGAGCGTGGCGTGGAACTCCAACGGGTTCGACAGGTGCCACAGGATGCAGTGGTACTGCACGGATTCTTGGTCGACCGTGGTCCCGCTGCGTTCCTCGTAGCGCCGCATCAGCGGAGCCAGATCCCCGAACCCGATGAACGGATTCCTCGTCCACATGCCGCCGAGGTCCATCAACGGGATCGCCGATGTGCCCGAACTCGAGGTCGAGGACCGCGGTGACCTTGCCGCCCTGGTGCAGGAACTGCCCGGCGTCCCACACGATGGCGGCTCCACGGCCCCGCGGGTCGGGGCGATGGCGGGCGCACCAGCCCAGCGCGAACTCGAGGAACGGGTCGGGACGGCACTTCAACGACCGGTAGGCGCGCTGCTCGAAGTGTTGCAACCCCACCACGGCCGCCTGGCTCGGGTCGGTGGCTCGCACGATCCCAGCCCGTCCCAACGGCTCGACGTCAAGCTGGTGCAGGTGAACCAGGATGTCGATGTAGTCCTCCATCGCCGATCGCCGCTCGCCTTCGGGCACGCCCTCGAACTCGAAGCGACCGGGCACCCGGTCCATGACGTAGGCCACGGGACGGTCGCTCCATCCGTGGACTGTGGCGACCGGGATGCCGCGCTCCGACAGCATCGACTGGTACCGATGCTCGTGCTGCCCGGGTTCATGGCTCCACTCTCGAGGGCCGGGCGTTCCAGCAGCTTCCACATGGTGAGCACGGTCGGGCCACCGCGGGTGTCGAGCACGCGTTCGTTCTCGCGGATCGTGCAGGGGATCGTGCTGCGGGATCGTGCTGCGGACGGGCGCTCGTACGCCAGCGGCTCGTACGCCGGCGACCGCGGGCGCTCAGCAGCGAAGTGCCAGCACACCGACCGCTCCCCCAGCGACGCTTCGTCCGTGCCTGTCCGTCCCTCCAGGTTCGCGGCCCTGGTTGGGCGCGCTCGAGCCGGCGGCTGCAGCGAGGGCACGGAGCGCACCGGAGACGGCGGAGCGATCGTCGGGCACCGTCACCGGGGTGCGCCCCACGGCGGCAATGCACGTGAGGCTGCCGCGTGGCTCGGTGTCGGAGGCTCCGACGAAGGTGACCGTTCCCAAGCCGGGCGCAGGGATCCGCGACCTGACCGTCCCGTCGGCTCCGAAGCGGACGATCTCGTCGTGCAGGCCGAGGTACACGCCGCCGTCGGTGCCATCGGTGCCATCGGTGCCATCGGTGGCCGGAGCCAGGGCCGAGACGGCATCGTCGGTGGAAAGGACCGTGCCGGGCAGGAGCGTCGTGGTGTCGAAGGTCGCGACCGTCATCCCGTGGCCCAGGTACAGCGTCGGACCGCTCACCGCACCAACCAGCGGGAGCCCGCGCTCGCCGTCGGCGGTGAGGGGCACCGTCGCCCGGTACTCGAGGGTCGTGGTGTCGAGCTCGGCCAGGGCCCCGTCGGCCAACGACGCCACGTAGAGCGTGTCGCCCTCGGGGGTGAGGGCCAGTGCCGACTCGCCGGGCGGGGCGTTCCCGAACGGCTGAGGGAGGAACAGGCAGTGCACCCACTGCTCATCGAGGTCGAGCACGTGCACGAAGGCCGATCCCCCGCCGCTGCCGCCGCTCGCGTCTTCGCCGCCGCCGCCCACGGTGTAGAGCGTGTACAGGCGCGAGCCGTCGGGGGCCGCTGTCTGCGTGCGGGCCGTGCCCGCCATGGGAACCGAGATATCGACGCCATGCTCGGGAACCGGCGCGAGGAGACCGTCAGCGAGATCGAGTCGCAGCACCTCGTACTGCACCGGTGCCCGGGGCGGGGTGTAGTCCAGGACGAACACGGCCGACCCGTCGCTCGCCAGGGCCTCGGGGGCCACGTTGCCCGGGGCATCGACGGTCAGCACCCGACCGTCGGACGAGAGCACGGCCAGCTCCGTGTGCTCGCGCCCGGCGGGATACAGGCCGTCGGAGCGCGTTCCTTGATGCACCAACACCACGGTGTCACCGTCGAACGAGACGACCTGCGGCTCCCACAGGCCCTCGACGGTCGCCGTCCATCCGACCGATCCGTCGTGAGTACGCCGCGACGTCACCAGCGTCGACGGGCTCAGCCGGCTGACGATCACCGTCTCGATCACCTGTGACCCGTCGCCGGAAGCGATGCCGCCCAGCACCTGGGTCACCAGGCTCGCACGCGCCGGATCGACGACGGCGATCCCCGTGTCGGACCGGAGCACGAGCCGTTCGCCGCCACCGAGCCCGGGCGGGTCGGCGACGCCCGGAGCATCGCCCGCCGACAGCTCCTCCACCACGGCGCGTTGCAGGGGACGGCCGGCGACCGCCTCGGCGCCGATCGCCACCTCGCCAGCCGGGACCTCGGGAGCACTCGATGCCGTCGACAGCCCGGGATCGCTCGACGCGGGAACGATCGGATCCGACGCACGAGCGACACCGGACACCACGACGACCCCCGCCTCGGGCTCCGACGACGTGCACCCGCCGACGAGCGACACTGCGATCGCGCCGAGGGTCCAGATCAACATCGCGACCCGCGACCGATCGGCCTTGGCGCACCTCGTGTTCATGGCCATGCTCGCTCCCTCCAACTGGCGACGAACCGGATGTCCCGCAGACCCGCACACCCCGGCAGACCCGCAGACCCGCAGGCCGGCAGACCCCGCAAGACCCGGCAGCTGGCGCTCGCTCGGGCTGCGCGAGGCGACTCTGGTGCGAGACGTGAGACGCACCCGGGGGCCGGATCGTTCGCACCCGGCGCGCGGTCGATCTGTCGCGAACGAATCGGGCCCGAGCGGCGTCGAAGACGTCGAAGTCACCGTCATGGACCCGCAGCACCGCCGACGTGCACCATGGAGGCGGACGTTCCCAACCTCACGCAGCCATCGGACGAGCCTGTGCACGAACCCCATCCCCGTACGATCCGTGCGGCGGCCGATGGCGACGTCGCCGCCTTCGAGGAGCTCGTCCACGCGTATCAGGTGCCCATGGTGCGCTTCCTGGCCCATCTCCTCGGAGATCGCACCCTCGCCGAGGATGTCGCCCAGGAGGCGTTCCTGCGGGTCTACCGGAACCTGCACCGGTTCGAGCACGAGTCCCGGTTCTCGACCTGGCTGTTCCAGATCGCCCATCATGCCGGGATCGACGCCATCCGAGCTCGCGACCGGCGTCGCCGTCTCGAACGGCAGGCACCGCGGCCTTCGCCACCGTCGGACCCGCAAGCCAGCGTCGAGCTCAACGACGCCATCGGCCGTCTCTCGGTGCGCCACCGTGAGGCCGTCCTGGTCGTCGAGGTGCTCGGGTACCCCTACCGGGAGGCCGCCGAGGTGCTCGGGGTCCCCGAGGGGACCTTGAAACGACGGGTTCACGAGGCGCGAGAGCATCTCGTCGACGCGATCGGTCGGCCCACTCGCGCCCGTCCACCGGGCGGGGGCGCCAGCGACACCAGCGCCACCAACGCCTCGGAGGGCTCCGATGTCGGCTGAGACGTGGACGCCGACATGCCCCGAGGCCCGGGCCGGGCTCTCGGCCCTCGTCGACGGTGAGGTCGACTCGGCCCAGGCACGGGATGCGCTCGGGGCCCACACGGCCGAATGCGCGAGCTGTCGGGGGTTTCTCGCGGAGATCGACAGAATCCGCCGGACGCTGCGGTTCGAGGCCTGGGACGCCGATCAGGCCGTCGACCTGACTCCAGCGCTCCGTGAGCAGCTGGAAGGCCACGCCCCTCCTACGCGACGGTCGATGCCTCGCTCGTGGCGCGACCTTCGCCCGGGGCGACGGGTTCCCCGCCGGGCGCGGCCGCGGTGGAGGCGTGTGGTGCTCGCCCCGACGGTCGTCGCCTTCACCGTCGGTGCCATCGTGGGGGGGATCGTGGTCGCCGGTGGTGACGGGCGTGTCCCGTCGACGGCCGTGGCCGACATGAGTGCCCGGATCGACGCGGGCCAGCGGGCGATCGTCTCGCTCGACGCCACCCTCGCCATCACCGAGCACGGCTGGTACCCCGACGTACCGGTACGGCACTTCTCGGGGACCCTGCGCTACGAACGGCCCGAGTCGATCGCCATCCACCTCGACGACCGCACGGTCTACCCCGACGCACGCTGGGCACCCGCCGACGCCGACCTTGTCGTCGATGGTTCCACCGCATGGTCGGCGGGCCTGCCCGGATGCCCGGTGGCCGCCCTCCCGGCATGTGCCGACCCGGGCGCCGACGGCGCCGGTTCATCGGCACCGAACCAGCACCGCATCGTCGCGTTCACCGGGCGACCTCCGTACTCGTCGCGCGTGCCGAGCCCGCTCGAGGTCGTGATACCCGTGCGCACGTTGCGCCCTCTCGACGCCACCGATTCGTTGCCCATCGCCACCATCGGCGGCCGGGAGGTGTTCGTGGTCGACACCACCGTTTCGGAGACCGCTCCCCTCCTCGACGGGCTGCGGCCGGCCAGCAACTGGCGCGAGCTGTATCGCGGAGATGCCGTGCTGCTGTTCATCGACGTCGCCACGCTGGTGCCGGTCGGGCTGGAGGTGCGGGCCACGGCCTCCGACGACCGGGCCCGCTGGGGTGTCGAGCACGGCTACGCCGACCGGCCGGGGATGGTCGTGCTCGACGTCCGTCTCGGCAACATCGTGGTGAACGCTCCGGGGGATCGGGGCCCGTTCCCCCCCGCGCCGGCTGGCGTCGCGGCCACCGATCTGGGATTCGTCGATGCCCGCGTTCCTCACGGCGCCGGCTCCTCCGGGGAGGCGAGCATCGCGCCGAGCTGGCTCCCCGAGGGGATGAGCGCCGATCGACGGGGTGTCGACACCACCACCGGGGCTGCAGGGCCACGGTCTCCGGGGCCGTCGGTGTCGTCGGCCACGGTAGCGACGGTGGCGACGGTGGCCTCGTGGTCGGACGGCCGGGCCTGGATCACGGTGGCCTCCACCTCGGGCTGGACGGGGCGTCGACTGTTCGGCGGGCTCGGCGACGCCGTCCGGCCCGTCGACCTGGGGGCTTCCGGGGGGCGCGGCATCGCCCATCTGGCGGCTGACGGCACCGGGGTGGCCGTTCACGGCGCCGGCGTCGACATCGTGGTACGGGGAACCGTGAGCGTCGCCGAGCTGGAGCGGGTGGCGGCGAGCATCGGCGTGGCCGGGCTGCCCGTGCCGCTCGGGTGGGCCGAGGCCTCGACGACGTCGCTCGAAGCGGCCGCCGACGCGCTGCCGGGCCTGCTCGTCCTCGATGACTCCAGCGACGTGTTGGAACCAGCCGTACGTCTGACACGCGACCTCGACGGCGCCGTCGGCGTCACCCTGAGCTACGTCGGAGCGGGCGAGCGAGCCTTGGCCGTCGAGCAGCGCCCCGGGCTGAACCTCGCTCCACCGATCGACCCCGATGCTCGCACGGTCGTGATCGACGGGCCCACCGGGCCGCCAGGGCTCTCTGGGCCCGACGGGTCCGCAGAGCGCATCGTGCGGATCCAGCCGGGGGCGGGGATCATCGACTGGGTCGAACGGAACGGGGCGACCAGCACGGTCGTCCGCCTCAGCTCGGCGACGATGACGACCGACGAGCTCGTCGAGATCGCCCGCCATCTGGAACCGCTCTCGTGAGCGCTGCGCCGCGACCCGGCCGACAGTCTGGCCGCCACCCCGGCCGCCCTCGGGACCCCGAGCCCGGACCAGGACCAGGACCGGGACCAGGATCAGGACCGGGACCGGGACCGGGACCGGGGCCGCCGGCTCGAGGGCGATGGCTGATCGTGCTCGTGGGCCTGGTCGGGATCGTGGCGGGGGCGCTTGCGGTCGGCGCCGCCCAGTCGTCGCCGCCCACGGCACCGCTGTTGCAGCCGGACATCGCCGACACCTCGTCGGCGGCGTCCGAGGGTCGGGCCGGATCAGAGCCCCCACCGCCGTCCGCGGGGGCGGCGCCGAACGCATCGCTGAGCACTGCGGGCCCCCGAGGCGGAGCTTCCGAGCCAACCGTCATCCCGTCCACCGAGCTCAACCCGTCCACCGAGTCCAACCCGACCAACCCGGCCATCGGGGATCCGGCGGCATCGGGGCCGGACCCCGGCGACGACATCCTCGCCTGGACCAGCGGCGGGCTCCCTGCGGGGGCGGCGGCACGCATCGGCGCACTCCCTGATGTCACCTCCACCATCGTCCTCGGCGACCGCGTCGATCTGGCTGCGTCACACACCGTCGCCGGCGATCTCGTCGACGGTCCGACGGACGGGTTCGCGATTCCCCTCGACGCCATCGCCATCGATCCGGACACATATCCCCCGTTCGTCCTCGACCCCGACGACGCCCAGCTCCTCGCCGGTCTCGGGGCCAGCGATGCAGCGCTCGGAGCCACATCGGCGTCCCTGCGCCGGTTGGGCCCGGGCGACATTCTGACCCTGGTCGACGGCACCAAGCTCACGGTCGCCGGTATCGTCGCCGACGAGTCGATCGGAGCGGCCGAGATCGTGGTGATCCCGGGCGCCGTGGCCCAGATCGCCACACCGCGCTACGCCCTCGTCCGCGACGGCCGCGACGGCCGCGACGGCCGACACACGGACAACGCCCCTGAGGGGCTGGCGCCGGGCGCCGAGGCGCGCCGGGCTGAGATCGAGCACACGCTCAGCGGAGCGATCGCCAGCGACGGGCCCATCCGGTTCCGGGCCCGGGGAGAGACGCCCTGGTTACGCCAGGGCGACGCCGTGCTCCCGCAGTCGATCGTCAAGGCCCGCTTCGGCGAGTTCGCCTACCGGCGGACCGGGCCCGGGAGCCGGACCATCGAGCAGGACCCGGTGTGGATGGCAGCCAACATCGTCGAGATCGAGGTTCCGATCCTCGGGAGCGTGCGCTGCCATCGTTCGGTGGCCGAGGTGGTGCGCGCTGCGCTGTCGGAGGCGCTCGAGAGTGGCCTGGCCCCGAGCTTCGCTGGCGACGGCTTCCTCGGCTGTTGGAACCCACGCCTCGTGAACGCGTCCGACAGCGCCGGGATCTCCCGCCATGCCTGGGGAATTGCGTTCGACGTGAACGCCGCCGACAACGTACGCGGCCGTGACGGAGCCCAGGACCCGCGGGTCATCGATCTCCTCGCCCGCCACGGGTTCACCAATGGCGGTCCCTGGCTCGTTCCCGACGCCGTGCACTTCGAATGGGTCGGCCGGTGACTCGTCGGCCGCTCGGAGGCTCATGCTCGCGTCTTCGATGGCGCCGATGGGGTCCAGCCGGCCTACACCCGCCTCGAACCCGATGCCGGGGCCCTCACGAGAATCGATCCGGTCACGGGTGACACGATCTTCACGATCACCGACGAGAGCGCTCGCGCCGCGATGGCCGACCTGGGTGGCACGCACACGCTGGCGTACGCACACCAGCCGGTCTGGTACTCCCGCGATGGGCGCACCTGGCAACGCATCGAGGTTCCCGCCGCCTTTCCCAGTCTCAGCATGGCCGGCGATCGACTCGTCGCCACGGCATGGGAGCACGACCGCACGATCATGTGGAGTCGAGCCACCCCAGGCTGAGCCACCCCGGCCTGACGCCGACGGCGGGGCAATCGTCAGGCGTGGGCCGGCTCCGGTACCGTCGAGTGTCGACACCCGAGCCGACCTCTGAGGGAAGCGATGAAGGGCGGCGTCATGGCGGTCATCAGCGAGCGGAGCGTCACCCGGCTGTCGGGCACGTTGGGAGCCCGGATCGACGGTCTCGACCTCGCCCAACCCCTCGAACCTGGGACGTTCGGATGGCTGCGCGCCCGGTTCCTCGAGCATCACGTCCTCGTGTTCCCGGGCCAGGACCTGACGCCGCAGGACGAGATCGCCTTCGCCCGCCAGTGGGGCGAGATCAGCGTGCACCCGTACGTGCGCCCGCTCGATGGTCATCCCGAGGTGCTCGAGGTCGTTGACCCCCGCCATCCGATCGCCCGTACCTGGCACCAGGACCAGACGTACCTCGAACGCCCGCCGTTGCTCACCATGCTCATGGCGCGCGTCCTTCCCGAAGCCGGCGGCGACACCATGTTCGCCAATCAGCACAAGGGTTTTGACGATCTGAGCGACGGCCTGCAACGGTTCCTCCTCGGGCTTCGGGCCGTGCACCGCGGCACCGAGAGCGCGGCCGCCGGGGCCGGGCTCACCCGGGTCCAGGTCGAGCACGTGCACCCGGTGGCGCCGCTACATCCGGCAACGGGACGACCGGCGCTGTTCGTCAACGCCGACTACACCGTCCGCATCGACGGCTGGAGCGAGGACGAGAGCCGGCCCCTCCTCGAGCTCCTGTACCGAGCGGGCAGCCGGGCGGAGATCTCGTGTCGGCACCGGTGGTCGCCGGGCGACTTCGTGCTATGGGACAACCGCTGCGTGCTGCACTGCGTCGTACCCGACGCGACCGGCGACCGAGTGCTGCACAAGGTGACCGTGGCCGGCGACGTTCCCGTCTGAATCGACTGAGCGCCCCGTCCGTCGTCAGCCCGGCGCCCGCCGCTGTCAGCCGAGGCGGAGGGTCTCGAGGGGTTCGAGACGGGCGGCCTTCACGCTCGGGGCCAGGCCGGCCAGGGCCGCGACGCCGATCGAGATGGCAACCCACCACGGGACGAGGTCGTACTGGAGGACCATCGTCCAGTCGAGGAGCTTCGATGTGGCCCAGACCACGCCGATACCGAGCGCGGCGCCGAAGACGCCGCCGAGGATTCCCACGGCCACGGCCTCGAGGAGGAACTGGAGCGCGACCGTGACTCGCCGGTGCCCGAGGGCCCGGCGGATGCCGATCTCGTTCGAGCGCTGGATGACGGAGATCGACATCACGTTGACGATCCCGATGGCGCCCAACAGCAGGGCAAGGACCCCGGCCATGAAGGCCGTGCGCTGCAAAGACTTGTCGGCCTCAGCCCTGGTTGCGAGAGCGTCGCTCGGCACATCGGTCGTGATCTCGTCGCCGCCTCCGAGGGCAATGGCAGTGGGGAGCGCCGCGGCTGTCGACTGGGTGGTCCCGTCCTGCGATCGCACGAAGAGCCGGGTGGGTAGGGCGTCGTCGATGAAGTCGCGTTCGGCGGCGGTGAGCGCGATGAACACGGCGTCGTTGAGCTCGGGCCGCAGCTCGACGAGGTCGAGCACACCGACCACGCCGTAGTCGAAGTTGCCGAGGCGGATCGTGCGCAACTCACCGGGGAGGTACCCGTACTCGTCGGCCAGACCCGAGCCCAGGACCACGGCCCGAGCCGCGTGGTTCTCGTCGGCTGCCGAGATCCACCGTCCCGTGTTCATGCCGATGCCGAGGACTGCGGGCAGGTCGTCGTCGGCGGCCATCACCGGGATGGGAAAGGCAGCGTAGAAGTCCTCGGCGCCCAGATACGGCAGGGTCACGATGCCCGAGAGCTCGGCGATGGCCGACGCCGCGTCGACCGTCGACAGGTTGAGCGCCCGCTCGACGGCATCCTCGGGCAGGGTCGGCGTGGTGGCCGAACCGAAGGTGCCTGCGGCATCGACGACGAGCAGGTCGGTGCCGAGCGCGGCCAGCTTGGCCTTGAAATCGCCCTTGGCGCTGTCGGTGAGGCCCACCGCGGCCACCATGGCGCCGACGCCGATCAGCGGCCCGAGCAGAAGCATGAACGTGCGGACCTTGCGGGCCATGAGCCCGGCGCCGGCGACCCCCAGCAGGTCGCGCACGTACATCACGACCGAGCCCCGTGAACGCCGCTCGCCGTCGCGCTCGTGTGCTCGAGGGGAGGCCCGGCGCCGGCGCCCGTCGAACGCACCTCGTCGGAGACGATGCGGCCGTCTCGCATCGAGACCTTCCGGTGGGCCGCGTCGGCCACGCCGGGATCGTGGGTGACGAGCACGATGGCCCGGTCGGCGGTCTGCAACGTGTGGAAGATCTCCATGACGTTGGCGGCGTTCTTGGTGTCGAGGGCCCCCGTCGGCTCGTCGGCCAGCACGATGAGCGGCTCGGTCACCACGGCTCGGGCGATGGCCACGCGCTGCTGCTCGCCGCCCGAGAGCTGGACGGGACGATGATCGCCTCGCGCCTCGAGCCCCACCAGCGCCAGCGCGGCGCGAGCACGATCACGACGTTCGCGAGACCGAATCCCTCGATACAGCAAGGCCGCTTCGACGTTGCCGACTGCGTCGAGGTGCGGGATCAGGTGGAACTGCTGGAACACGAAGCCGATCGTGTCACCGCGCAGGCGGGACCGACCGGCGTCATCGAGCACGGCAACGTCCTGATCACGCACCCGGATCGTGCCCGTGGTGGCCAGGTCGAGCAGGCCCAGGAGCCCGAGCATGGTGGACTTCCCCGAGCCCGACGGCCCGACGATGGAGATGAAATCGCCGGCGTGCACCCTCAGATCGATCTCCCGCAGGGCATAGACGAGAACCTCGGCGCCGTAGACCCGTGACACCGCCGACAGCTCGAGGAGAACCTCAGCCGTCACGGAGTCTGCACCTCGACAACGACGATCTCGTCGCCCTCGAGCCCGGTCAGGATCTCGATGAACGAGCCTTCCTGCAAGCCTGTGGTGACCGCCACCCGACGGAACGCCGCAGCCCCCAGATCGATGACCCGGACCTCGTCGGCGCCGCTGGCGTCCTGGCCCACGGCAGCGATGGGCACGACGATGGCGTCGACACGTTCGGCGAGCACCACCTCCAGCCGCACCGCGGCCCCGTCGACCGAACCCAGGGCCTCCTCGATCTCGACCGTGCCTCCGTACTGCTCGGCCTGGGTCGTGGGGTCGAGCTCGGCTTCGGTGTCGAGCTCGGTGATGACCCCGGTGGTGTTCTGACCCGTGGCCGAGATCTCCACGTCGACCGTCTGGCCGACGATGAGCTCGGAACGGTCGGAGGGGTTGGCCTTGAGCGTGATCGTGAACTCGTCGGCGATGATCGTGAACAACGGAGCGCCGGGCGCGATCACCTGACCCTCGTCGACGAGCACCGTCCCGATACGAGCGGGCCACTGGCCCACGATCATGTCCGTGGGCAGGAACACCACGTCGTCGTCGAAGGCCCGCAGCGACACCGCAGCCGAGGTCTGTCCGGCCCGGAGGACGACCGTCCCGGCCAGAGGCTCGAAGTCCTGCCCCGGCGCGGCGGTTCCCAGGGCCTGGTAGTTGACCGACGTGTCCTCGACCGGCGCCTGGTCGGCGACGACGGTCACCGTCGTCGTGGCGCCCTCGGCCAGGGTCGCGCCGCCCACGAGGGACATCTCGGGAAGGTCCTCGGAGTCGACCGTGGTGCGGGCCGAGCTGGCCGAGGAGACCCGGTACGCCGGCGACGGCTCGAGGGTCACTTCAATCGTCTCGTCGCGTTCGACGCGATCGTCCTGGCGGACGGTGACGATCACCTGCACCTGCCGCTGTCCGGGCGCCATGGTGACGGGGCCGGCGGGGAGATCGGCGTCGGTGCCGGGAGCTGCCGAACCGCCGAGACCCAGCACGATGTCGAAATCGTCGTCGAGCGCGCGATCGGCCTCCACCACGAACGTGACGGGCTGGCCTTCGATCGAGGACTGCGAGGTCGCTCTGATCGACAGCACCGGCGTGGCCGTGTCGGCTGACGCGGCCTCGATGGTGACCGTCTGGCTGATGGTCGTGCCCAGCCGGAACCCGGCGCCAGGGGCGAGGCCCACGACGATCGTCTCGGCCCGCTCGACGAGTTCATCGGTGAGGGTCGAGACGTCGAAGCTCACGGTGGTCTGGCCGGCAGGGAGCACGACCGTTGCCGGGAGCGGGTCGTAGTCGGCGCGGACGGTGGCCGTCCCACCGGGCGTGAGGGCGACCTGGAGGTCGTCGTCGCTGCGGGCGTCGGCGGTGACCGTGAGGCGAGCGCCCGTCCCTTCGCCGATCGACCGTCCACCCGACAGCGTGAGGGTGGGCAGGTCGTCGTCGACGAGCCGCATCGACGCCCGATCGGGTGAGCCCACCTGGTAGCCGGTCCCCGGCAGCACGAGGAGCTCGACGGTCTCGTCGAGCTCGACGATGTCGTCCTGGCGCAGGGCCAGCGGCACGGTGACCGAGGTTGCCGTGTCACGCAGGGTCACGGTGCCGACAGGGACGATGTAGTCGATGCCCTGGCTGGCCGTGCCGACGAAGGCGATGTTCACCGAGATGTCGCCGACGGGGTCGGTCGAGGCCTGGATCGTGAATGACGGCGGGGCCACGCCCGCTTCGCTGGCGATCGCGGTGTCGGCACGGGCTGTGAGCACCGGATCGCCCGGGGCGGCCGCGATCGTCACCTGGGTCGCGTTGCGGGCACCGATGGTGTAACCCGCGCCCGCAGCCAGGCTCACGAGGATGGTCTCGACCGGCTCGATCGCAGTGTCGGTACGGGTCGTGACGACCACGTCGAAGGTGGCGGCCCCGGCGGGGACGACGACCGTCACCGGGATGGCGTCGAAGTCGATCGCCGGGCTCGCCGTGCCGCCGATGGCGATGCCCACCGTGAGGTCGGCCGTCGGGGCGGGGCTGAGCGAGAGCGAGAGCGCAGTTGCCGCACCCTCGGCGACCGTGACGGGGCTGGTCGTGATCTCGACCAGCGGATCGGTCGCTGCGACCTGGAACGCCAAGCCCCCGTTGCCCGGACGGCCCGCACTACCCCGACGACCCGGGCCATCGGCGGCGGCAGCCTCCGAGGCGACGGCGGCTTCCGAGGCGGCGGCGCTTCGCAGGCCGTGGAGCCGTGGCGGCACCGACGGCACGACCCTCGCGGAGCCACTGCCCCCGGGCGCGACCGAGCCCGGCCCGATGGTGACGGCCGCCGTGCTCAACGGCCCGACCGTGTACCCCGTCCCCGGGCTGAGCGCCAGCGTGATCGTCTCGGGCTGTTCGGCCGCGGCGCTGGGATAGCCCTGCTCGGCCTGCCATCCGGCGAGGGCGCTGCGGGTCTCCTCGGTGTAGGTCGTATCGACCGGACCGGGCGGATGCCCGAGGTCGCTCAGGATCTGCTCGAGGCGAAGCACGTCGGGACCCTCCGAGCCCACGTCGAGCTGACGGAAGAAGGGGAGCTCGCCCGGGACCGCCACCGCAGCCCGACCGGCAACGGTGACGATGGTGTCTCCGACATCGACGGTAGAGCCGTCGTCGACGGGGGGAGCGCTCACCCGTCCCTCGGCGGCTGCATTCACCGTCCGCTGCTCACTCCGCTCGAGCACCCCCGAGAGGGTCACGGTGTCGCGCAGGGTCTGGCGCTCGGCCTGAGCCGTCAACAGCAGCTGCCGCCCGCTCTCCTCGTCGTCGGCTCCGGCGATCTGCCAGGTGACGGCGCTGGCGGCCAGCACGACGACGACAGCCACCGCGGCCTTCTTCCCCCATCTCTTCAACCCTGTTGAACGGCGTTCCCCGGCCATCAGCCTTGCGCCATCTGGCGGGTCGACTCGTCAGCGCACTCACTCAGGTCCTCGCTGTCGAGAAGGGACTCACCCGCCGGCGGAGCGATCCCCGTACCGCCCCCGCCGAAGTTGAACAGCCGTCCCTGCTCGTCGGGCACGGGCTCGGGGATGCCCCAACCCCGCTCGATCATGCAGTCCCGCCAGATGAGATAGCCCTCGTTGCGCTCCTCGATCTCGTCGGGCGTGAGGTTGTCGTTCTCCTGCTGGGCCTCGGACAACGCCTGGACGATGTTCGAGCGGGCTGCGCACGTCCCCAGCCCTTCCAGGTACAGGGGATCCTGGGTGGCCGGGTTGTCGGGGCTGGGCGCCCCGATGAACTCGATCCCCTCGTCGTCGAGGCAGGCGTTGAACCGTCCCACGGCCTTGAGCAGACGGCTCGAGGCGGGCTCCTCGCTCTCGTTGAGGGGAATGGTCTCCTCGGTCTCGTCGACGATCGTGGTGGTGGTCGCCGGGAGGACACCGGCCCCACGGGAGCCCGGGGCTGCAGTCGTTGCGGCCGTGCCCGTCGTGGGCGTCGTAGCCGCCCCATCGGCGGGAGCGCTGTCGCCAGACGTCGCGGCGTCGCCGGCGAGAGAGGCCGCATCGTCGGTGTCGCTCGAGAGCTCGAAGCCTTCGGGGAGCTGGATGTCGACCTCGCCGGCTCGGATGATGATCGGTCCCGAGGCCGACGCGTCGTCGTCGCCACAGCCCGCCGCGACCAACGCCAGCGCCACGCCGAGCACGACGCCGGTCGCCCGTCTCATGCTGCGTATCGGGCTGCTCATGACGTTGCTCCCGGGCTCGTGAGGGGCCCATGATGGTTCGCCGCTCCGTCGTGGAGCCAGGCGAAAGGCGGACAGCGGTGATGGACCTGGTGATTCGCGGCGGTTGGGTGATCGACGGTTCCGGGTCGTCTGCGTACCGGGCCGATGTCGGCGTGCACGAAGGTCGGATCGTGCGCGTCGGAATCGTCGACGATGACGGGGACGAGACGATCGATGTCGGAGGTCGGACCGTGGCCCCCGGGTTCATCGACGTCCACACCCATTTCGACGCCCACCTCAGTTGGGACGCGACTGCGGCGCCCATGCTCGAGCACGGTGTGACCACGATCGTCACCGGGAACTGCTCCTTGTCGCTGGCCCCGCTGCAGGTTGATCAGCGGGCCCGGATGTCTCGCATGTTCGGCCAGATCGAGCAGCTCCCCCAGGCGCTCTTCGATGTCGGTGTCGACTGGGGATGGGAGACCTTCGCCGAATGGATCGCGGCGCGCCAGCGGCGCCTGGGCATCAACCTGGCGCCGCTCGTCGGCCACAGCGCCCTGCGGATGTTCGTGATGGGCGACGACGCGCACGAGCGACCGGCAACCCGCGACGAGATCACGGCGATGCAACGCGAGCTGGCCGACGCCCTCGACGCCGGGGCCGCCGGCTTGAGCTTGAGCCACGTCGACATCGACGAGACCGGGCGGCCTGTGCCCAGCCGACTCGCCGAGCCCGACGAGATCTCCAGCCTGGCCCACACCCTGGGCCAGGCCGGCGCCATGCTGCAGATCGTCCCCGAGTACTGGGACGCCGGCCTCATCTGCCGGCGAATCGACGACCTGGCCGAACTGTCGCTGCGCCATCAGCTCACGACCACGTTCTCGCCGCTGCTCGACCAGGCTCCCGGGCTCGTCGACACGGTGCTCGCTCATCTGGATGAGGTCGCGGCCTCGGGGGCCCGTGTGCATCCCCAGGTGCAGCCGCGAGGGATCGATGTCAACTTCATGCTGTCGGAGTGGAACTTCATGCTGTACAAGTGCTCGGGATGGTCGAAGATCCTCCGGATGACCGATGTCGAGGCCCAGCTCGGCGCCTACACCGACGCCGAGACCCGGCGTCGTCTCGTAGCTACGGCCTACCCCGACGACGACCACGATCGCCGCTCCCAACTCGACACCGCCTACGTGAGCGCCGTCGGCGACACCTCCCTGACCCCCCTGCTCGGGCGTTCCCTCGGCGACATCGCCCGCGAACGCGGCGTCAATCCCGCCGAGGCAATGCTCGACATCGCCGTTGCCGACGGGCTGGCGACCCGCTTCACCAAGCCGCCATCGTCGAACTGCCACCTGCCCACGCTGGCCCGGATGCTGGCCCACCGTAGCGTGCTCGTGGGGGCCTCCGACGCCGGGGCCCACGTCCGGGGGTTCTCCACCTACGGCGACACCGGGGTGCTGCTCGGCGACCTCGTTCGGCGCCACCACCTGTTCAGCCTCGAGAACGCCGTCAAGCGCGTCACGGGCGATCTGGCGATGGCATGGAACCTGGCCGGCCGCGGGTTCCTCCGGCCGGGCCATGCGGCCGACATCACGGTGTTCGACCCCGCGACCATCGACCGGGGTTCGGAGCTCGACGTGGCCGACATGCCGACGGGATGTCGCCGATACGTCCGGGGCTCGGTCGGGGTCGACACCACGATCGTGAACGGTCAGGTGGCCTGGAGCCGGGCCGACGGGTACCGCCCCACGCTCGCCGGCCGCATCGCCTCCCGGTCGTGGGGTTCGTAGACGGTCGAGCTCCTACTCGGCGATCACCTTGGTGGCGTCGGGGTTGTGGTACTCGCGCCACGCGCAGATCTGGCCATCGCGGAAACGGAAGATCCCCACGTACTGGTTGCGGTAGTTCTTGCCGTTGCGGGCCACCACGGCGTCGCTGCGGTACTCGGCGATCACCACGTCGGGATCGTCGGTGGCGTAGATGGCCGTGGGCTCGTTCTTGAACGATGTGAACATCTTGAACGTGGCTCGCTGCATGGCGTCCCAGGTGTCGCGACCGTCGAAGGCGTTGGGGATGGGCGCCGAGGCGTAGGGCAACTCGAAATGGAGGTCGGGGGTCACGTACTGAGCCAGCGCGTCGTACTCGCTGGCGCTGATGTGGGCCAGAACCTGACGGACGACGTCGGCGTTCGAGTTGCTCTGACCGGTCATCGATGCACCCCTTGCATTGTCATCATTCAACCCTGGGCGATGTCGGCGACGACGCGGAGGCACTCGTCGCGGTTTGGTCCCATCGGCGACACGACCACCTCGTCGGCCCCCGCATCGAAGTACCGCTGGATCTTGACGGCCAGGGTCGACTCGTCGCCGTAGGGCAGGCTGGCTTCGATCATGGCGTCCGACCATCCGCCCGCCGTGCCCCGCTCGCCGAGCTCGACGCCGGCGGCCGTCCACAGCGACCGATAGAACGGCATCATCGGGTAGATCCCCAACTCCTCACCGCAGATCGTGCGGACCGTGTCGAGGTCGGTGGTGAGCGCCACGGGAACCTCGGCGATCACCGGAGGGGTTGGCCTGCCGGCCTCGGTGGCCCCGGCGATCACATTTGGAACGATCGTCGACGCCAGGTAGTCGGCCGGGGGTAGCCAGGGGAGCACGCCGTCGGCGTGAGCGCCGGCGAGCCGACACATCTGCGGCCGGAGCGCGCTCAGAAGCACCGGGGGGAGGCCGCCATCGGCGACATCGAGCATCCCGCGCACCTTGTAGCGATCGCCGTCGTGAACCACGTTGCCGTCGCGAAGCAGGGAGCGGACGATGCTCAGGTACTCGCGCAGGTGCGAGATCGGCCGGTCGAAATCGATGCCCAGCATCTGCATCACCGGAGCGTGCGACGGCCCCAGGCCGAGCCGGAAACGCCCACCGCACATGGCATTGGCCGTCGCCGCCTGCTGGGCCATCACCTGGGGATGGCGCGGCCACGTGGGGACCACGGCAACGCCGAGGGAGATGGTCGATGTCTGCGTCCCGGCGTGGGCCAGGGCCATGATCGGGTCGATCCCGAAGGCGCTCCCGAGGAACATGCCGTGATACCCGAGCTCCTCGGCGCGCTGCGCAAGCGCAACGACGTTCGCCACCGATCGCGTCTCGGGGAAGACCACTGACACCTTGCGCCCCATGGGCATCGCCCCCGTCCCTCGCCGCTCGCCGCTTGCGTCGAGGGACTGTAGGGCCGACGGGAGGGCGCGCGCTCGGCGAGACTGCTCAGGGACCTGCTCAGGCTGCCGAGCTGATCGACGGGCGAACTCTCGCCGCACTCGCCAGCGCGGCCGACTCGACAACGGTCACCGTCTCGTCGAGCCGATGGAAGGCGACGAGACGGCCGACGGGTGACTCGCCCGGGGCCACCACGACCACGTCGATGCCCCGCGTTCCGAGCCGTGAGCAGAGGGTCTCGAGCGTGCGCAGGGCCGCGCCGTCGATGATCTCGAGCTCGGACAGATCGACGGCGATCGCCGCACCGGGACGGGCCCGTACGAGCTCAAACTCCATACGAGCGAGTGCGGTCTCCACAGAGGGCTCGACGATCACGGTCGGTCCGGACATCAGCAGCGATGAGTTCATGAGACAGTTGTACGCCCGCTCCCCCAACGCCTCGCAACCGGGAGGTCACGATCGCGCGAACACGGTGTGACCAGAACCTGTCGCTGTCCGCTGGCGCTGGCCGTGGGGAGCGACGGTCGTGGCAGGGCTTCCTGCGACGGCTCCCGGCCCGGCTCGCGGCTACGGTCCGACCGTGCCTGCCCGTGCCCCGCTTCCGCACCAGCCGTCACCGCGCCCGTCCCCGCTCCCGTGTGGAAGGGCGGCGGCTCTCGACCCCACCGCTCGCGCTGGGGCTTCGACCTCGGCCCTGAAAGCGTCGGGCTGATGGCCTTCGACCTCGTCATCCGCAACGGCACGGTCGTCGACGGCTCGGGGCTCGGCTCGTATCGCGCCGACGTGGGCGTGGTGGGCGATCGCATCGCGTTCATCGGCCGCATTCGCGCGCGGGGCGCACGCGACATCGATGCCGACGGTCTGGTGGTCACACCGGGGTTCGTCGACGGGCACACGCATCTCGACGCCCAGGTGTTCTGGGACCCGCTGGGCGCCAACTCCTGCTGGCACGGCGTGACGACCGTCGTGATGGGTAACTGCGGCTTCACCCTGGCGCCGGTTCGCTCCGATGCCCGGGCCCTCGTCGTGCGGAACCTGGAACGGGCCGAGGACATCGACCCGGCGGCGTTGGCCGCGGGGATCGATTGGAGCTTCGAGACCTTCCCCGAGTACCTCGACGCCGTCGACGCGCTGCCCAAGGGCATCAACTACGCGGCGAACGTCGGACACTCGGCCTTGCGCACCTGGGCCATGGGGGAACGGGCTTTCGAGTGCGAGGCCGACGACGACGACCTGGCGCTCATGGCCTCGCACCTGGACGCGTCGCTGCGGGCCGGGGCCATCGGCTTCACCACGTCGCGCACCGAGCATCACGAAACCTCAGACGGGCGCCCGGTCGCGTCGCGTCTGGCGTCGTGGGACGAGCTCCGCCATCTCGTGGGGGTCATGGGCCGCCTGGGTACGGGCATCCTCGAAGGCGGCGCCGAGGGGGCGATCT
>JANLSK010000036.1:0-13565 GCA_031362415.1 Actinomycetes bacterium | reverse complement strand
CAGCCGAGGAGCGAACAGCGCCGCGACGACCGTGCCCGAGTTACCAGCCCCGGCGAGGCCGAGCGCGATGTGTTGGTACGCGGGGGATACCACCGGCTGGCGAGCGGGAGGGCGACGGCATTGCTCGCCCCGGCCACACCGAGGAGAAAGCGGATCCCCAAGAGCGCCTCGAGCGACCGGGCACCGAGCGCACCCCAGATGAGCGGAACGGTGGTGAGCGCCTTCGTGATGAGGCCGAGGCGTTTGATACCGACCCGGTCGGAGAGCGGCCCCAGCACCAGCCGGAAGACCGCGCCACCGGGGGGCGGGACGGCGACCATCAGCCCCTTCTCGGATGCGCTCAGCCCGAGGTCGCTGGCGACATACGCCCCGAGTGCCCCGAGCAGTACCCACACCATGAATGACACGTCGAAATGCACCAACGCGGCAATGAGGCTGCGGGGGCTCCCTGCCTGGCGGAAATCCTTGATCGTCATGCAAGCAGGGAACCAGCACCTCCTGCCGGGGGGGTTACCCGTCGATCACGGGACCGTGAACGCGACCTCACAGCCAGCGGTCCCGGTGTGAGATCGGACATCGAACATGGATGAGCGACCGGAGGGCGGGCGACCGAGGTGCGGGTCGGAGCCCCGGACGCGGTCGGTAGAATTTCCGACCACATGAGGATCACCCTGTCGGGCTCGTTGCTTCGGTTCCTGTCCCGACTCGGGATCGCCGTCCTTGTCACCACCGTCGTCATGGTTGCGGCGGTGGAAGGCGTACGGGCCAGAGCGCGCGACGAGTTCGATGTCGAGTTCCTCGACGAGGAGGTGGGCGCGGCCCTCGACCCCCACGCTGGGGGAGCGGTCGTCACCGGGCCCGACGGTGTGGTCGTGACCGCCACCACCCAGCGGACCCCACCGCCGTCTGCGCCCCAGAACTTCCTCCTGGTCGGTACCGACAGCCGGGCCAACCTGTCGGGGCCGGGCTTCGGGAGTGAGACGGCCGCCGGAGGTTCACGAGCCGACGTGATCATGATCGTGCGGGTGGAGCCCCAGAACGACTTTGCCTATGTGCTGTCGATTCCGCGCGACACGCTGGTCACGATCTCGGGCTGGGGTCGCCAGGGTCGCATCAACGAGGCCCTCTCGGATCGCGACGATCCCAACAAGGGCATCGTGCGACTCATCGAGACGGTGAAGGACAACTTCCAGATCCCGATCCACCACTACGTGCAGGTCGACTTTTCCGGAGTCGAGCAGATCGTGAACGCCCTGGGCGGGGTCACGGTGTTCCTCTATTACCCGGCCCGCGATGCCTTCTCCGGGCTCAGCGTTCCCGGTGGCTGTGTCGACATGGACGGCGGTACGGCCCTGGCCTACGCCCGTTCGCGCCATTTCCAGGAGTACGTCGACGGCCGCTGGCAGAGCGACCCGTTCAACAGCGACCTCACCCGCTCGCGCCGTCAGCAGGACCTGCTTCGACGCGTGGCCATCACGGGCGTCGACGACATCGGCGACAGCCTCGGCAAGCTCTCCGCCCTCGTCGACGCGGTGACCGATCCGCTCACCCTCGACCCGACCCTCGACTTCGACACGGCGCTCGACCTGGCCCGGGAGCTGCGTGACATCGACCCCGCCACGATCCAGATGCGCACGCTCCCGGTGAGCTTCACGAACATCGAGGGCGCGTCGTACCTGTCGTTCTCGCCGAGCGCAGCCGAGCCTTATCTCGCGCCGTTCCGGCTGGGCAACGTGCCCGGCGAGGTGCGGCTGCGGGTCCTCGACGCATTGGGAGGCTCCCCCGCTGCGAGCGCGGTCAACCTCGCGCTCGGCGCGGCGGGCTTCCGGGTCGACGACGTCGCTGCCAGCCCCGACGAGGTCTCGATCGCCGAGGTCCGCTACGTCGTCGGGCAGCCGGCCAGCCTGGCCAAGGCCCAGCTCGTCGCCCGCCACCTCGACGGTCGCCACCGCCTGGTCCCCGTGCTCGCCCTCGAGGGAGCAGACGTGGAGCTCGTGGTCGGTTCCGCCGAACTGCGCGTGCTCACCGCGCCGGTCGCCCAGTTCCGTGAGGACGACCTTCCCCCGACGACCGCTACGACCGTGCCCGTGTCCACATCGACGCGGCCCGGAGCGCCCGCTGCCTCGAGCACCACCACGGGCGCGACACCCGTCACCGGAGACTCGATCGTGACGACCATCCCCGTGGCCGAGCAGGCCGGGATCGTCGACGCCGACGCACTGAACGTCCCGCCCACGCCCTGCTGACGCCGCGCCGAGCCCGCGGTATGTGGCCGATTCGGCGCCGGTAGCATTCCCGCCCAATGAAACTCTCGCTGTCGGGCTCGTTGGTGCGGTTCTTGTCGCGACTCGGCATCGCCGTGCTCGTCACCACCCTGGCGATGGTGGTTGCCGTCGAGGGCGTCAGAGCCAAGGCCCGCAACGACTTCGAGGCCAACGTCGACGTGCTCCCCCAGGCCGTGGCCGACGTTCTCGACACGATCCCGAACGGGCCCCGAGCGACGGGATCCGACGGTGAGGTCGTCACCGCGACCTCGGGAAAGACCCCACCCCCGTCGGCCCCGCAGAACTTTCTCGTCGTCGGCACCGATAGCCGAGCGAACCGCTCAGGCGCAGGTTTCGGCGACGAGTCGGCCGGGTGCAACTGCGCCGACGTCATCATGCTGGTGCGGGTCGAGCCCCAGAAAGACTTCGTGTACGTGCTGTCGATACCCCGTGACACGCTCGTGGAGATACCTGGTCGCGGGACCCGTCCCATCAACGAGGCGCTCACCGATCGCAACGACCCGGCCGCCGGGGTGACACGCCTCATCGAGACGGTGAAGAAGAACTTCCTCGTGCCCGTGCACCACTACGTGCAGGTCGACTTCGCCGGCGTCTCGGACATCGTCGACGAGGTCGGAGGCGTGGTCGTCTACTTCTACTTCCCGGCTCGTGACGCCTTCACCGGCCTCGGCGTCGACGGTGGATGCCAGACCCTCGACGGGGGTCAGGCCCTGGCCTACTCGCGTTCGCGGCACTTCCAGTCGTTCGTCGACGGTCGCTGGAAGCCCGATCCGACCAACAGCGACATCAGCCGGACCCGCCGTCAGCAGGATCTGCTGCGCCGGCTGGCCAGCACCGCCAAGGGTGAGATCGGTGGGAACCTGGGCCAGCTCGACGATCTCCTCCGAGCCGTCATGGACCCCTTGGTCGTCGACCCCGCTCTGGCCGATTTCGATCTGGCGTTCGGTTTGGCCCGACAGCTCCTCGACGTCGACCCCGCCACGGTCCCGATGCGGACCCTGCCGATCGTGCTCACCCCGGGAGCCGTCAACTTCTCGATCCGCACGGCCGAGCCGTTCCTCCGCCCGTTCCGCGTGGGTTCCGTCGAGCCCGACGTGAGGCTCCGCACCGTCGACGGCTCCGGGGGCGACCGGGACGCCGGCGCCGTGAACGGAGCGCTCGACGACCGGGGCTTCCGGGTCGGCGACGTCGTCGCTGGTTCCGACACGGTCGCCGTCACCGAGGTCCGCTATGCCGAGGGGCAGCCCGACGTGCTGGCCAAGGCCGAGCTCGTCGCCCGGTACCTCGAGGGTCCCCACCGCCTGGTGCCCGTGCTCTTCGTCGACGGGGCCGACGTGGAGCTCGTCGTGGGCTCGGAGCCCGTGCGCGTGATGGAGAGACCGGTCAACGAGTTCCGCAAGGAAGACCTGCCGCCGACGACCACCACCACGACGGCTCCGCCGCCGACATCGAGCACCCGACCCGGTGCTCGGCCGTCCTCCACGTCGAGCACCCAGCCGCCTCCCGAAGCCGTCACCACCACCGCCACGACAATCCCTCTCGCCGAGCAGGCGGGCATCAGCGACGCGGCCGGCCTCAACGTGCCCGAGTTGCCCTGTTGAGGCCCTGTCGAGGCCCTGGTGAGGTCGGTCGAACCGGCGACCTGGTGTCCGAAGCCTTCCGGCTGAGCGCCTAACCTTCGGCCCCGTGCGAATCCTCGTGACCGGCGGAGCCGGCTTCATCGGCTCCAACTTCGTGCGGTACTGGCTCGACGAGCATCCTGGCGACCACGTGGTGGCGTACGACGTGCTCACCTACGCCGGGAACCGTCCGTCGCTGGCCGACTGCGAAGCCCGCGGGGCCCTGTTCGTCCAGGGCGACATCGGCAACGTCGAGCTGGCCACGCACCTCTTGCGCGAGCAGCGCATCGAGGTGATCGTGAACTTCGCGGCCGAGTCGCACAACAGCCTGGCGGTCGTCGATCCCGGCCGGTTCTTCCGTACCAACGTCATCGGCACCCAGGGCCTGCTGGAAGCGGCTCGGCACGCTGGCGTCGAACGCTTCCACCACGTGTCGACGTGCGAGGTCTACGGCGATCTGCCTCTCGACTCCGACGAGGTGTTCACCGAGGAGACCCCGTACCGGCCCCGCACGCCGTACAACGCGTCGAAGGCCGGAGCCGACCACGCCGTGCGGGCCTACCACGAGACCTACGGCCTTCCGATCTCCATCACGAACTGCTCCAACAACTACGGGCCCTTCCAGTTCCCCGAGAAGGTCATCCCGCTGTTCGCGACCAACGCGCTCGACGATCTCCCGCTGCCGATCTACCAGTCGTCGCAGAATCGCAGGGAGTGGCTCCACGTGATCGACCACTGCCGGGCCATCGACCTGGTGCTCGTGCGGGGCGACGTGGGCGCGACCTACAACGTGGGCTCGGGTGTCGAGGCGACCGTCGAGCAGCTCGCCGATCGGATCCTCGACGCGCTGGGCAAGCCGTCGTCGCTCAAGACGGTCGTGCCCGACCGGCCCGGCCACGATCGGCGCTACCTGCTCGACAGCTCGAAGCTCCGCACCGAGCTGGGTTGGACGCCCACGGTCGATTTCGACGCCGGGCTCGATGCCACGGTCCGCTGGTACGCCGACAATCGCTCGTGGTGGGAGTCGCTCAAGGGCCGAGCCCCGGTCGTCGAGGACCATGCCTGGATCACGGGGAACTCCGTCGGGTCCACTGGCCGATGAGAATCGTCGTCACCGGAGCTGGGGGCCAGGTCGGAGCCGAGGTCGTCGGGCTTCTGGAGCCCCAGACCCACCACGAGGTTGTCGGGCTCGACCATCACGTCCTCGACACGGGCGATCGTGATGCCGTCGAGCAGGTGCTCGGCTCGGTGCTGCCCGATGCGGTCGTGCACTGCGGCGCCTGGACCGACGTCGATGGCTGCGAAGCCGATCCCGACCGGGCCTGGCGCGACAACGCCCTGGCCGTGCGCCACGTGGCTTCTGCTGCGTCGCGCGTCGGCGCTCATGTCGTGCACGTCTCGACCGACTACGTCTTCGGCGGGACCAAGGCCGAGCCCTATCACGAGTGGGACGCGCTGGCGCCGCAGTCGGTGTACGGGCACTCGAAGGCCGGGGGTGAGCTGGAGCTGCAGCGGCACGCCTCGTCGTGGACGCTGGTGCGCACGGCATGGGTGTTCGGCCGTCGCGGGCGCAACTTCGTCGACTCGATCCTGGCTCGGGCCCGAGCCGGCGAGCCCCTCCGTGTCGTCGACGATCAGCGTGGCTCGCCCACCTACGCTCCCGACCTGGCCCAGGCCTTGGTACGGCTGGCGATCGGGCGCCACCAGGGGGTGTTCCACGTGACGAACCAGAGTTCGTGCACCTGGCACCGATTCGCCGAGGAGATCGTGGCCGCGGCCGGAGTCGCCCCCACGGTGCCCATCGAACGCATCACCAGCGCTGAGCTGGCCCGGCCGGCCGCCCGTCCCAGCAACAGCGTGCTCGACAACGTCGCCCTGCGGCTCCAGGGCCTCCCGCTCCTGCGCGACTACCACGACGCGCTCGTCGCCAAGCTCGGTGGCGCCCGATGAGCCGCGTGGGAATCATCGGCGCCGGCTACGTCGGGCTCACCACAGCTGCGTGCCTGGCTCATCTGGGCCATTCCGTGGTGTGCGGCGACGTCGACGCCGACCGGGTGGCCCGGCTCTCCCGAGGCGACATCCCGATCCTCGAGGAGGGGCTCCTGGAGCTCGTGACCGAGGGCCTCCGGTCGGGTCGGCTGCAGTTCGTGGTCGGGGCCGAGGCCGCGTCGCGTCGACGCGACTTCGTGTTCCTGTGCGTCCCCACGCCTCAGAGCGACAACGGCGCGGCCGACATGAGCTACGTGGAGGCTGCCGCAGCCCAGATCGCTCCGGTGCTCGAACCGGGAACCGTCGTGGTGAACAAGTCGACGATGCCCGTCGGATCCACCCGTCTCGTCCAGCGGGTGCTCGAGGAGGCTGGGGCGGGCTCGCGTGAGGTGAGGGTGGCGTCGAACCCGGAGTTCCTCCGGGAGGGGACGGCCGTTCGCGACTTCCTCAACCCCGATCGGGTGGTGATCGGCTGCGACGACACGGCCACCGCGGTGCGGGTCTCCGAGCTGTACCGCTCGCTCGGGGCGGCCACGCTCGTCACCGACCCGGCCTCGGCCGAGATGGTCAAGTACGCGTCGAACGCCTTCCTCGCCGTGAAGATCGGGTTCATCAACGCCGTCGCCAACCTGTGCGAGACGGTGGGCGCCGACGTGCGCGAGGTGGCGCTGGGGATGGGCTACGACAAGCGGATCGGCTTCGAGTTCCTCCGGCCCGGCCCGGGCTACGGCGGCTCGTGCTTTCCGAAGGACACCGCGGCCTTGAACCATCTGGCAGAGAGCGTCGAGTTCCCGTTCCCCATCCTCGAGGGCACCATCGCCGGCAACATTGCGCAGTACGAGCGCATGGTGGCCAAGGTGCGAGCAGCGGTCGGAGGCGAGCTCGCCGGGCGCACGATCGCCGTCTGGGGCTTGACGTTCAAGGCCAACACCGATGACCTGCGCGACTCCCCGGCGCTGTACATCGCCGGCCGTCTCCTCGCCGAGGGAGCTCGGGTGCGGGCCTACGATCCCGCGGCGTCCACCGAGAAGGCGCTGGCGTCGGTCCCCGGTCTCGAGATCGTGGTCGACGGCTACAGCGTCTGCGAGGGCGCCGATCTCGTGGTGTTGCTCACCGAGTGGGACGAGTTCCGGTGGTACGATCTGGACAAGGTCGCATCGCTGCTCAAGGAAAAGTCGATCGTCGACTGCCGCAACCTGCTCGACCCGGCTGCGGTTCGTCGCAAAGGCTTCCAGTACACGGGGGTCGGGCGATGACGGGCGCCGTCGCGCCGGGCCGGGCCGTCGTCACCGGCGCGGCCGGTTTCTTGCCTTCGGGGCTGTGCCGGGGGCTGATGGATCGAGGCTGGGAGGTCGTCGGGCTCGACAACTTCATCACCGGTCGGCGCTCGAACCTCGATGACATCGTCGTCGATCCGCGCTTCACGTTCGTCGAGCACGACGTGTGCGAACCCCTCCCGGTGTCGCTTCCTGTCGACGCCGTCTTGCACTTCGCGAGCGCGGCGAGCCCCCCTGAGTACCTGGCGCATCCCATCGAGACCCTGATGGTGGGGTCGCGCGGCACGCACAACAGCCTTGATCTGGCCCGCTCGAACGGAGCCCGGTTCCTGCTGGCGTCAACGAGCGAGATCTACGGCGATCCGCTGGTGCACCCGCAGCCCGAGTCGTACTGGGGCAACGTGAATCCCGTCGGGGTCAGGGCCGTGTACGACGAGGCCAAGCGTTTCGCCGAGGCTCTCTCGATGTCGTATCACCGCGAGTTCGGCGTCGACGTGAAGATCGTGCGGATCTTCAACACCTACGGGCCGTTGCTGGCCCCGGGCGACGGCCGGGTCGTGTCGAACTTCGTGAGACAGGCGCTTCGCGGCGATCCCATCACCATCTACGGCGACGGCAGCCAGACCCGGTCGTTCTGCTACGTCGACGACGAGGTGCGGGGCATCCTCTCGCTGTTGGAGTCGACCTGGAACGGGCCCATGAACATCGGCAACCCGGACGAGTTCACCATTGCCGAGCTGGCACACGAGGTCCTCGAGCTGACGGGCTCGGCATCGGAGCTGCTCCACCAACCGTTGCCGTCGGACGATCCCAAGGTTCGGCGACCCGACATCACCCTCGCCCGCCAAGTGCTCGGCTGGGAGCCCTGCATCGGCCTCAGGGACGGGCTGGTCAGGGTGATCGATCACTACCGGAGAGAACATGAGCACGGACGCCTCTGACCCTCCCGGCACGCAGCTCTCGAGTCGTCAGCACCATCTGGGGAGCGGTGCGCTGCCGCTGGTCGAGTACCGCCGGCTGTCGGTGGTGGTCCCGGTCTTCAACGAACGCAACACCATCGCCGAGATCGTGCGCCGGATGCGCGCCGTCGAGCTCCCCGTGGCGCTCGAAATCATCGTGGTCGACGACGGCAGCACCGACGGGACCCGCCAGATCCTCCCCCAGCTCGAAGACAGCACGGTTCGGGTGAAGCTCCATGATCGCAACCGGGGTAAGGGGGCGGCGATCCGCACCGGGCTGGCGCTGGTCACCGGCGATGTGGTGCTGGTGCAAGACGCCGACCTCGAGTACGACCCCGAGGACTGGCCTCGCCTCCTGGCACCGCTGATCAAGGGCAAGGCCCAGGTGGTGTACGGCTCGCGGTTCACCGGCGAGCGCCGCAACATGCTGTTCTGGCACTGGGTCGGCAACCGCTTCTTGTCGCTCGTCACGAACGTGCTCTACAACTCGACGATCAGCGACATGGAGACGTGTTACAAGATGATCGACAGGCGTCATCTCGACGGCCTGACGTTGCGAGCCGACCGTTTCGACTTCGAGCCCGAGATCACCGCCAAGCTGCTGCGGCGAGGCGTGCGCGTGTACGAGGTGCCCATCTCGTACTCGGGGCGCGACTTCAGTGAGGGCAAGAAGATCTCCTGGCGCGACGGTCTGGTGGCGCTGTGGACGCTCGTGAAGTACCGCTTCGTCTCGTGACCTCGGTTCCTGAGCCCGCTCCTGCCGAGCCCGCTCGTGCCGGCGCCGGTGACCTCGGTGACGCTGGCCTCGCTTCCGGTTGGACGGCCGTGGTGGTCAACTACGACGGGGGTCTGCTGCTGGGGTCGTGCGTGCGGTCGCTCCTCGCCGACACCAGCGCGGGTGCAGTCGAGGTCGTGGTCGTCGACAACGCCTCCACCGACGGCTCCGCGTCCACCGTCGAGGCGCTGGCGCAGGTCCGTGTGATCCACGCGGGGGACAACCTCGGCTACGCCAGGGCGGCGAACCGGGGCATCGCCGCCGCCGGTACGGCCGTCGTGGCCGTGCTCAACCCCGACACGACGGTCGCCGCCGGCTCGGCGGCGGCTGTCCTGGCCCGCTTCGCTGCCGATTCGCGCGTCGGGGCCGTGGGTCCGCGCATCGACGAGGCCGACGGAACCCCGTACCCGGGTGCTCGCTCGTTCCCGTCGCTGCTCGACGCGCTCGGCCACGGGGTGCTGTTCTTTTGGTGGCGCGACAATCCGTTCAGCCGGCGCTACCGCCAGACCGGGGCCGATCCGACCGTGGCCCGTGCTGTCGATTGGGTCTCGGGCTCGGCCGTGTGGCTGCGCCGTGATGCGCTCGACGGCGTCGGAGGCTGGGACGAGCGCTACTTCATGTACATGGAGGACGTCGACCTGTGCTGGCGGCTCGGACGGGCCGGATGGCGGGTGGTCTACGAGCCCGGCGCCCGTGTCGTGCACCTGGGCGGCACGGCCACGTCGCGGCGCCCGTATCGCATGCTCATCGAGCATCATCGGTCGATGTGGCTCTACACGCGCACCCGGGCCACCGGGGTGAGGCGGATCTGGTTGCCGCTGCTGGGCGTGGGCATCGCGGCCCGGGGGCTGCTGGCGTTGGTGCATCGTTGGCTGCAGGGTGTCGGCGCGCGTTCCGGGGGCTTCCGGCGCGCCAACTAGCCTGAGCCACCATGGGCAAGGCCTCCTCTCGCAAGAAGATCGCGCGCCGTTCACCCCGGGTGCGGGTGCAACGCAAGCTGTTCACCACCTGGAACCTCACGGTCACCGGCGTGGTCCTGGTGGGCCTGCTGCTCGTCGCGGTGAGCCGCAACGACGACGATCTCTACGGCACGCCCGCCGGTCTGGTCGGGCCTGCTCGGGACGAGCACTGGCACGCGGCCTACGGCGTGAACCTCTGCGGCCTCTGGCAACCGCTGATCCCCGAGTACGAGAGCGCGGTCGGCATCCACAGCCATGGTGACGGGCTCATCCACATCCACCCGTTCGACGAGCGGGGGTTCTACGAGAACGCCACCGTCGAGCACTTCCTCGACCCCCCCGACAGCGAGGGCCAGGCCGGCTCTCCCGACACCCAGTTGCGCTACAAGTTCAACCCGGGCCAGATCAAGGCCAAGGGTGACGGGCTGGTGATCGTGGGGACCGAGGGCGACATGCCGATCGAGACGACCACCTACCCCACGGTGCCCCCCACGACCGCCCCGGCGGCCACCACCACGGTGCCGGGCACGGCCACCGCCACCACGACCGCGGGAGCCTCGGCCACGACCACGGCCGGGGCCACCCCGGCCACGACCACGGCCGATGGCGAGTCGCTGGGCGCCGACGGCGGCGACGGCCACGCCCACGTGCACGCCCAGGCCGCATCCACCTCCACCACGGTTTCCCCCGGCACGGCGACAACGGCGACGACCGCAGCCACGGCATCCACGGTCCCGGCGACCCCGGTCCCGGCGACCCCGACGACCGCGGCCACCACCGAGGTCAAAGACAGCGCCACGTTCACCAACGGCGACGAGTGCCCCAACCTCGGTGGTCGGGAGGGCAGCCTCCGGTGGGCCGTGGCCGTGTACGACCCGGCCCTCCAGGGCTACTCGCAGGGTCCCGTGGAGCAGGAGGGCGATCCGGCCACGTACGTGCCCAAGAACCACGAGGTCGTCATCATCGCCTTCCTCCCCGACGACGTTGCGCTGGGCGTTCCACCGGGCGCCGCAGCAGCCCTCCAGGGCAACTTCGTCACCCCGGTCGACGGTGGAGAGCCGGGCACGCTCGTCACCACGCCCACCATCCCCGTCCCCGGTGAGACCACTACCCCCGGTGAGACCACGACCCCCGCCGACCTCACAGCCACCACCGGAGGCTCGACCACCACGTCGAGGTCCGGCGCCACGACGGCGGCTCCGGGGGCCACGACGGCGACCACCCGGGCTGCGGGCACCACCACCACAGCTGCTGGCGCCGGGGCTGCGAGCACCACCCGGGCGGCGGTCACCACCACGATCGCTCGTCCGACCACGACCACGGCTTGATCCGAAGGGGAGGGGTGATCAGGTGAAGGCGGTCGTGCTGGTCGGAGGCGAGGGAACGCGTCTCCGACCCCTCACCTACACCACGCCCAAGCCCCTCCTGCCCGTCGCCAACCAGCCGTTCTGCGAGCGCCAGCTCACCTGGCTGGCCCGGTACGGCATCGATGAGGTCGTGCTGTCGATCGGCTACCTGCCCGACGCATTCAGAGCCCGGTTCCCCGAGGGCCACTACGGCGGGGTCCGGCTGCACTACGCCGTCGAGGACGTCCCCCTCGGCACCGCGGGCGCGATCCGCTATGCCGCCGAGGTTGCCGGCATCGCCGAACGCTTCGTCGTGTGCAACGGCGACGTGCTCACCGACCTCGATCTCGCTTCGCTCATCGACTTCCACGGCGCCCGGCGGGCCGAGGCCACCATTTCTCTCACCCGGGTCAGCGACCCCTCGCGCTTCGGGGTCGTTCCCACACGCGACGACGGACGGGTCATCGCCTTCGTCGAGAAACCCGATCCCGGGCGGGCCCCGACCGACTGGATCAACGCCGGGACCTACGTGCTCGAGCCCCAGATGCTCGATCGCATCCCGCTCGGCGTGAACGTCTCGATCGAGCGGGCCACCTTCCCGAGGATGCTCGAGCAGGGCGGCGCCCTGTACGCCATGCAGAGCACCGCCTACTGGCTCGACATGGGCGTGCCCCAGCAGTTCCTCACGGCCAACGCCGACGTGCTCGCCGGACTGCTCGGGCGGCCACCGCTGCCGGGAGCGACCGAGTCGGTGCCGGGGATCTGGCATCACGGCTCCAGCACGGTCGACGGGTCGGCGGTTCTCGAGGCCCCGGTGCTGCTCGGCGACGGGTGCGTGGTGGGCGCCGGAGCCAAGGTCACGGCCACCGTGATCGGCGCCGGCGCTCACGTCGGACCGGCATCGGTGGTGGCCCGGTCGGTGCTGTTGGCCGAGGCGCACGTGGGCGCGGCAGCCGTCGTCGAGGACTCGGTGGTGGGGCTGCGATCCCGGGTCGACGACGGCGCCGCGATCTCCGGCGTCAGCGTCATCGGGGCCGACGCCGTGGTGGCCATGGGAACGAGCATGGTCGGGGCCCGGGTCAACCCGCCCTCGATCGAGATCTGACGACAGGGGGGGCTCGCTGTGCGCACGATGGTCACTGGAGGTGCCGGTTTCATCGGCTCGACGCTCGTCGATCGGCTCCTCGCCGAGGGTCACGAGGTCGACGTGGTCGACGACCTTTCGACGGGCTCGTTGGCGAACCTGGCTGAGGCCCGGACCGACCGTTCGCGCCGATTCTCCTTCCACCGCATGGACATCCGGTCTCCGGGGGTGGTCGACCTGGTCGCCCACCGCAAGCCCGAGGTGATCTTCCACCTCGCGGCCCAGGCCGACGTGAGGATCTCGATCAGCCGCCCGGTGTTCGATGCCGAGGTGAACATCATCGGCTCGCTGAACGTGTTCCAGGGTGCGCTCGCCGCCGGCACCCGCAAGGTCGTGTTCGCCAGCTCGGGGGGCACGATCTACGGCACGCCCGAGGAGATCCCGACCCGGGAAGGTCATCCGCAGCGGCCCATCTCGCCGTACGGCATCGCCAAGAAGGTGCTGTCCGACTACGCGCACTTCTACCGCGAGATCCACGGTCTCGACTACTCGGCCATGGCCTTCGCCAACGTGTACGGGCCCCGCCAGGATCCCCATGGCGAGGCCGGCGTGGTCTCGATCTTCGCGGGGAAGATGCTCGCTCGCGAGCGTCCCACGATCTTCGGCGATGGTCAGCAGACCCGCGACTTCGTGTTCGTCGACGACGTGGTCGATTCGCTCGTGCGGGCGGTCGAACGGGGCGACGGGCTCCTGTTCAACATCGGGACGGGGCAGGAAACCTCGGTGCAGATGCTCTACGACACCATGGCTCAGGTGATGGGCTACAAGGAGCCGCCCCGGTACGCGGGTGCTCGAACGGGCGAGTTGCTGCGCTCGGCGCTCGATCCGCATCGGGCCGAGGTGCACCTGGGCTGGAAGCCCTTCACGACCCTCGAGGACGGCCTGCGCCAGACCATCGAGCACTTCAAGGCCCACAAGCGCTGAGCAGCACCGTCTCAGAGGCGGGCGTCGAGGATCTCGACGTCGTATGGGCGCAAGGCTCGATCGGCCGTGACCAGCACGAGAGACTCGAGCTGCGCCTGGGCGACGAGCAGTCGGTCGAACGGGTCGTGATGATGCTGCTCCAGCCCCGGCGCTCGTTCGGCATGGGCCACGGAGATCGGCAGCGGCACGAAACCCGCGGCTTCGAGCGCGTCACCGAGCGAGTCGGGTAGCACAAGCTTTCCCAACGCCCGCTTGATCCCCAGCTCCCACGGTGTCACCGCGGAGAAG
>JANLSK010000026.1:0-6061 GCA_031362415.1 Actinomycetes bacterium | reverse complement strand
GCCGATCAGGAGGCCGTCGGCGTCGTAGGGCCAGAACACGACCATCCGATCCTGGTACAGGTAGTACCCCGACGGGTCGGCGACCGTGCGACCCATGGCGTTCAAGGTCGCGCCCGGGTAGATGATGCGCATCACGCCTTCGAGCACCACGCAGTCGTCGTCGACCACGAGCCGCTCGACGTCGTACTCGAGGTTCGTGGCGCCGCTGTTGGCGAAGGCGGTGTAGAAATCCCGCACCGCCTGACGCCCCTTGGGCCCGGTGTCACCGGCAGCGCCCCAGAAGTGGTATTCGGGATGCTCGCCGAGCGTCACCATCAGCCCGTCGAGATCGGGGACGGCCTCGGCCTTCATGTGGGCCAACACGTTCGCGAGGATCTGACGCTTGCGGGGCGAGGTCTCGCGCTCGAGGCGCTCCTCGACCAGCCGCCAGGTCTTGGTGGCATCGATCACAGCGGTCATGGCCGGAGACTAGACCCGTGCTCGTTGGTTCGCACCGGGCCCTCCCCCGGAAGGGCCCCCGACCAAGCGTGAGTAGAACCCGGCCCGTCCCGTACAGCTCACTCTTGGTCGAGGTGTGGAGTGGCGACCGGCCGCACCGCTGCTTCAGCGGGGTTCGAGCAGCAGCGACTTGACGCCCCGGCCCACGCGGCCCTCACGGTCCCAGATCGGGCCGTCGGTCTGGCCGATGCCCGACGCGTCGAACCGCACCGACGCACCCAGCCCCAGCCAGTCGCCCACGGGGTACCGGATGACGTGGATTGTCAGGTCGGGGTTGGCCGAGGTGTAGCTGCGCCCCAGGCCCTCGGAGGCGCTGCGGAGCAGGTCGGCGGTCGCGGCCATGCGCTGGATGGGGCTGGTGACCTCGCCAGCGACGATCGGGACGTGCATTCGCAGCCAGGTCGTCCCTCCGAGCGCATGACGATCGTCGCCTGCCCGGAGCTCGAAGTTGCGCACGAAGTAGAACGGCCCCTCCGGCAACGCGACGATGCTGGCCGAGCCGGGAAACGCCGGCGGCTCATCGTCGGGCCACTCCGAGGGGATCAGCTCCGGAGCAACCGTCCCTTCGGCTTCCCGAATCCGCAACGCCGTCAGACGCCCCAGCTCGGGACCGTCGGGATGCTCGGCCGCCAGCATGGCCGCCTCGACCAGCTGGATGCGCTTCCCGTCGCGAAGCACCCTGACCCGGAGCACCAACGGAACCCAGGGAGCGGTGCGGAACAGCTCGACGGTCATTCGCACGATACGCATCGGCTGGTATGTGGGAACTCCCTCCACAGCCCGGGCCAACAGCCCCGCCGTGGCGCCGCCGTGCAGCGAGTTGGCCACCCACGGCCCCCGGGCGTTGTCGGTCGGGACGAAACGCTCACCGTCTCGCTCGAAGATCCCCGTCGCCAGCGCCTCGCTCACGGGCGGAACCCTACCGACCGTCTCGCGCGACCACCGGCACGATGACGTCAACGGGGCTCGCCCGGCACTGCCCCCGGCACTGCCCCCGGCACCGGGGAAGACAGCGCCGGCGCCACGTCGGCGGCCACGTCCGAATAGCGATCGAGGAACTGGTAGACGTCGGTGAGATCGACCCCGGGAAACGCGCCCACCGGGATGGCCGCCAGCACGTGTGAGTGCTGGCGAGGAGAGGGCCAGGCGTAGCCCGTCCAGCGCTCGGCCAGCGCGCCCGACGGGCGACAGCACGAGCCGTCGGGGCAGTACGAGCGGTGACGTTCGGTCGTCGAGGCGCCGCGGAAGAACTTGGCGTCACGCTCGTGGACGCCGATCGTCACCGCCGAGTACGGAGGACGGTCGGCCTCGACGTGCGTGGCCGCCCAGTACGCGCCGACGTCGGTCTCGGTGTACTGGTAGTGGATGTCGAACACGTCCTCGGCATGGAAGGCGACCCTGGTCCCCCACTCCCGGCACACCCGCTGGCCCTCGATGGCGCCGTCGGCGTCGGTGGGCATCGGGACGCCGTTGTTCTCGTAGGCCTTCCAGATCACCCCTTCCTCATCGGCCCGCAGGAAATGCGTCGCCAGGCCCAGATGGCGAGTGGCCAGGTTGGTGAAGCGGTGGGCCGCCATCTCGTAGGAGATGTAGAAGATCTCCTTGACGTCCTCGACCGAGATCTCCCGACGGGCCTTGGCCTCACGCAGGAACTCGACCGCCGGGGCTTCGGGCGCGAGGACCGCTCCGACGAAGTAGTTCGCCTCCACCCGCTGGCGGAGGTACTGCGGAAAATCGGCGGGATCTTCGTGGCCCAGCGCGAAGTGCCCGAGCGTCTGGAGGATCACCGAGCGGGCCCTGCGCGTGGGCACGGCGTTGCGTTGGGGGATGTAGATGGTCCGGCCGCGCAGGTCGGTCACCGAACGGGTCTGCTTGGGGAGATCGCGCACCCGCCTGATCGAGAAGCCGTAGTAGCGGGCCAGGTCGAGCAGGACCCGCTCGGGAACGGCCGACTCGCCGTCCCAGCCGACGGCCTGCAAGGCGTCGCCGGCCGCGGCCTCGATCTCGGGGAAGTAGTTGTCGCGCGCCCGCATCTCGACGCGCAGCTCGGCGTTGGCCTTGCGGGCCCCCTCGGGCGAGCCCGCATGAACCTCCGAGCGGCGGGCGAGCTGGCGATAGAGCGTGACGACGTGCTCGAGGACGTCGTCGGGCACCTTGGCCGAGGGCTTCACGTACGGCAGCCGCAACGTGCGGTACAGCGGCTCGTCCTGGGCCCGTTCGATCGCGATCTCGAGCTGACTCCGCCGTGACGGGGCCTCGGCGGTGAGGAGCTCGGCGGTGGTGACCCCGAGCGCGTCGGCCAGGTCCTCGATCACCGACAGGCGAGGCTCGCGCTTGCCCGTCTCGAGCTGCGAGAGAAACGGCGCGGGACGGCCGACGCGCTCACCCAGCGCGTCGAGGGTGTAGCCCCGGGCCTTGCGCAGATGACGCAGCCGCTGTCCGAACACCAGCGTGTCGACTCGTTGTGTCGCCATGAACACTGCTCCGATCATGCAGAAATCGAAAGATTGTCCAATCTTATCGGCGCATGAGGGGTTACAACGCGAACTTCGGCGTGAACAATGGATCTGTTACCTCACGCTCACGCTCCGTGGACCAGCGCAGTGCGCAGACCACGAGCCGGACGTGGAACCATCGACGGGTCGCCCCCCGTCCGCCCCGGAGGAGCAACGATGCTCGACATTCTCGACCTCGCCCGCCGTCAGATCGCCGACCTCGAGCAGGAGTGGACCACCGACCCCCGGTGGAACGGCATCCGACGCGGCTACAGCGCCGCCGACGTCGTGAAGCTCCGGGGCTCGGCGGCCGTTGAAGCCTCGGTGGCCCGTGCCGGCGCCACCCGCCTGTGGGAGCTGCTCGCCAGCCGTGACTACGTGAACGCCCTCGGCGCCATGACCGGTGGGCAGGCCGTCCAGATGGCCAAGGCCGGCCTCGAGGCCATCTACCTCTCGGGCTGGCAGGTCGCCGCCGACGCCAACCTGGCCGAGCACGTGTACCCCGACCAGAGCCTGTACCCCGCCAACTCGGTCCCCTCGGTCGTGCGCCGCATCAACAACGCGCTGCGCCGGGCCGACCAGATCCAATGGCAGGAGACGCTCGACCGGGGAGAGGCACCGAGCGAGCTCGTGCACTACATGCTGCCCATCGTGGCCGACGCCGAGGCCGGCTTCGGCGGTCCGCTCAACGCCTACGAGCTCATGCGGGGCATGATCGAGGCCGGAGCGGCCGGCGTCCACTGGGAAGACCAGTTGGCGTCGGAGAAGAAGTGCGGGCACATGGGCGGCAAGGTGCTGATCCCGACCCAGCAGCACGTGCGCACCCTCGCCGCCGCTCGCCTCGCGGCCGACGTCGCCGGGGTCCCCACGATCATCGTGGCCCGCACCGACAGCCTCGGCGCCACCTTGATCACGAGCGACGTCGACGAGCGCGACCGTCCGTTCCTCACCGGCACCCGCACGCCCGAGGGGTACTTCGGGACCCGGGCCTGCCTCGAGTCGTCCATCGCCCGGGGCCTGGCGTACGCCCCGTTCGCCGACCTCATCTGGTGCGAAACGGGCACCCCCGATCTCGACGAGGCCAAGCGCTTCGCCGAGGCCATCCAGGCCGAGTTCCCCGGCAAGATGCTGGCCTACAACTGCTCGCCGTCGTTCAACTGGAAGAAGCACCTCGACGACGCGACCATCGCCCGGTTCCAAAAGGAGCTCGGCGCCATGGGCTACCGCTACCAGTTCATCACGCTGGCCGGCTTCCACGCCCTCAACGCCTCGATGTTCGACCTGGCCCACGGCTACGCCCGCGACGGCATGACGGCCTACGTGGAGCTCCAGGAGCGCGAGTTCGCCATGGAGGACCGCGGCTACACGGCGACCCGTCACCAGCGCGAGGTCGGCGCCGGGTACTTCGACCAGGTCGCGTCGGTCATCTCGGGCGGCTCGGCTTCCACCTTGGCGCTCAAGGGCTCCACCGAGGAGGAGCAGTTCTGATGCCGGGGCCCGTCGCCCTTCCCCCGGGCGTGGCGCTGCGGGCCCCGGGCGTCGACGGTGTCGAGGAGATCCTGTCCACCGACGCCATCGAGTTCCTGGCTGCGCTGCACCGCACGTTCGACGGTCGCCGCAAGGCGCTGTTGACGATGCGCTTCGATCGTCAGCGGCGCATCTCTCTCGGCGAGCGGCCCGACTTCCTGGCCGAGACCGCGTCCATGCGCAACGACGACTCCTGGCAGATCGCACCCGTGCCGGCCGACCTGGCCGACCGGCGGGTCGAGATCACCGGACCGGTCGAGCGCAAGATGATCATCAACGCCCTCAACTCCGGGGCCAAGGTGTTCATGGCCGACTTCGAGGACTCGAACACCCCGCTGTGGGACAACCTCGTGCAGGGCCAGCGGAACCTCCGCGACGCCGTGCGACGGACGATCGAGCTCTCCACCACCGGAGTTGACGGTACCGTCAAACGGTACCGGCTGAACGAGCGGCCGGCCACCCTGATGGTCAGGCCCCGGGGCTGGCACCTGGCCGAGAAGCACGTCATCGTCGACGGCCAACCGCTCTCGGGCGCCCTGTTCGACTTCGGGCTCTTCATGTTCCACAACGCAGCCGAGCTCGTGGCTCGGTGCTCGGGACCGTACTTCTACCTCCCCAAGCTCGAGAGTCATCTCGAGGCCCGCCTGTGGAACGACGTCTTCATCTTCGCCCAGGAGCGCCTCGGCCTGGCCCGGGGCACCATCAAGGCCACCGTGCTCGTCGAGACGATCCTCGCCGCGTTCGAGATGGACGAGATCCTGTACGAGCTCCGAGAGCATTCGGCCGGCCTCAACTGCGGCCGCTGGGACTACATCTTCTCGGCCATCAAGAAGTTCCGCGACGATCCCGCCATGGTGCTGGCTGATCGGGCGCTCGTGGGCATGACGGCCAGCTTCATGCGGGCCTACTCGCTGCTCGCCATCAAGACGTGTCACCGGCGCGGCGCCCACGCCATGGGCGGCATGGCCGCGCAGATCCCCATCAAGGGCGACCCTGCCGCCAACGACGCTGCGCTGGGCAAGGTGCGCGCCGACAAGGAGCGCGAGGCGGCCGATGGCCACGACGGCACCTGGGTCGCGCATCCCGGGTTGGTGACGATCGCCATGGAGGCGTTCGACGCGGCGATGCCCGGCCCCGACCAGATCGCCAACAAGCGCGACGACGTGAAGGTGGGCGCCGCCGAGCTGCTCGACTTCGGGCCCCGGGGCCCGATCACCGAGGCCGGGCTGCGGCTCAACCTCGACATCGCCCTGCAGTACCTGGGTTCGTGGCTCGCCGGCAACGGCTGCGTGCCGATCCACGACCTCATGGAAGACGCCGCCACGGCCGAGATCTCGCGCTCGCAACTCTGGCAGTGGGTGCGTTCGCCGTACGGCGTGTTCGACGACGGCCGGGTCATCGACACCGATCTGGTGCTCGACATGTTGGCCCAGGAGCTCAATCGGATCCAGGAGACCCATGGCAGCGCTGGCCGTTACGACATCGCCGCCAAGCTCGTCGAGGAACTCGTGATCAACGACGAGTTCGTCGAGTTCCTCACC
>JANLSK010000326.1:0-20867 GCA_031362415.1 Actinomycetes bacterium | reverse complement strand
GACGCGGCCATGGTCGACGGGGTAATGGCCATCATGGGTATTTACTACTCGATGGCGAACAGCGGGATGTGGACCGAGGAGCGCGGTGCCAACCTGTTCGACGGGGGATCGCACTTCTACAACGTCTACGAGACGGCCGATGGTCGTTATGTGTCGGTTGCCCCGGTGGAGCCCCAGTTCTACGCCCTGCTGTTGAAGGCGACGGGCCTCGAGGACGATCCCGACTTCGCCGGGGGCGCGTCACAGTGGGACCGGTCCCGCTGGCCGGTGATGCGAGAGAAGCTGGCGGCCGTCTTCAAGACCCAGACCCGCGACCAGTGGTGTGCGCAGCTCGAGGGGACCGACACCTGTTTCGCCCCGGTCCTCACGCTCGGCGAGGCCCAGGCTCATCCCCACACGGTGGCCCGTGCGACGCTTGTACCGCTCGATCCCGAGACCGGGCAAGGGATACAGGTCACGGCGGTACCACGTTTTTCCCGAACCCCTGGGACCGTCCGCCCGGGAGCACACCATCCCGGCGCCGATACCGACACGGTCTTGACCGGTCACGGGTTCTCGGCCGAGGAGATCGCCTCATTGCGGTCCTCCGGAGCCGTGCGCTGACGCGTCCGTAGACTCCGAGTAGTCCGTGTGCCAGACATCGAAGAGGGGACCGTCATGGGGTTGCTGGGCAAGATCAAGACATTGGCAGGGAAGAACGCGTCGACGATCACCAAGGCGGTTGACAAGGCCGGCGACGTGGTCGACAAGAAGACCAAGGGAAAGCATCACGACAAGATCGAGAAGGCCGAAGGCGCGGCGACCAAGGCGTTGGGGAACCTCGCTGGCCCGGCGCGCTCCAGCGAGCCCACGGGTGCAGGGGGTGCGGCTCCGACAGCCGACAGCGATGGTGTACCCGGCCCGTCGCCGTCCAAGTAGCGGACTCGGGCTGTCCGTGGGCGTCCTCGCCGGCTTCACCGAGACCGAGTTCACCCACGACGGTGTGACCCGGCCGGTCCTTGTCGGTGGCGCGGGCCCGGCCGTCGTGGTGATCCACGAGATCCCGGGCATCACGCCGAAGGTCGCCGACTTCGGTCGCAAGGTCGTCGATACGGGTTTTCGGGCCTACCTCCCGTCGCTCGTCGGCACACCCGGCCGCGAGCCGGGGGCCGGCTACGTGGTCTCGTCGCTGTGGAAGGTGTGTGTCTCCAAGGAGTTCACGACCTGGGCCACGGGCCGAACGAGCCCGGTCATCAGCTGGCTCCGGGCCCTGGCGGCGCAGGCCCACACCGAGTGTGGCGGGCCTGGCGTGGGAGCCGTCGGCATGTGCTTCTCGGGTGGCTTCGCCCTGGGGATGATGCTCGACGATCGGATGCTGGCCCCGGTGCTCAGCCAGCCGTCGTTGCCGTTCGCCTTGGGCCGTAAGCGTGCGGGCTCGGTGGGGCTCTCCGACAGCGATCTCGCGGCCGTGAAGCGTCGGGTGGCGAGCGACGAGACGGCCTGCGTGCTCGGCCTGCGCTTCACGAGCGACAAGACCGTCCCGCCGGCGCGCTTTGCGGCGTATCGGGAGCTGCTCGGCGAGCGGTTCGTCGGTGTCGAGATCCCGTCACCCGACGCCGCTCGGAGAATCGGGAAGTCGGCGCATTCGGTGCTCACCGAGCATCTCGTCGACGAGCCTGGGCATCCCACGGTCGAGGCGCTGAACGAGGTCCTCGACTTCTTCCGGACGCGTCTGAGCCCCGGACTCTGAAACGCCGCAGACCCCGGCTCGCGCCGCAAGCCCGGGGGCGGGGGCCGGACTCCCTGGCAGGCTCTGGGCGCACGGGGCGGTGACGACTGCCGGTGACCGGCATCCTCAAGGCGGTCCGTTCGAGCGCCGACGCTCTCCCTGAGCGTTGTCGCGCCATGGATGGCGTCGATCCGTCACCGCAGAGCGCGGGGAACGACCGTCGTCCGGAGGCGTCGTGGGAAGGGTTCGCAGGAGGAGTGCGCGCCTCGCGGCCACCGCCGCGGTCCTGGTCACCCTGGCGTCGACGGTGAGCATGTTCTGGCCCGAGGTCTCGGCGCAGGCTGCCCCGGGCGGCACGACGGTGAGGGTCTCGCTCGGGTCTGGCGGGGCGGAAGCCTCGGGTGCGAACTCAGGGGAGCCCACGGTGTCGGGCGACGGCCGCTACGTGGCGTTCGTCAGCGGCGCGACCAACCTCGTCGCCGGCGACACCAACGGAGCCGGTGACGTTTTCGTGCGCGACACGGTCGGGGGAACCACCAGTCGCGACAGCGTGCACACCTCGGGGGCCCAGGGCGACGGCGCCTCGAGCTCGCCTTCCTTGTCGAGCAATGCCCAGTGGGTGGCCTTCCATTCGGCAGCCACGAACCTGGTCGCCGGTGACACCAACGCCAAGCTCGACGTGTTCCTCCGGGACCGCTCGGGTGCCGGTATGACCATCCGCGTCAGCGTGGCGACCGGCGGCACCGAAGCCACCGGTGGCGACAGCACGGCGCCCTCGGTCAGCGGAGACGGTCGATACGTGGTGTTCACCTCGACGGCCACCAATCTGGTCGCCGGTGACACCAACGGCGTCGCTGACGTGTTCCTGCGCGACACCGTGGGCGGAACGACCGTCAAGGTGTCGTCGGCGCCAGCGGGAGCCGACGCCAACGGCGTGAGCGGGCAAGCGACGATCAGCGCTGACGGCACGACGACGGCGTTTTCGTCGACCGCCTCGAATCTCGTGGCCGATGTCAACGGCCAGTCCGACGTGTTCACCTACGCCATCGGGTCGGGAACGATCTCGCTGGTGTCCCTGACGAACGCCGGTGCCCAGACCGCGACGTTCGGCAGCTTCAATCCTGCGCTGTCGGACAACGCCAGGTACGTCGCCTTCGAGTCGCTCGACAGCACGCTCGTCTCGGGTGACACCAACGAGTTGTACGACGTCTTCGTTCGTGACACGACCGGGGCCACCACGACCCGCGAGAGCGTCACGAGCAACGGGGCTCAGGGGATCGTTGGCGGAAGTGGCCAGCCCCGGATCTCGGCCGACGGGCGATACGTGGCCTTCGATTCGACAGCCACCAACCTCGTCGGAGGCGACACCAACCGGGTTGCCGACCTGTTCCTGCGCGATCGCACACTCTCGGTGACCACCCGGGTGAGCGTGACACCCTCGGGGCAACAGACGAATGGGCCGTCCACGAAGGCATCGATCTCGCTCGACGGTCAGAGCATCGCGTTTGCTTCCTCGGCCACGAACGTCGTCTCGGGTGACACCAATGCCGTCGCCGACTCGTTCCTCCGCAGCCGCGCCCCGGCGGAGCTGACCTTGCTGACCCCCGACATCCTGGCCCCGGGTGCCACCGGGATCACGGTCACGCTGAACGGTGCCGGCTTCGCGGCCAGTCCCGTCGTCACCTTTGGCCAAGGCGTCACCGTGGCTTCGGTCACGTCGGCCTCGGCGACCCAGATCGTGGTGATCGTGAACGTGGCAGCTGGCGCCGCGGTGCAATACAACGACATCGTCGTCACCTCGGGAGGTACCGAAGCCTGGTGCTACGCCTGCGTGTGGATCGGTAGCGGTGCCCCGTCCGGCGCCACGACCACGTCGGTGGCGCTCGCCACGACCTCGACGACTGCGGCCGCAACGACCACCACGACCGCGCCGCCGCCGACGACCACCACGACGGTGCCTGAGACGACGACCACGGCTCCCGTGACCACGACGACGACCACCACGACGGTGCCCGGGCCCACGACGACGACCACCACGACGGTGCCCGGGCCCACGCCGACGACCACCACGACGGTGCCCGGGCCCACGACGACGACCACCGAGCCCGGTCTGGGCGCTCCGCCCGCTGTCGGAGGTACGGGAGGATCACCGGCACCTGGAGGTTCCCAGCGCGATGGTGCCAGTCAGGGCTACTACCTGGTCGCCAGCGACGGACGGGTGCTCGCGTTCGGCTCGGCCGCTGATCTCGGGGCCCAGACGGTGAACCCGTCTTTGGCCACACAACAGATCGCGGGGTTCGCCGCTCGGCTCGACGGCGGCACCGGATACTGGATGGTCACTGCGCAGGGCAAGGTGTTCGCGTTCAACGGTGCTCCCCATCTGGGCGACGTGTCGGCCATCTCGCTCAATCGCCCGATCGTCGGCATCGCGTCGACCCGCAGCGGTCTGGGCTACTGGCTGGTGGCCGGTGACGGCGGCATCTTCAGCTTCGGCGACGCCGGGTTCTTCGGCTCCACCGGGAGCATCGTGTTGAACAAGCCCATCGTGGGCATGGCGGCCACCACGACCGGCCTGGGTTACTGGATGGTTGCCACCGATGGCGGCATCTTCGGCTACGGAGACGCCGGGTTCTTCGGCTCAACCGGAGGCCTCCGGCTCAACAAGCCCATCGTCGGGATGGCGCCCACAGCCGGCGGGACGGGGTATTGGCTGGTGGCGACCGACGGCGGGATCTTCGCCTTCGGAGACGCCGGGTTCTTCGGCTCCACCGGGGGCATCGTGTTGAACAAGCCCGTCATCGGCATGGCCCCGACCACAGCCGGGAGGGGTTACTGGCTCATCTCGAGTGACGGTGGCGTGTTCGCGTACGGCGATGCCCCCTTCCTCGGCTCGGCCACCGACCGTGGGCTCAACCGTCCGGTCATCGGCGTCGTGCCCGTGACACCCCCGGCCACGCCGTAGACAAGCTCGCCCCGGAGATGCATGCAGCAGAGCGAGGCGCCCGATCTCCCGGTCGTGCTCGTGGCGTCCGGGCCGGGTGACGGGCGTCATCCGAGGGGCGATGCGAGCCACGTGCTGATCTCGTGGTGCCAGCCGGTCTTGGCGTCATCGGGCGCGAACGAGGCATCGACGCCAGCGTGGGCAATGGCTGCGAGCGCGTCGTCGTTGTCGCCGAACACCTTCCGGGCCACGAGGTACTCGCCGCCGACGGGTGAGTCGAACATGGTGGGATCGTCGGAGTTCAGCGTGACCCGGATGCCGGCATCACGCAGACGAGGGAAGGGATGCGCAGCCAGGCTGTCGACGACGCCCGTGGCCAGGTTCGACGTTGGGCAGACCTCGAGCGGAATACCCTTGTCGCCCAAGAGCTTCACGACCGCCGGATCTTCGATGCTCCGGATCCCGTGGCCGATCCGGTCCGCGCCGAGGAGCTCGACGGCGCGCCGAACGCTGTCGGCCCCCTGGGCCTCGCCGGCGTGGGGGACCGATCGCAAGCCGGCCCGCTTGGCTGCGGCAAAGAGCTCGGCGTACCACTCGTGGGGATCGGCACCCTCGGGGCCACCGATGCCCAGGGCGACGACGCCCGGATCGTTCGTGCCGGGTGGGCTGCGGAACCGGATGGCCGTCTCGAGGGTGCGTTCGGCCGTCCACAGCGGATCGCCCCAGACGCAGTCGAGCACGAGCCGGCAGTGCACGCCGTACGCCGCGAGCCCGTCGTGGAACCCGTCGAGCACCGCCTCGACCACCCCGTTCCAATCGCCGAGCCGTTCCCCGCACTCCCAGACAGTGAACGTGACCTCGGCCCAGCGCACCCCTTGGGCTGCTTGGTCCTCACAGAGCTCCCGGGCGATCCGGCGATAGTCGCCCAGGGCGCCGAGACACCGGGTCATCTCGGTGTACTGCTCGATGAAATGCACGAAGTTGTGGAACCGCCACCGGTCGTCGGGACCCAGGGCGGCCGGGACCGGGCGCCCGTGCACGGCAGCCAACTCGCGTAACGTCGCCGGCCGGATCGAGCCTTCGAGGTGAACGTGCAGGTCGGTCTTGGGCAGGGCCGTCAGGTCGCGCACGCCGGGGACGGTAGCGACCGGTGCTCAGCGCGCCAGGGCTCGGGCGTCGGCGAGCGTTGGCGCAATGCCGATTCGCACGTCGGATCCTGAGCAGGTGAGGACGGCATCGGGCCCGCTCTCGTTGACGTCGCCGTCGAGCGTGAGCACCTCGGAGCCCGGACTGGCGACGCGGGCGGCATCGGGGAGCGTGGCCGAGAGCCACGCCGACACCGAGTCGCACAGCGGGAGCCCGTCGCTGCCGGCTCGCTCCACCAGCGCCACACCCAAGGCCGAGCGGGGACCATCGGTGAACAACCGGAGCTCGCCGCCGGCCCACGCACTGGCGCGATCGCGCTCGTCGCCGATCGCCGCGTCGCGGTCGCCGCCCGGGGCCTCGAAGAGCCACTGGAGTTGGGCAGCTCCCAGCGTGTCGACGCCGGCGACGGTCCACGGGGCGCTGAGGATTCCCGGGTCGCGTGGGTCGACGGGATCTTCGCTGGCGGCGTAGCGGTCAGGGAACACGATCTGCGCCGAGCTCGTCGGGGGCTCGGCATACAGCTCGTCGACCGCGGCCCAACCCCCGTCGGCGAAGATCGAGCACACGAAGTTCAGGCCCTCCGTATAGGGGTACAGGAGCTGGCGCTGTAGGAAGTGGGGGAACGTCGTGAGCCGATCCTGCGCCTCGACGGCGGCCGGGTCGAAGCTGGCGTCGAGCATGGCATCGAGGCCGAGCTCGGCGAACAGGTAGCGGGTCATCGTGAGCGACGCGTCGCCCTCGACGACAGCGAGCGCTCCCAGGTCGCCGTCGGTGTCTGCCGTGGTGCCGCCCGTGGCTCCCGCTCCGATGTCAGGCAGTCCGAGCGCCTGGTCGGTGAGGGCGTGATCGAGCTCATGGGCCAGGGTGATGAGCCCGTTGGCCCCGAGGGGCTCCGACGGATCGTCGGTGGCCACGACGAGCCTGCCCGTGTCGGGGTCGTAATAGCCGGCCACCTGACCGCTCACGAGGTCGCCTTGGAGGCCCTGGAGATCGGTGCCCGCAGGGATGGCACCGAGGAGACCGAGGATGCGGCCGTCACGCTCGGCCTGACTCGCCGGGTAGTCGCGCTCGATCTGGTCGGCCACGTCGTCGGCGATCTCATCGTGAGTGAGGAGTGTGGTCTCAGGGACGTCGTCGAACTCGAGCTCCCGCTCCCGTTCGAGCCAGGCGACGATGCCCGCGACCTGATCGGCGACGTCGGCGGCGGGGCTCCCAGAGCCGGGTCCGCTGCTCTCGAGGACGGCCGCCGGGTCGATGCACTCCAGCATCATGAACGGGTCGATGCCTCCGAGATCGTCGAGCCCGACCGGATCGCCCCCCGACCCGCCTGCGCCGTTGTCGCTTCCCGCGATGTCGTCGATCAGCTCACCGAGAATCTCGGTGGCGTCGTCGACCACGCCGTCGATGCCATCCACCACGCCGTCGGCCGAATCACGGGCACTCCCGAGCACATCGGCGAGGTTGTCGCCGATCGCGCCGGTCAGGTCGACGCTTCCCTCGAGAATCCCCTCCACAACGGCCTGCAGGTCCTCCACGCTCAGCGAATCGAGTCCGAGATCGGCGGCCAGATCGGCCAGGGCATCGGCGTCGATGTCGCCGAGCACGCTCAGGTCGTCGCCGAGGAGCTGAGCCAGGATCCGGGCCGCAGCCGCGGCGTCGGCAGCCTGGAGATCACCGCTGAGAATATGCAGGAGGATGGTCGCGATGTCGATCGGATCGATGCGACCGTCGCCTCCGAACGGGTCGTCACCGGCTTGGGCCGCCTCAGCCGCGGCGACCGCGACGTCGAGCTCGTCCTGCAGATCGTCGACCTGGAGCTCGGCATCGGCGAGATCGCCCTCGGCCCTCGTCGCGTCGTCCTCACGGGCCCGGAGGTCGCGCTTGGTGTCGTTCAGATCGTCACGCTGCAGCACGCCGAAGGTGACCGTGGCCACGAGGGCGACGGCCAAGGCCGGCACCAGGACCTTGGCGAGATGGTCGCTCATCGGCTCCTCGAGAGATTGGCTGAGATCGGTTGGCTGGGAATGGGCCGTGGTGACGCTCGACGTGTTGGTCGATCTCCGGAGTGATCGGCTCCATGATCGCTCACCGGAAACGGCTCCGGTGACCACTCGGGCCTCCGACCCGCTCCCAGCCAACGTCCACAGTGCCGGGAAGGTTCCCGAGCGCCGTGCGCCGTCGTGCCGGGGCGTCGCAGTGGGGGCGGGGCACCGGGATGACTGTCGTACCCCCCTGTCATGCTGACGACGTGGAACTTCCGCCCTCGCTGCGTTTCGCCGATGCCTCTCGTGTGCTCACCGGAGCCGCCCTCCGTCTCGGGCTCGCCGTGCCCACGTTCCGCAGCCCACCCCGCATGGCGGGTGCGAGCCGCACGATCCGACGGCTGGGTCCCGCCGTGGTCGCCGACCGCCCCAGGGAGCTCGCGCCGGCGCCTGCACCCTCCGAGCCCTCCGAGCCCGCTCGGCGTCACGCCGCCGTGGTCGCCGTCTCCCTCCGGGGACGAGCCTTCGCCGAGGTGCTCACTGACATGATCGAGGGGGTGATCGTCACCAACCGTCTGGGAATGGTCGAGGCCCAGCGAGTCCGGGCTGAGCTCTTCCGGGCCGCCAGCGAGGTCTTCGACGTCGAAGCCGCCTGACCCCACGCCGAGGCCTGGCTAGCCTCCCGATTCAACGAGCGCACCAGCCCGGGTGGCGGAATGGCAGACGCAGACGGCTTAAACCCGTCAGCTCGAAAGGGCGTACGGGTTCGACTCCCGTCCCGGGCACAGAGTCTGACCAGCTAGAATAGCCTTCCGGGCGATGTCGAGCCTTGAGTGTCCTGTCCGAGTTTGTCACCGATCAGTCACACGAGAGTCACGGATTCGGGCTACTCTGGGCGCCATGCGTGGACGGGTGTACCAGCAGAGCGGCGTGTGGGCGTTCGTCGTCGACATCGACCGCGATCCGGTGGGAGGCCGGCGCCGGCAGCAGCGGCGCAGTGGTTTCCGCACGAAGCGTGAGGCGCAACGGGCGCTGACCGAGGTGCTCGGGGAGGTGCAGTCCGGCGGCCATGTGGCCTCGGGAGCCCAGACCTTGAGCGAGTGGATCGCCGAGTGGCTCCCCGTGATGGCGATGAAGGTTCGGCCGACGACGATCCGCGACTACGAGAACTCGCTGGCGCACGTCACGCAGCACCTCGGGGGCGTGAAGCTACGCGACCTCCGGTCGATAGCCATTGAACGAACATACGCGGCGCTGCTGGTCGAGGGGCGGCGCTACGGAGGTGGCCTTTCGCCCAAGAGCGTGCGGAACGCGCACACGGCCCTGCGCCGCTGCCTCGCCGACGCTGAGCGTCACGGGCTCGTCGCCCGCAACCCGGCGGCACTCGTCACCCCGCCGCGGGCCGATCGGCCGGAGATGAAGACGTGGACCGCCGATGAGCTCGGGGCGTTCCTCGACCACATCGCAGCAGATCGTCTCGTCGCCGCGTTCCGCCTCCTCGCCCTGACCGGTGCTCGACGGGGCGAGATCCTCGGCCTCCGCTGGACCGACATCGACTTCGATGGTGAGCGGCTGACCATCTCGAGGTCGTTGACGACGCACAGCGGGAAGCCCGTGTTCTCCGAGACCAAGACGGCCAAGAGCCGACGAACGGTCGGGCTCGACCCGGACACGGTTACCCAGCTCCGCTCCCACCGAGTCCGCCAACACGAGGAACGGCTCCGTGCGGGCTCTGCGTGGACCGACAATGGGTTGGTGTACTGCCAGGAGGACGGCTCGCCGCTCCACCCCGACAGCGTCACCCGTCTTTTCGAGCGGAGGGTTCGCGACGCTGGCCTACCTCGCATCCGACTCCACGATCTGCGGCACGGCTGGGCCAGCATGGCGCTCCTGGCGGGAATCCATCCGAAGGTCGTCTCCGAGCGGCTCGGGCACGCCACCGTCGGCGTGACGCTCGACATCTACTCCCACGTGGCGGCCGGGCTCGATTCCGACGCCGCCATCCAGGTCGCCGCCCTGGTACCCCAGAAGTCGCAGTAGCTCGAGTCTCGGCACGAGCACCCGCCTGCCGATGTGAATCGAGGGAACCTCGCCTCGGCTGATCGCCTCGTAGGCGGAGTTCCGGCCGACCCCGAGCAACCTCGCGACCTCCTCGACTGTGAAGGTCAGTCGCCCCACATCGCTGTCCTTCATGGCTGTCCCCACCTGACGTGGCCCTGGTTCGTCGCTTCCAGGGTAGAGGAAACGCGATTCTCTGTCTACATTAAAAGCTCGCTACCTACTTTTAATGTATCATCATGCAAACGAATCCGGTCCTCTTTGGTCCCGGTCGTGGCCACCTCAAGGGTCGACCCGGCCGTACCCGGGTCCTCGACTCCGGGCTGCAGGCCGCCATGCGGTCCGTCACCCGGCTCTCGCGCCGCTGGCCGAGCTCGTTACCCGAGCCGTGGCCTCGCCTTACCCATCGCCGCTCTCGCCGTCTCCGTGCGCGATGCCTGCCCTGACCCCCCGGTCCCCATCGGTCGCCCCCGCGCCACGGCATTGCCTCCCACCGTCGCCTCCCCATCGCCTTCCGCGCCCTCTCTCCTGTTCTCGCCCTTCTCGCCCCCTCACCTCCACGACCACACCGTCGCGCTCCACCTCGAGCGCCGCACGCTCGTCCGCCCCTCATGCTCCGGCCCCTTTCCCAGTCACACAGATCACGCAGCTTCCGCAAATGCGGAGCTGCCGTCGAACGGTGACGGTCCTCCGGCCCGTCCCCTCGGTCTGCCCGCCAGCAGCAACCGCAGACCTGGGCTGCGGATCCGTGGCCCTCAATCGCAGCCCGCGTCGGCGAGTCTGCGGAGCCGGCGGTCGGCGAACCGGGGGCGGTGCATCACGCTGGCAGAGCGAGCGATCGATCGATCGCATCGGCCATCGGATGAGCCGAGCTCGATGAACTCGCTGAGAGAGAGAGAGAGTCCGCTCCACCAACGGAGTGTCACCGACCATGGCGCTGATGCAGCCAAGGGTCGGGTCGCCGCTGTTCCCCATCCCGAACCATTTGGCCCGGTGGCTGTTGGCCACGGTGCGCTATTATTCGCCGTAAAGGTCCTTGACCCCAACGACAGGTACACGTTCAAGCACCACGAGATCCTGGAGCGCCGCAACCCCAGGTGCTGAGTTCCAGGCGGGCCTTGATGGACACGACAGCCCAAGCCGACGACTCGATGGGCATGTTGTCTTCGGCCGACGTAGATCGACGCGGTCGGTGCGATCGACTACGTGGTACGCGCGCCTGCGCCTCGGCCGCGTCGGGCGGGTGTCGACGAAGGCTGCGCCTGCTTGGATCTCCGCCCTCGGATCGGCTCGGGGGCAGCCGTCGGTTCGGCGGGAGCGTCGTCGTCGATTCGCTGATCCAGAGGCTCTTGACAACCTCTACGCGTTCTCGAGTCGTTGCGCGAAGGGTCGGGACTCGACGTAGCGGTTCGCGAGGTGCTCGATACGTCGACGGTCGGATCGAGCGAGAGGCTTCGGGGCAGTCGCGATGACGGCGCGGTGAAGGTCGAGTCCTGGGCGGTCCTCGGCCACGTCGAAGGCCGCGGGCCATGCCGTCCTCGAGCACGAACGGGCCGCGACGACTGCGAGGTGCGGACGGAGTGGCGCGTGCGTCGCGTCGGTACTGGCCAGCATGTCGGCGAGCCGGTCGCCGCTTCGTGAGTCGAGTGCGGTGCCCCCAAGGGCGTACGCGAGTCGGATGGCGCCCCCGATGCCGTGGTCGTCGGTGGGCGTGCAGGCCCGGTCGACGAGTCGCTCGCGCTGCTCGTGCGTCGCTTTCGAGATGACCGCCCGTAGGTACTTTCCGCTCGCCTCGGGCTCAAAGCGAAGCAGCGACTCGTGCTCGATGACGAGGGGGATCCCGGCTGGGGATTGGGTTCGGCGTAGTGCTCCGAGCCCGAATGCGATCTTGTTGTGTGACTGAGCTGCCAGGCTGCTCGTGATCAGCTCGATGGCCTCCATGTCGGACATGTCGCCTGGCCGCTGGACGAGGTAGGCGATGTCGGCATCGCTGATGGCCTCGTCGATGTCGTCGGGGTCGACGATGAGCCGCTTCGGCTGGTTCTCTTGTTGTCCGATGCTGTCGAGTTGGTCGCGAACCTGGTCGACGGCCTCGGTGGCGGCCGCCTCGGAGCAGGCCAGGATCCAGATATCATCGACGAACCGTACGAACCAGAATCCCGCTCCTCGCAGGCGCCGATCGACGGGTTGTAGCGCGAATGTGCCGAGCGGCGAAGACGCCTCGGGTCCGATCGGGAGTCCTCGGTTGTGCCCTACGAACCTATTGATCAAGCAGACGGTGTTGATTGCGTCAGCCACTGTCCACGGAGGTGCCAGAGTGGTGCGCAACGATCGGGTGAGTACTTCGAGGTCGATCGTCGGGTAGTGGAGACGGACGTCGGTCATACCGAGCCACCAACGCGGGTGCTCGTGGCGTCCGGCTTTGAGCAACGCACGGCGTCGGTCCCCGGCCCAGGCGAGCCCACGCGATCTCCAAGTGGTGCCGTGGGGCTGGGTCCGGTGGGCCACGACGGTGTTGGGGAGCGACTGTTCGATGTGCCAGGTGGCTGGGCTGACGCCGTGGCGGTAGATCAGTTGGTCGAGCGAGTCGAGGTGGCTGACCGATCGGTAGTCGCCCGGGTCGAAGCCCTTGGGCCATCTGATGGCGAGCCTGTCGTTGGGGAATCGCTCGTCGACGACCCGCGCTCGGGCAACGGACGCGAGCGCGGTTGGGTCGGTCCCCTCGTAGTCGTTGTAGTTGACGGGGTCGGGGATCAGTGCCCAGGCCCGATCCCAGGAGCGGGCGGCGGCAGCCTGGGCTCGAAGGTCGGGGTAGGAGGGGACGTCAACGGCCCCCCTCAAAAATGACATGGTTGGAATTCTACCAAACGGGTTCGACCTAGCCAAACAATATTGGTGCTAGTGAGGTTTTTCCGCGTAGAATCTAGTTATGGACGAGATGTTGACGGCCGATACGGGGACTGTGCTGATTCGATTCGAAGCTGAGAACGTTCGGTCGTTCCGTGATCCGATCGAGCTGTCGATGGTTGCGACCCGGCTGGCGGAGCCGGGTGCGGCCCGGCCGGTGCGCATGAACGAGCGTGGTACGACGGTCCCTGTCCTGCCCGTGGCGTGCGTCTTTGGGGCGAACGCGTCCGGGAAGTCGAACGTGTTGCGTGCCATGGCTGACATGCGCGGCTGCGTTCTGCACTCGTTCCGTTCGGGCGATCTCGATACGCCGATTCCCCGGTCGCCGTTTCGCCTCGATGCGATCAGCGCAACCCGTCCGACTCGCTTCAGCGTCGATCTCGTCCTCGACGGCGTCCGCCATGAGTACGGATTCGTTCACACCGATGAGCACTTCGTCGAGGAATGGGCGTACAGCTACCCGCGGGCGAAGCGGACGGTGCTGTTCGAGCGCGACGGCATGCATGTCGCGCACGGTACGAGGGAGCGCTCTCGGGGCAAGGCCGTCGAGCAGCTCCTTCGGCCCAACGCCCTGTTTCTGTCGACGTCGGCTGCGGCGGGCCACGAGCTGCTCATGCCCCTGTACCGGTGGTTCGCCAACAACTTCGTGATGGCCGAAGCGGCGAATCGGGGCCTCCGTCACGCGCGTACCCTCTCGCTCCTCCAGGACGAACGCGAACGCGCCCGTGTCCTGGAGCTTGTCCGGGTCGCCGATCTCGGGGTGGTCGACGTGCGCATCGAGCCACTCGACCCCGACTTCCTCGATCGGGTCCGCCGAGCGGTTCGTGTCCTGCACGGGAAGGAGAGCGATCTCGACGCCGATCTTGATCTCAGCATCGACGTTGCTGGTGGCCTTCGTCTCTCGCATGCTGGAGCAGCGGGACCGGTCGAGTTCGACGATCGCGAGGAGTCGCTCGGAACCGTCGTCTGGTTGGGCCTGCTGGGCCCGTTGATCGATGCCCTGCGTGATGGCACCGTGCTGCTGGCGGACGAGTTGGACTCCAGCTTGCACCCCCGTCTCGTCGAGGAGGTCGTCCGGTTGTTCCAGGATCCGCTCAGCAACCCGCGCAACGCGCAGCTCATCGCCAACGCGTTCGACACGTCGTTGCTCGGTGATTCGGTCTCACCCCGGGTGCTCGGCCGTGATCAGATCTGGCTCGCGGACAAGGCTCCCGACGGTGCGACCTCGTTGCGGGCCCTCGCCGAGTTCGCCCCACGCAAGGAGGAAGACCTCGCCGGGCGATACCTGGGGGGCCGCTACGGCGGCGTCCCGCTCATCGACCATCACGAGTTCAGCGGCATCGTCGAGCTCACGCGGTCGTGACTCGCAAGCCCGGGCGACCACTTGCTCGCACGGTGGGTGGAACTCCCGTTCGACGCACCGTTCTGGTGTTCACCGAAGGGCGCAGGACCGAACCGGCATACCTCCTCGGGTGGTGGCGGGCCCTGCGCCACGAGCTCGAGCTCGAGATCAGCTCCGAACACGGGACACCAGCGACGCTGGTGCGGCTCGCCGGCGACGCAGCAGCGCGCTCCGAGCGAGAGGCCAGGAGGGGACGCGGTGACCGCTACGACGCGGTCTGGTGTGTGTTCGATGTCGACGAGCACCCGGACCTCGATCAGGCGGTCCGATACGCCCTCGATCTCGGAATCGGCGTCGCGCTCTCCAACCCGTGCATCGAGTTGTGGTTCCTCCTCCATTGGCGTGACCAGACCGCGTACATCGATCGCCACTCGGCCCAGGCTGCGGTCGCTCCGATGATCGGCGACGCGAAAGCGCTCGACTCGAGCGCCGTCAAAGACCTGATCGACCGCCACGACGACGCAGCCGAACGGGCACGCAGGCTGGAAGCCCGGCACCGCGACAACGGATCAGCGCCGAGGTCCAACCCCTCGAGCAGCCTGCCGACGCTGATCGACCTGCTTCGTGGACCGAAGGCCTCGCCATGGGGCCGTACCCGGGGCGAGTGAGTCTTCGAGGAGTCCGAAATTGTCACAGACGCGGTCACGGATCGCCTGGGACGCGGCGGGATCCTGCGGCACCGGCTGGGATGTTGCCCATCACGGGCACCGGTCCGCGTGCCGACCCGCGCCTCGTGGTCCACGGCTGTCGCGGGATCCGGGTGAACGTACACGGCCTCACGGACCGGATACCCCGCTTCATGCCACAATCGGGCCCGATCAGCCGGGGCGGATCACCGCCACCCCCGAACTGCTGACCACGCTCACGTTGTACGGAGCCATCCGACCCTCGATCGCTTCCAGGGTGCGGGCGGCCAACGCACCGTCGGACGGTAGGAGCCGGGGAAGGCCCCGATGGGCCAACGGCCCCTCGATGATCTCCTCCATCGGGTACAGACGGATCTCTTTGAAGCTCCCGTCGTCGTCGAACACGATGCTGTGAACCACGTTGGGTCGGAAGTCGTTGATGCCGGCGCCGATGGCGGTCTGCCTACCGCCACCTTCCCTCGCCAGACGGCTGGCGATGAACTCCGCCGCCGTTGCGTCGGCATCGAGCCCGTAGCGGCGCTTCTGCTCGGCGGGAACGGCCCGCATCTGGTTGTTCTGGTTGATGAACGTCGGGATGCCGTAGATGATCGGTTTGCCGTCCCTGATCTCGACCCCGCCGACGCGACCTCGGCCGTGGGCAACGAACAGGTCGGCGCCGGCATCGATGGCGGCGCGGGCCAGGATCCGGGTGTGATCGGGCGGTTCGGTCTCCGACCTTGACGCGCCCTGCTGGTGCAGGGCCACGATGACAATGTCGGCGATCCGCCGAGCGTCACGCACCCAGCGGGTGATGCGGTCGATGTCTTCCTGGAACGGGACGGTCTCGAAGCCGAAATGGTCGTCAGCGACGAACCTCCGACCCATGAAGTGGAAGACCCCGTCCGTGTCCGCCTCGGAGCCGAACAGCCCGTGGCCCACCCAGGGTTCACTTCTCCCGCCTCCCTGGTTTCGGACCATCTTGGTGCCTTCCCAGCCGAGCTCCTCACTCGCGCGGCGCAGCGCGTCGATGGTGGCCCCGTCGACGTGGGTGACCGCGTCGTAGCGCACCAGGTTGATCCCGGGTCGCGCCCGGAACCACGGATCGGGGTCGGCCGCCATCGACCCGACGGGCCAGGGGAAGGCGAGGTCCGCGAGCCCGCGCGGACCCCAGTCGCATGCGGCGATCAGTGCGACCCGAGCCCGCGGGGTCGTGGCGTAGGCCGGACGACTGGCCTCGGTCAATGTGCGGCCGGAACCCGCGAAGGCGATGCCGGCCTCCTCCAGGTAGCGAATGGTGGTGACGATGCCTCCCTCGCCGAAGTCGACGGCGTGATTGTTGGCTGTTGTGACCAGCGAGAAGCCGAGACCCTTGAGGTCTTCCAGGCATTGTTTCGGCCCGGCGAAGTAGGTCGTCCCTCGGCCCTGGCCGGCGACGAAGGACGGCCAGTCCTCCCCGTGTTGGATACAGGTCTCGAGATTGGTGATCGCGAGATCACCTGAACGGACAAGGTCGACCATTTCGAGGAAGCCCTTGTCGGAGCACGATCCGAAGGGATGCAACGTCATGCTGTCGCCGGTGAAGAAGATCACGTTTTCAACGCCCACGGCGGCCTCCTGTTAGCCCAAGTTAGTCATCATTCACATAACTCTCGTCGGTTCGGGTGGCTTGCGCAAGCCATCAGAGCGCTCCGGGGCAGTGAGTTTGCACTTGCTATCATTCGGCCGTGAGCACACCAGGGAAGAACGCGACTGCCGCGACCGCCTCGGGCCGGCCTCCGCGTGTCGCCCGGTCCGACCGCAAGAAGCAGATCATGGAGGCCGCACTCAAGTTGTTCGCCCAGCGCGGCTACGACGGCACCGGGATCGAGGACATCGGGCAGGCCGTCAAGATCTCGGGCCCGGCGATCTACCGCCACTTCGCCAGCAAGGAGGAGATCCTCATCACCGCCTTCGAAGGCGCGGGTACCGAGATGGTCGACGCGTTCGATCGATCTCGCCAACTCGAACCCCTCGAAGCGCTCGCGGTGATGGTCAGGTCGCACGCCTCGATGGCGGTCAACCAGGGGCCCTGGGTGCACATGTGGCTTCGAGAACGCCACCACCTCCCTCGTCGTTGGTCGGAGTCGACCAGGAAGCTCCAGCTCAACTACCTGGCGTGGTTCGCCGAGGTCATCGGGCGTTTGCGTCCGGAGCTGTCGCCGCTCGAACGCGAGGAAATGGCGCATGCTGTCATCGGCATGCTCAACAGCGGAGCGTTCTACCGGAGCGCCATGCCGGTGCCCGATCGCATCGAATTCCTGATCCGGCACGCGATGGCCCTTGTCGTGCCCAGTACCGCCGAACCGAAGCCAAGCATCGAACGTCGCCCTCGTACCCGCCGGTCCGTGCGCAGCCCCAGTTAGTAAGTATAAACTCTCGCTACGTGAACGGTGAGGGGACGACGGTGGGCGGAGATCGGCAGTGGGCCAGCATTCCCGGGATGGTTCGTTCCAGCGCTGACAGGTTCGGTGACCAAGAGGCCATCGTCGACGGCTCCGTGCGTCTCAGCTTCCGCGATGTCGAGCGGGAGATGGTCGTCGCGTGTCGCGCGGCCATGGCCTCGGGGATCGGTCCAGGAGCTCGCGTCGGGATCTGGGCCCCCAACTCGGTGGAGTGGATCATTGCCGCGCTCGGGATCCAGGCGGCTGGCGGTGCGGTGGTGACGCTCAACACCCGATTCAAGGGCGGCGAGGCGGCGACGATCCTCACCAAGAGCAAGGCATCGACCCTGTTCACGAGCTCGGGCTTCCTCGACACCAACTACCCTGCGATGCTCCAGGAAGCCCAGCCCGCGCTCGCCGACCTGCCGACGATCCTGACCAAGGGCCAAGCACCCGGGTGCACGAGCTGGGCGGAGTTCCTGGCCCGGGCCGAAGAGGTGTCTGAAGCGGCGGCTATCGAGCGTCTCGAGAGTGTGACGTGCGACGACGTGGCCGACGTGATCTTCACCTCCGGCACCACGGGCATGCCCAAGGGCGTCGTGACCACGCACGGCCAGGACCTGCGCGTCTACCAGGCCTACAACGACCTCCTGGGTCTGCGAGCGGGCGATCGTTACCTCGTGATCCTGCCGTTCTTCCACTGCTTCGGGTACAAGGCGGGCTGGTTGTCGTCGCTCATGCAGGGGGCGACCACGCTCCCGCTCGCCGTGTTCAACATGGAGTCCGTTCTGCAGATCATCGAGGCGGAACGGATCACGGTGCTGCCTGGGCCGCCGACGTTGCTCGCCGGTCTCCTCGATCATCCCGATCGTTCAAAGTACGACCTGAGCTCGCTGCGCTTCACCGTCACCGGGGCAGCGATGATCCCCGTAGAGCTCATCGAGCGGCTCAGGAGTGAAGGTCTCTTCGAGACGGTGCTCACCGGCTACGGGCTGACCGAGACCTCGGGAGTGGTCTCGCTGTCGCGTCCCGATGACCCTTCGGAACGGATCGCCCGGTGGGCCGGTCGTCCCATTCCCGACGTGGAAGTGAGGGTCGTCGACGGCAACGGCCAGCAGGTCCCGAGGGGGGAGCAAGGAGAGATCGTCGTGCGTGGATACAACGTCATGTCGGGCTACCTCGACGAGCCCGACGAGACGGCCCGCACCATCGACGTCGACGGTTGGCTTCACACCGGCGACATCGGTGTCATCGACGACGACGACTACATCAAGATCACCGATCGCAAGAAGGACATGTTCATCGTCGGTGGATTCAACGCCTACCCGGCAGAGATCGAACGTCTCCTCCTCGAACATCCGGGAGTCGCACAGGTCGCGGTCGTGGGTATGCCCGACGAGCGGATGGGTGAGGTCGGAGCCGCATTCGTCGTCACCAGGCCGGGCACTGGGCTGACCGCCGAGGAGCTGATCTCCTGGGCCCGTGACCACATGGCCAACTTCAAGGCGCCGAGGTACGTCGAGCTGGTTGATGGCCTTCCCATGAATGCCAGCATGAAGGTCGTGAAGGCAGAGCTGCGCGAACGCGCCGCACGGGCCGTGGCCGGCGCCAAGCAGCCGTGAACGAACGTACGCCCAACGAAGTACGAATCGAGGTTGATGGCCCGGTCAGGCTGGTGACCATCGATCGGCCCCATCGTCGGAACACGTTCACCGACGAGCTTCACGACGACTTTCGCAAGGCGATGGCCGACGTCGCTGACGATCGGGACGCCCGTGTGGTCGTGCTCACCGGTGGTGGGTCTGTCTTCTCGTATGGCGGAGATCTCGAGTTCATCCCCAACCTCACCGACGCCCATGTGCGCCGACGGATGATGCAGTCGGCCCGGCACCTCATCGATCAGATGGTCGACTTCCCGCTCCCGGTGATCGCCGCCGTGAACGGACCCGCGGTCGGGCTCGGCTGCTCGCTCGCCATGCTCTGCGACATCGTTCTCATGGCCGAGGATGCCTACCTGGCCGATACCCATGTCGCCTTGGGCGTGGTGGCTGGTGACGGAGGTGCGCTGTGCTTCCCGCTCATGACCAGCCTGCTGAAGGCCAAGGAGTATCTGTTCACCGGGGCCCGTATCCCCGCGGCGAAGGCCGAAGCGCTGGGACTCGCGAACCGGGTGTATCCCACGTCCGAGCTCCGAGCCGCAGCGTTGACGCTCGCCCATGAGATCGGCGCGATGCCGTGGCAGGCGTTGCAAGACACCAAGCGCGCTGTGAATCTCCACCTCAAGCACGCTGCGGCCCTCGTCAACGACTTCGCGATCCATGCCGAGGCCGAGAGCTTCAGCCGACCCGAGTTCCTGGCTCAGATCGAGCGTGTCCAGCGACGCTGAGCCGACCACCCCCCGATTCGCTCAGCAAAGAACGCCGCGGACGACGGTCCCTGCTTCGAGCTCGTGGAATGCCTGGTTGACGTCGTCGAGCTTGAAGTGGCGGCTCACCATGCTCTCAAGGTGGAGGCGGCCCGTCTCGGCGAGCTCGATCAGGCGGGGAAAGTCTCGCCGAACGTTCGCCGAGCCGAACAGGGACCCCATGAGGCGTTTGCCCTCAGCTTGGAGCTGATAACCGGTCAGGGCGACGATCGCGTCGAGCTTCGGGATGCCGATGAAGACCGTCGTACCTCCACGGCGTGAAATGTTGAGCGCCTGCAGCATGGTCTGTGGCATGCCGACGACCTCGAAGGCGTAGTCGCTGCCACGGCCGGCCGTGAGGCTTCTGATGTGATCGACCGGGTCGCCATCGGCCGGGTCGATCACGTCGGTCGCGCCATGTCGGAGGGCCGCGGAGCGCTTGAACTCGACGGGGTCGACCACGAAGATGCGGCTCGCTCCGGCGATGCGAGCGCCCTGTACCACCGCTTGACCGACTCCTCCGGCGCCGATGACCGTTACCGTCGACCCAGGCTCGACCCGGGCCGTGTTGAGCACGGCGCCGACACCGGTCGTGATCGCACATCCGATGAGGGCCAACTGATCGCTCGGGAGATCGGTCTGTACCGGGATGACCTGCTTCTCGTCGGTCACCAGCTCTTCAGCGAAGGTGCCGAGGTGGTTGAGCGCTTCGACGGGCGAGCCGCTCACCAGGAGCCCCTTGGTATCGGTGTGGCTCGGGTCGACCTCCTCGCAGAGATGGGTGTCGCCTCGTACACAGAACCAGCAGTACCCGCACGCGCCGACGAACGACGTGATCACCCTGTCGCCAACCGACACCCGCCAGACATCGCGGCCGATCTCCATAACGCGACCTGTGCCCTCGTGTCCGAGGATGAGGGGTGGCCGCAGGAACGGGACGTTGCCCTGCCACACGTTCAAGTCGGAGTGGCAGACTCCGCTCGCGTCGATCTCGATCCTGACGTCGCTCGGGCCCAATGGACGCAGATCGACCTCTTCGATGGTCAGCGCCTGGTTGTACTCGACAAGCACGGCGGCTTTCATGGCTGACTCCACTGGTCATGGGGTGCGATGGCCCGTGGCCGACGAGCGGCGCTCATCATTGGGCCTTGACCCAATCGAGGTACTCGGTGAGCGCGCGTTCCATCGGGTACTCGACCTGGAAGCCGAGTTCTTTCTGGGCTCGGGTGATATCGAGTGTCACGGCACGGCTGCCGTACATCGCGGTCGGCTC
>JANLSK010000031.1:0-18736 GCA_031362415.1 Actinomycetes bacterium | reverse complement strand
GGCGGGCACGCTCGGGTCCCTGTTCACCAGCATCGAGCTCGGTCCCGACGCCTGGTCGGGCCAAGCGGCCGATCGGTTCCGCAGCGAGCTGGCCCGACGGCGATCCGACGTTGCCACGGCCGCCGCCCAGCTCAACCGCGTCGCCGACACGCTGCTCGTGGAGGCGGCCGTCGCCGACGCCGCGGCTCGGGCCGCAGTCCCAGGCTGAACCTTGGAGTGGCGGGGGGGCGGGGGGGGGGGGGGGCCCCCCCCCCCCCCCACGCCGCTCTCGTTCCCAGGCCTGGAGCCGGGGAAACCAACCCCGAGGACCGACGATGACCGAACCGCTGCACCTCACGCTCACGAGTGACCGTGCGTCCACCGACTGGACCGTCGACGTCACCGAACCCGCGAGTCAGAGCCTGGCGCAGCTCCTGAGCGCTCTCGCGGCCGCCGGGTCGCAGGGTCCTGGCTTCGATGGGTCAGGTTCGGCTCGTTCCCGTGCCCTCGTGGTCGATGGACGGGCCGTGTCCATCGACACGTCGATCGATCGGGCCGGGCTCGTCCCCGGATCGGTCGTCTCGCTCGATCCCCATGGTGCAAGCGACCTGGCCGGCGAGCTGCTGGTGCTGACCGGCCCCGATGCCGGGCGTCGACACGACCTTGCCCTACGCGCCGGGACCATCGCCGTGGGGCGCGGCCGCGGGGTCGACGCCGACCTGCGTTCGCCCACGGTGTCACGCCGGCATCTCACGCTCACACCGCTTCGCGACGGCATCGAGATCACAGATCTCAGTTCGCACAACGGCACCGCGCACGGTCGATCGCCGTTGCGCTCGCTCGTGCTGGCATTGGGCTCCGGGCCAGTGGAGATCAGTGCCGGAGCGGTGAGGATGGAGCTTCGCCGGCCGGTCCCTTACACGCCCACGTGCGGGATGGTGCGCTTCGCGCGTCCCCCACGGGTCAACGAGCCTCGCCCGTCCACCGCCATCGCCGCTCCCGCCGAGCCCGGACCGGCCCCCACGCCCGCTCGCTTCAGCTGGGCCACGGCAACGGTCCCCCTGGTGCTGGGGCTGGCCATGGCCCTGGTGCTCGACCCCCGCTTCGCGCTCTTCGCTCTCGCCAGCCCGGTCATCGCCGGAGGCACCTGGTGGGAGGACCGGCGACGCTGCCGACGGGAGCGGAGACGGACGGCCGCCGAGCGTTCGAGCGAGAACCGCCGCGTCAGCCGTGAGGTGGTGGAGCGCGCCGACGACCTGCGCGCCTGGCTCGACCGGCGCACGCCGCCTCCGGGTGTCTGGACCGAGCGGGTACGCCGAGGGTCGTCCCGACTCTGGGAACGCCGCCCCGGCCACGACGACCATCTCCTGGTTCGGATCGGGCAGGCGAACATCCCGTGGACTCCCACCTTCGAGACGGTCCACGGCGCCCGGGCCGAGCGACCGAGGGGCTCCACGGCGATCGCCGACGCACCGCTGGCCGTCGCGTTCGGGCCCGGGCGTTGGCTCGGGCTGGCCGGAGCTGAACACGACGTTCACGCCTGCGCCCGAGCGATCGTGGTGCAGATCGTGTGCGCGCACGGCCCGGCCGACGTGTCGGTCGATCTCCGGTGGACGACTCCCGCGAACCGTGACCGCCACTGGGACTGGTGCAAGTGGTTGCCCCACCTCGCCGATCCCGAAGGCGGTTTCGTCGCAATCGAGCCCGATCCGGCCCACCAGCAGCCGGCTGGGCCGGAGGAGGTCGGCGTCCTCGGATCGCTGGAGACCCGTGTCGCAGGGCCGACGACGATCGAGATCATGGAGGCGGCGGCCGGTGCGGAGGCCGGGGCTCCGGGCGTCGGGCGCGACCGCGGCACCGGCATCGTGATCGCGGCTCACCAGCGCGATCTCCCGGCCTGGTGCTCGACGGTCGTCGACATCACCGGTCCCGGGTTCGCCCGGGCGACCGACGTGCGGTCGGGACAGACGATCGATCCTGTCCTCGTCGACGGGGTGGCGCTCGACGTCGCCATCGAGGTGGCCCGAACCTTGGCTCGCCACCTCGATCCCGAGGCCCGACCCCCCGGCGGGGTGCTCCCCGCCGCCGTCTCGCTCATGACGCTGCTCGGCGACAGCACACTGAACGGCGTTGGGCGCGGCGGGCGCGGACCCGGCGGGGACGACGGCTGCGGGGACGACGACAGCGCCTGCACCGACCCCCGCAACAGCGGCAACGACGGGGACGACGAGGCGCGGGTGATCGTCGAGCGGTGGGCGGCCAACCCGGGCGGACGGCCGGCGGCGGTCATCGGCGTCACGCCCGACGGCCCCTTCGTGCTCGACCTGGCCGTCGACGGTCCCCACGCCCTCGTCGCGGGCACGACCGGGGCCGGTAAGAGCGAGCTGCTGCGAACCCTGGTGGTGTCGCTCGCCCTCCACGCCGACCCCGAGCACCTGGCCTTCGTGCTCGTCGACTTCAAGGGCGGCAGCGCCTTCGACGCCTGCGCGGCGCTACCTCACACCGTGGGCGTGGTCACCGACCTCGACGAGCGCCTCGCCGCCCGGGCCTTGCGCTGTCTCGAGGCCGAGCTCCGTAGACGCGAGCGGGTCCTGCGCGACGCCGGGTCGAGCGACATCGCTGCGTACCACCGGGCCTCGAGCACGGACGGCCCCGATGCTCGCTCGCCCTTGCCCCGCCTGGTCGTGGTGATCGACGAGTTCGCCACGCTGGCGTCGGAGCTGCCCGAGTTCGTGAACGCCCTGGTCGATGTGGCCCAGCGCGGTCGGAGCCTCGGCGTTCATCTCGTGTTGGCGACCCAACGACCGTCCGGCGTCGTGAGCGCGTCGATCCGGGCCAACACGAACATCCGCATCGCCTTACGAGTCCAGGACTCGGCCGACTCGGCCGACGTGATCGACCGGCCCGATGCCGCTCGCCTGCCTCGGCGCGCGCCGGGACGGGGACTGGTGAGGCTCGGACCCGGCGAGATCATCCCGTTCCAGACGGCCCTGTCGAGCGGCGTGTCGGCGTCGAGCCGGCAAGCGGCGATCACCGTGGCCCCCTTCGGCATCGGCGACCGACTCGACGTCGTCGCAGCATCACCTGAGGACGCGACCCGGCCGTCGGAACCCGGAGCGGCACCTGATCCAGAGCCGGCGTCCGACCTCGAGACGCTGGTTGCGCACACCGTTCGCGCCAGCGCCCGGGCGGGCATGCGCACCTCGGCAGCACCGTGGCCCGACCCGCTCCCCGCCGCGGTGTCCCTCCGCGATCTCGCCCCGGCGCCGGGCGAGGGCCTCGACGGCACCCAAGACAGTGTCGAGGCCCTCGACCGTCTCGACGAGCCGGTGACCGTCGGCATCGTCGACGATCCCGACGCCCAGTGTCTGCGGCCGCTGTTCTGGGCACCCGAGGTGGGGCACCTGCTCGTGGTGGGCGCCCCGGGCTCGGGCACGACCACCACCCTGCGAACGCTCGCTGAGGCCGTGGCCGTCACCCGGAGCCCGGACCGGCTCCACATGTACGCCATCGACTTCGGCGGCGGCGGGCTCGCAGCCACGGGCGCCTACCCGGTCACGGGCGCTGTCGTCGCGGCCGGCGAGACCGAACGGCTCGAGCGGCTCATCCGCCGGATCCGGAACCATCTCGAGGATCGACGGGCGGCAGCAGCCGGGGGCCCGCGTCTTCTGCTGCTGATCGACAACCTGCCCGGCGTGCTGGCCGCGCTCGTCGACGATCGCCGTCTCGATCTCCACGACTCGCTGGTACGGATCGTCGCCGACGGTTCGGCGCTCGGCGTCACGGTCGTGGCCACGGCCGAGAGCCCGCACGCCGTGTCGCTGTCGGTCTCGGCTGCGTTCGCCCTCACGTGGTGCCTCCGACTCGCCGACCGCACCGACGCCTTGGCGATGGGCATCGACCCGGCCGGCATGGGAGCCCTGCCGCCGGGGCGCGGGTTCTCGATCGCCACCGGTCTGGAGATCCAGATCGCCCGACCGTCGGACACGCCACCGCTCATGGCCCTCCGACGGGCAGGACGCGCCGGACGCGCAGGACGCGTCGGGCGCGGTTCTCCATCCGACGGACCGGATCCGATCGGGCTGCTCCCCGACCTGATCGACACGGCGACCATCATCGGTGGGAGCCACACGGCAACGGGCGTTCCTGAGGGCTGGCTGCCTGTCGGAGTGTCGTCGGCCACGTTGACCACGGTGGGGTTCACGATTCGCGACGGCGACCATCTGCTCGTGGCCGGACCGCCACGCTCGGGACGCAGCGGAGTGCTCGCCCACCTCGCGTCTGCGGCACTCGGGATCTGGCCCGACGTCGAGCTCACCGTCGTGTGCCCGCGCAGCTCACCGCTGCGCGGTCAGTTCCCCGAGCACGAACGCCGGGCCGACACGCTCGAGGCGCTGGCCGTCGAGGTCATCAAGGACGCCGAGACCGCCGATGGCACCGAACGTACCGGCGACCACCTGCACCCGCCGCGTCGTCCACTCGTGATCGTGATCGACGACGCCGACGCTGTCGACGATCCGACAGGAGCGCTGAGCAGACTCGTGCGATCGCGCGCCCGTGCGGTGACGGTGATCGCCGCCGGAGCCACCGAGTTGTTGCTCTCCGACTACGGCCATTGGACCAAGGAGGTGCGACGCAGCCGTCTCGGCATCGTCCTCCGGCCCACCCTCGAACGCGACGGCGAGCTGTGGCAGGTGGGCCTCCCGCGCCGGGCGCCCGGTCCGTTCCCGCCGGGGCGGGGCTACCTCGTGGGACCCGATGGCGTCGAGCTCGTCCAGTGCGCGGCACCGCTCGCGGCGATCGCCCGTCTCGCGGCGACGGCTGCGAAGGGAGCGGCGGGAGCGGGGGTCATTGCCACGGGCCCGGCCGCGGCGGCTCGGGAACAGACCCACCCATCGCACCCCGCCAGCACGCCAGAATCGAGTCCGGCGCCACAGGAACGGGCGAGCGCATGAGTGCCGGGGCCATCGCCGGGTACGAGATCATCAGGCTCATCGGGCGCGGCGGCACGGCCGAGGTCTGGCTCGCTCGGCGTGAACGCGACGGCGTCGAGGTGGCGTTGAAGCGGATCTCGCCTGCGGTCTGCGACCCTGAGGCTTCCGAGGCCCGGGCCAGCCTCGAACGAGAGGCCGCCATCCTCGGTGCCCTCGGATCGCTCGGTACACCCGGGGCACTCTTTGCACCCGGTGCGATCGCCCATGCCGGGATCGTCGCTCTCCAAGGGATCGTTGACGATCCGGCGACCGGGGGCGTGGCGCTCGTCCTCGAGCATCTCCCCGGCGGCTCGTTGGCCGATCGGATCTCGCGTCACGGACAGCTCCCCTGGAGCGAGGTCGTCGGCATCGCAGCGGCTGTCGCCGAAGCGTTGGAGGCCGCGCACCGGGGCGGGATCGTGCACCGCGATGTCAAGCCCGCCAACGTCCTGCTCGATCTCGAGGGGCGGCCTCGCCTGGCCGACTTCGGGACGGCCCGGTGGGATCGGGCGACCAGTCCCGACCATCGCGGCACGGCGAGCGCTGAGCTGGTCACGGGCACCGTCGCCTACCTCGACCCAGCCGTGCTCGACGGGCGCCCGCTCGATGAGCGCTCCGACGTGTACGCCTTGGGGATCGTGTGTTTCGAGGCTCTCTCGGGGAGGGTGCCATTCGTGGGCGCCACCCCGATGGAAGCCCTGGGCGAGGCGGCGAAGGCCGACCGGGCCGCCTTGGTCGAGCGTCTCATGATCGACGTGCCCGAGACTCCAGACCTCGTCGCCCGCATGGTCGTCCGAGCCTTGGCCGCCGATCCCACCCAGCGTTTCGCCACGGCAGGCGAGCTCGGTCGGGCCCTCGAGGCCGCCGCCGCGTTGTCGGCGTTGTCGGGAGAGCGGGCGGTGCTGTCGCGGGGGGAGCTGCCGGCACCAGCGGCGTCGACCCCGGCGGCTCAGTCAGGGGCGGCGACACGGACGTCACCGTCGTCGGCCCCGCCAGCGTCGAGGACAGCGGCGACAGCGGTGACAGCGGCCATGACCATGACCATGTGGGTGAGCCCCGATGGCATCGTCGACGACGATCCCGGCCCGCCTCAACGGCGACACGATCGGTCGCGGTGGCGTCCGGCCCGGATCGTCGTCGTAGCCGCCATGGTTGCCGTGGCCACGGTCGCCATCGTCGCCGCCACCTCGGCCCGGGGTGACCACGGCGAAGGCCTCGACGAGCGGCCGGCGCTCGCCGTGGCAGCTCCGACCGTGCTTCCGGTCGGCCCTGCCGACGCAACCGGCACTCTCGAGTCGACCGGCCCTGCCGGCCCTGCCGGCGCTGCCAGCCGTGTCGACGGTGGGGTTGCGGTTCCGCCCCGGCGGGACGCAGCCCCCGCTCCCGAATCGTCCGAGGGTGAAATCGAGGCACCCCACCCGACCGGCACAGCAGATTCGGCCGTCGAGGCACCTGCTGTCGGTGCCGCCGAAACCCCGGGGGCGGCGACGCCGGCCGGGGTCGCAGCCGTCACGCCCTCGCCACCGAACGACCCCGCTGGGACCCCCGCAACGGCTCCGGCCCTCCAGGCGCTTGCGCCCGGCTCCGCGACGACCGTCGGGTCCGACGGCACCGTGGAGCTTCTCGACGCCATGGGTGGCGTCCGCCGGGTTCGGTTGGGGCGACCCGGCGATCAGGTGCTGCTGGCCGACTGGGACTGTGACGGCATCGCGACGGTCGGCCTCTACCGAGCCCCGTCGGGCGTGTTCTACGAGTTCCCCACCTGGAACCCCGATGGCGCCGACGACGCCGTGGCCAGCCGTCCCCGGATCACCCTGGCTCCGGGAGGCACGCTCCGCGCCCACGATCCCGACGCCGACGGCTGCCCCTCACCCGTCGCCTGACCAACCCGAGGGCCGAGCCCACATCGAGGCGCCCTGTCTCGGACGTCCTGTTCTTCTCGACGTAGCCGGCGGGTATCGAGCGGACGAGCTCCCAGCTCGCGAGACCGCCCGATCGAGAAACCCCGACGCGGTGTCGCGCAGGCCCCGGGTTTCGCGTTCTCACGTGAGGGCCGTCGGGGATCATCCAGCCGCCGACCGCGTACGAGCGCTGTCCTGCTGGGGCTACTCGTCGGTGTCGCCTTCGAGCAGGAGGACGGCGAGGTCGGCAGGGGTGACGAGTCCCTGGTTGATGGCGATGGTGACGGCGGCCAGGCGCACGGGTTCGCTGAACCGCTCGAATCCGAGCTCGTCACGGATCCGGGGGCGTGCTGCACCTCGATGGCCTTGGTGCTGCGCAAACCCGAGCCTCTTGGCGATCTGGGCGTTGGACGGGATGTAGTCCTCGGGAGGCGTCGAGAGACGGGGCTCGCACCTGGCGACGAGCACCTGGTACCAGCGGTACACGCGGCCGCGTCCGTCCGTCCAGCGCACGTTGCGGTACGCGGGCTGAGTGACGTTGAGGCCAGGCTCGGCGGTGGACTCGATCTGGCCCGGCCCGGGATGACGACCGAACGACACGGTCTCCCCGGGCCCGATGGTGGTCTCGACGGTGTCGCTCAACACCACGATGCCGGCGGTCTCGCTCATGTCGGATCTCATCCGGTCGACGGGTGGCCGAGCCTGCTCACACGGCGGCACATCCAGCCAATCGGACAAGGATCCGGAGCCTCTCGCATGGCGTCGACGGGGCGAGTTCAGCGCCGTCCAGGATGTCGGCAAGGCATGCGATCGATGTGGCGCTCCCCGAAGACCCAGGATCGAGGCGGGAGCCGTCCCAGTATCCGGTGATGGTGTCGGGCTGGATCATCAGGTTGTGGAGGGCTCGTTCGAGGGTGGCGGGGTCGCTGATCTGGAGCGGCTCGACGAGTGCGGGTCGACGGTCGGGACAACGGTAGATCACCGTGCCCGGCGGGCCGTCTGGATCGCGGGTGAGTGTCCAGCCGCCCTCGCGGACGAGTCGATGGTGGACACGACACGCCAAGGTGAGGTTGGCGAGCTCGGTGGGGCCGCCGGCGGCCCGATGGTCGATGTGATGGCCCTGGAGCCGGGACCGACGACGACATCCCGGGAACTGGCAGCGACCGCCGTCTCGTACCCAGAGCGGCGTGGCCCCGGCGCACCCGGCGCACCCGGCGCACCCGGCGCACCCGGCGAATCTGTACCTGGTGATGCAGCTCCTCACCGGCGGGTCACTCAAAGAGCAGCTGGTCGAGCGGGGCCGACACAGCGCAGGCGCCCAGGGCGTAGCGAGTGGCGGGTCAGCGGCGGATGAAGAGGTCGACCTCGGTGCCCTTGGGGAGCTCGGTGCCGGGCGTGGGGTCGGATTGCAGAACCTGGCCTCCGGGTGAGTAGTTGAACGCCGTCCCGACCTCGAGGCCGAGGGCCCGGAGTCGGCTGGTGGCCTCCTCCACGGTGAGTCCGGCGAGCTGGGGAACGACCACGAGCTCAGGCCCGAGGCTCACCATCACGTTGACGAGATGGCCCCGATCGGTGAGCGAGCCCGGCACGAGGTCCTGGCGGACGACCCGGCCGATCTCGACGGTGTCGCTGTATTCCTGTCCCGGGGGCTCCGAGAGCACCAGATCGGCCGCCACGATCGCGGCTCGGGCCTCGTCGACGGTCATGTTGGCCAGGGCCGGGACGGTTCGAGGCATCGGCCCCAGGCTGAACACCAGGTCGACGACCGACCCCACCTCGAGCGCCATCCCCGCCGCGGGATTCTGGGAGATGAGCTGGCCCACCCCGAGGAACTCGTTGTGCTCATTGACGATCGTGCCCACGGCGAGGCGCGCCCCGCTGATCGTCGAGCGGACGGTCGCCTCGTCGACCGGGCCCAGCTCGGGCACGGCCGTCATCTCGGGACCGGCCGAGACCAGAAGGGTCACCAGCGTTTCCCCTGAGATCGGGAGTCCGGCTGCGGGCTGCTGGCCGACGACCGTCCCCTCCTTCTCATGGCTGAACTGCGAAAGGATCTCGGGGCTCGCAGGGTCGACGCCGGCGTTCTCGAGCGCCAGCCGGGCCGCAACAACCGAGCCTCCAACGGTGTTCGGGAGCGGACGGGCCTCGTCGGAGCCCGAACCCGAGCTCGAGGTGGCCACGAGCACCACCAACGCGGCGACGACCACGAGCAGGCTCACGAGCATCGGCGCCAACGCACGTTCGAGCAACCCCCGCCGGCGGCGCCCGCCAGAGCGCCGACCGTCCACCGAACGACCGTCCACCAAGCGACCGTCCACCAAGCGACCGTCCACCGAGCGACCACCGCCATCGCCAGAGCCACGGCGCCCCCGGGCGCCAGAGCCCCCGCGCCGACTTCGGCCCCGGCCTGGGCTGCGTTCGTCGGAGCGTCGGCCGTCACCACGATCGGCGAGAGGGCCCGCCGCGTCGCCGGCAGCGAACCGGCCGGCGGGCGACCGGTCGAAGTCCCACCCCATCCCGGCCGCGGCGCCGGTCTCGTAGCCGCGTGGCGCCAGCTCGGTGGGGTACGGATCGGCCAGACCCACCAAGACGCTGCCTACCGGGATGGGTTCGGGATCGGGGAGCCGACGAGCGGCCTGGGCCAGCATCCGGGCCATGGTGGCGGCATCGGGGAGCCGGTCGTCGGGCCTCACCCGGCCGACCCGGTCGATCACCTCGGCCAGCGGCCCGAGCGCCGCCGGGACCGGGATGGGTTGCTCGCGCCGAGCCGCGATCAGCCGGGCCGGATCGTCGGCGTCGAACGGGACCGCCCCGGTCACCGACTCCACGAGCACCAGCGCCAACGCGTACAGGTCGGAGCGGGGATCGGCGCCGTCGCGGCCCACCTGCTCGGGCGCCGCGTACCGGAGGGTGCCGAACACGGCGTCGCGCCGCGCCGTGGGGCTGGCGCTGGCCATGGCCCGGGCCAGGCCGAAGTCGGCGAGGCGCACGTCGCCCCGCTCGTCGAAAAGCAGGTTGGCGGGCTTCACGTCGCGATGCACGATGCCCTGCGCGTGCGCGGCGGCGAGCGCCTCGGCGACGTCGTGGCCCATCCGGGTCGCCTGCTCGGGGCTGAGGCGCACGCCCCGGGCAAGCAGCGCCGCCAGGCTCCCCCCGCCCACGAGCTCGGTCACGAGGTACGGGCCCGGCTCGTCACCCCAGTCGAAGACCCGCACCACGTGGGGGTGCGTGAGCTGGCTCGCCGTCAGCACCTCACGGTGGAAGCGCTCCACGAAGATCGGGTCGGCGGCCAGCGAGTCGTCGAGGATCTTGACGGCGACCGACCGGTCGAGACGCAGGTCGTGGGCGGCATACACGCGGCCACTGGCCCCCATTCCCACGGGGGCTTCGAGGCGGTAGCGCCCCGCCAGGACCTGACCCAACCGACCGTCACGCACCATCGGGCCTCACGCTAGTCGCAACACTGGCAACATTGACAGTCATCCACAACTTTGTTCACAGGCTGTTGACGACCGCCGAGGTAGGGTCGCTTCACCCCCGGGAGCAGGAGCACTCGCGATGAGCCGAACGCCCAAGGTGATCACCGATCGGGGTTTCGCAGTGCGCATCGGGATCATCGCCGCGGTCTTCGCCCTGGGCCTGTCGCTCGCCGTCATCGCCATGGGCTTCGACAGCGAGCAGATCACGCTCCCCGCCGAGGTGACGCAGGTGTTTCCGGCGCCCAACTCGATCGCCCTGCCCCAGGCCACGGTCGGCGCCGACCTCGATGACGCGTACACCGGCGTGTTGATCCTCGACGGGATCGAGCTCCCCGAAGACCAGTACGTGCGCATCCTCGAGCTCGGGCAGGTGCAGTGGATGCCCGGCGCGGGCCAGGAGTTCGACGCGCTCGACGCGATCAGCCATTCGGTGACGGTGGTGTACTGGCCCCGGACCGGGAGTCGCGAGACCGATGCCGACCGGTTCCGCTGGACCTTCCAGACCAAGGCCTGACAACGACCGGACCAGAACTCCCGGACGTTCGGTAGATCCCAACCGTTCCGAATGCCAGGGGTCCGGGGCCCCCGCACCACGGCTCAGGCGAGCGGACCGTCTTCGAGCAAGCGCACGAACGCAGCCTCGTCGAGGACGGGGATCCCGAGGCTCTCGGCCTTGGCCAGCTTCGAACCGGGACCCTCGCCCGCGACCACGTAGCTCGTCTTCTTCGACACGCTGCTGGTGACCTTGGCCCCGCGGAGCTCGACCGCTTCCTGGGCCTGTTCCCGGGTGAAGGCCTCCAGTGAACCGGTGAGCACGAACGTACGGCCCCGCAGCGGGAGGTCGCCGCGATGGCCCTCGGGGCGCGCCGGACCCACGAGGTTCAGCCCGGCGGCTCGCAGCTTGGCGATCAGCACCCGGTTCGGCTCGTCGGCGAACCAGGCCCGCAGGCTCTGGGCGATCGTGGCGCCGATCCCGTCGACGGTCACCAGGGCCTCGGGCGAGGCGTCGATGATGGCGTCGAGCGAGCCCAGCTCGGTGGCCAGCGCCGTCGCGGCACTCGGTCCGACGTGGCGAATCCCCAGTCCCACCAAGAGCTTGGCCAGCGGACGGGAGCGGGAACGGTCGATCGCGTCGAGGAGGTTGGCGATCTTCTTCTCGCCGAACAGCGCCAGACCGGCGAGCTGCTCGGCGCGCAGGAAGTACACGTCGGCCGGGTCGGCCACGAGCCCCTGGCGCACGAGCTGGACCGCCGTCTCCTCGCCGAGAACCTCGATGTCCATGGCGCCCCGGCCGGCGAAGAACACCAGCCCCTGCACGACCCGGGCTTCGCAGACCCGGTTCACGCAGAACGTGTCGGCCTCCTCAGCGGCGCGCACGAGCGGATGGCCACACGCGGGACACTGCCGGGGGAAGGTCCAGGGGCGAGCGTCGGGCGGGCGTAGGGCCAGCACCGGTCCGAGGACCTCCGGGATCACGTCGCCGGCGCGGCGCACGATCACCGTGTCGCCGGGACGGACGTCCTTGCGGGCGACCTCGCTCTCGTTGTGCAGCGTCGCGCTCTCGACGGTGACGCCGCCCACGAATACCGGCTCCAGCGCGGCGTAGGGCGTCGCCCGTCCGGTGCGCCCGATGCCGACCAGGATGTCGCGCAAGAGCGTCGTGCGCTCCTCGGGCGGGAACTTGTAGGCCATGGCCCAGCGCGGGGCCTTGCTCGTCGCGCCCAGCCGGATCCTCGTGGAGAGCCGGTCGACCTTGAGCACCGCGCCGTCGATCTCGTACTCCAGGCTGTGGCGGCGGGCCTGCATCCGCTCGCAGAAGTCGACCGCGGCGTCGAGTCCGTCGAGGCGCTCGATGGTCGGGTTGACGGGCAGCCCGATCGAACGCATCCACTGGAGGGTCTCCCAGTGGGTCTCGAGCGCGGGGCCGCCGACCATGGCGCCGAGCTGGTAGCAGACCATGTCGAGCCCCCGAGCGGCCGTGAGGGTCGGGTCTTTTTGCCGCAGCCCTCCCGCCGCCGTGTTGCGGGGATTGACGAATCGGGGCTTGCCCTCGGCGTCCTGCCTGGCGTTGAGCGCGGCGAACGCGGCCAACGTCATCGAGATCTCGCCTCGTACCTCGAGCAGCGCAGGAGGATCGACCATGTCGAGCCGGTGCGGTAGCGAACCGATCGTGAGCACGTTCGGGGTGACGTCCTCGCCGACGACACCGTCGCCCCTCGTTGCCGCGAGCGTGAGGCGCCCGTCCTCGTAGGTGACGGCGCAGGCGAGACCATCGAGCTTGGGCTCGCCGACGAAGGTGAGCGGCTCGTCGGTGAGCCGGGTGAGACGGTCGAACCAGGCCGCCAGTTCAACACGGTTGAACGAGTTGTCGAGCGACAGCATCGGCGTGCGATGGGTGACGGTCGCGAAGGTGGTGACCAGTGCGGCACCGGGACGCATGGTCGGCGAGTCGACGGTGACGGCCTGCGGATACCGGGCTTCGAGGCTGCGGAGCTCACGGACGAGATCGTCGTACTCGGTGTCCGACACCACGATGTCGCCGTCGGAGTAGTAGCGCTCGTCGTGACCCCTGATCTCGGATCGCAGACCCTCGATTCGGGCGATCTCCTCGGGGGGAACGCCGGCGGGCGTTGCCGGGTGCTCGTCGGTGCCGTACGTGCTCATCGGGCCGGGATCGTACCGGTGCGGCCGGCCACCGACGCGCCCAGCGCCACCGTCGTCCTCAGGATGTGCTCGGCCCCGGCGACGGTCTGGCCGGCGAGCCCGCAGGCGGGCGTCACCAACGCCCGCTCGGCCAAGCGGCCCATGGGGATTCCCGTTGCCTCCCAGACCGCGAGCAGGCGATCGACGAGCTCGTTGACGTCACCGGGGACAGCGACGGGGCCGGCGGACGGGCCGGCAACGGGGCCGGCGGGCGCCTGGCGCGGAGCCGACGTTGGACCGTCGGTGGGGACCGCGCCCCAGGCGATCCAGCCGTCGTCGTCGAGGTGCGCTACGAGGTGCCCCACGTCGCCGTCGCCAAGCGGACGGGCCCCGTCGAGGTGCACGATCGTCGGGCCGGCTTCGCACGCGATCGCCAGGTCGCCCGTTCCGCACACGTGCACACCGGTGATCGACCGCGAGGCGCCGAGCACCGTCCGCAGGTGGACCACAGCCTCGGCGGCCGGAAGCGGCCCAGGCTCCGAGCGCCCGTGGCCCGAGTACCCGCGGCCCGAGCGCCACAGCACCAGGGCTGGCTCGTCGATGAACAGCACGGTGGGAAGCCCGGGGAGAGCCCGGCTCACGGCGTCCTCGATGCACCCGATCCAGGCGCAGCACAAGGCAACGGCCGCGTCGATGTCGCCGAGGGCCCGTCCGAGCGTGAGCGGACCGGTCACCTGGAGCTTGATGGCGCGGGGCCGGACGGCCACGGCGGCAACGGCGGCCACGAGAGCAACCAGCTCAGCCGGAGGGGCCTTCGACGGCGGCGCGGCGAACTGGCCGATCATCGATTGCGACGGTCCCCGGTTCGGGAGCTGGGGCAGGAACGGGAGGTCGGGGGTGATCGCCAGCACCATGCTGATCGCGGCATCGACGTCGACGTGCGGGAGGCTGCCGATCCCCGTGGCCAGTCCCGGCCGGAGCACCCCGGCCGTCGATCGCGTCTTGGTCATGCGCGATCCGTTGGCCACGAGGCCGAGGGCGCTTCGGGACGGTGCCGGAGCCCTTCGTAGGATGCGCGGATGCGTCGAGACCCTCTGCTGTGGGCTGCCCGGGCGCTCTGGGCACTCCTGCCGGTCACGATGGGGTCGGCCCTGAGCGACGCCATCGCCGAATGGGGCGACGGTCCTCGGGTGACGGCTGCCGTACTCGGATGGGCGGTATGGGTGGTGGGCCTCGTCTGCGTGCTCCGCCCCTCTCCGGTGGGTCTCACCATTGCTCGCACGGGCGCCAGTCTCGCGGTGACGGTCGCGGCAGTCGCTGCGTTCGGCGATGTGACCACCGCCACCGCGGCGCTGAGCCTCGCCGGATCGGCGCTGACCCTGGCGGTGATGGCGCAGCCCGGATTCGCCGATCGCTGCCTCGACGCCGCGTCGTACGGCGACGAGCGCCGCTTCTGCCTGCGGATGCCCCCGGCGCTGATGCTCGGACCCGTACCCGTGGCCGTGCTCGTGGTCGGCGCCGGCATCGCCACCGGCCCGCTCCTGCTCGCCGATCGCCAGTGGCTGGTGGGATCCATCGTCACGCTCGCTGGCGCCACCCTGGCCTTCGGTGCCATGCGGTCGCTGCATTCCTTGGCCAACCGCTTCGTGGTGCTGGTTCCCAACGGGCTCGTCATCCACGACCCCTCGGGCCTGGGCGACACCACGCTGTTCCTGCGCCAGGTGATCCTCCGCCTCGGGCCGGCCGATCCCCACGACACCGGAACCGATCTCAGAGCCGGAGCGGTGGCAGGCTCGCTGCGGCTCGAGCTGCGCGAGCCCCTGCGGCTCGTGAAGTCGACCGGGCGAGGACGCGGGACCGTGATCGAGACCGACCGCATCCTCTTCACGCCCACCCTGGCCGGGAAGCTGCTCGCTCGCGCCGGCGAGCGGAAGATCACCGTGGGCTGAGCGTGCGCGCTCACAACGTGCGCGGGCTCCCGTGGTGGCGGTGCAGGAAATCGAGCACCACCTCGACCTGACGGATCGACTCGTCGACCACCAGCGATCCGTGGCCCGCGTCGTAGCGGTACACCTCGTACGCTTTCCCCTTGTCCCGCAAGGCTTCGAGATAGTTGTCGATCTGACGGATGGGGCATCGCGGATCGTTCTCGCCGGCCAGCACCAGGACCGGCACCGCGACATCGTCGACGAACGTGATCGGTGAACGCTCCCGGTACGCGTGCGGGACCTCGCGCGGCGAACCGCCGAACAGGGCCCGGTCATAGGCCTTCAGCGGCTCCATCTCGTCCTCGAACGCGGCGATGTAGTCGGCCACGGGGACCACGGCAACGCCCAGCGACCATGCTGCGGGGCGCGTCCCGAGCCCGAGCAGCGTGAGGTAGCCGCCCCACGATCGGCCCGACAACACGAACCGGTCGGGATCAGCCAGGCCGATCGCCACGAGATGGTCGCGCACCGCAACCACGTCCTCGAGCTCGGTGAGGCCGGGATTGCCGACGATCGCGTCGCGCCAGGCCTTGCCGTAGCCGTCGCTGCCCCGGTAGTTGACGAGCACCACCGCCCAGCCGTGGTCGACCCAGGCCTGCGCCCGCGGATGGAAGGCGTCGACATCGTGGGCCTCGGGCCCACCATGGATGTCGAAGATCGTCGGCCGAGGACCGGCGTCAGCGGTGGTCGTGAGTGGCTCGAACACGAACGACTGGATGGGCCCGGCGGGGCCCTCGACCATGATCGAGCGACACGGCACGCCCGCAGGAGCGGCTTGGCCCTCGCTCTCGATCAGCACCCGATCGGGGATACCGCCGAGAGAAGATGCGATCCCGCCGATCCCGCCGACCCCGCCGATCGGAGCCATCGCCCTGATCTGCCAGGGGTTCGCGGCATCCGACCACTGGTACCAGAGCTCGCCGTCGGGCCTCACGGCGGCCGCGGTCACCGAGCCCGGCGGCGTGGCGATCGGTTCGAGCAGACGGCCTGCGGGCGGCACCGAGTCCGCAGGCGCTGAGTCCGCAGGCGTGACCACGCGCTGGCCGTCGAGGGGCAGGCGGAAGAGCTCGCTCCGCCCAAGGTGGTCGTGGGTCACCAGCAGCGCCGTCGCGTCGGGGAACCACGACACCCACACCTCCCCCGGGAGATCGACGTCGATCTCGACGACGGCGCCCGTTGGCGGGTGCCACAGCAGCGGACGGGGCTGGTCGCTCCGATCGTGCACGACCAGCAGCCGTTCATCGCCGGGGACGGGCGACCAGGCGACCGGCGCCAAGCCCCGGCCCGGCCCGTCCCACAACTCACCGACGATCGCGCCCGGGGCGACGGCGACGTCCACGACGCGCAGGGCACGGTTGCGGGCGTCACCGTGCTCGGAGTGGGCGATGACCACCAGGCGCTCGGCGCGATCGAGGGGGCCCACGTGGGCGTCTTGGCGATGGCGATACAACTCGGTGGCTACGGCATCCGCCCCCGGGCCGTCGAGCAGGAAGACCGTCGACCCGCTCTCGGTCGAGATCCCGACGACCGAACGAACGGCCCCGAGCGCCAGCCCGGCCTGATAGCCCTTGGGAACGGCGTGCGATACGACAACGGCCGGGGCCCCACCCGAGAACGGCTCGACCATCCAGTGTCCGAGCTCGTTGCCGTGCTCGTCGTCGAACCACCAGATCAGGTTTCCCGTCGGATCGAGCTCTCCCGAGGTGGTCCCGAAGCGGCGACTCGTGACCTGCCGGTGTGTTCCCGTCCGCCGGTCCCAGGCGTGCAGCTCGGTGACGCCGCTGCCGTTCGAGCGGTACAGGCACCGGTCGGGCTCGTCGTGCGCCCACATCGGGAGCGAGAGCCGGGTGGCCCGGAAGCGCCGCCGCCAGGGCGCCTCGTTCACTGCCGTGAACCCGTGAACTTCAGAGCCACGCTGGCGTGCAACGCCGCCCCGGCAATCATCGCCTGCTCGTCCATCACCATGCGGTTGCTGTGGATCGGGGCCGGATCGACCACACCTGGAGGCGCCGCACCCAGGAACACCATGGCCCCGGGCACGCGCTGGAGCACGTAGGAGAAGTCCTCCGCGCCCATGACGGGGTTGCACATCAGGTGCGAGCGATCGGGTCCGAGCGTTTCCCCGGCCAGTTCCAGAACCCAGGTCGCGAACGCATCGTCGTTGACCGTGACCGGATAACCCTGCGGGAGATCGACCTCGGCCGTGGCCCCGTGGGCCGCGCACACCCCGGCGGCGACGCGTCGGATCCCCTCGAGCATCTTCTCGCGCGTTGCTTCCGAGAGCGTCCGGAGGGTGCCGAGCAGATGGGCCGCCTCGGGGATCACGTTGTCGGTGGTGCCGCTGGCGATCTTGGCGATCGTGAGCACCGCCGGGTCGAAGATGTCGATGCGCCTGGTGACGAGCGACTGCAGGGCCAGCACGATCTCGCAGGCGACGGGGATCGGGTCGAGCGCGTTGGCCGGCCACGAGGCATGGCCGCCCCGGCCCCGCACGGTGATGTGGACGGTGTTCGTGGACGCGAGCTGCGGGCCGGGTCGGGCGAACACCGACCCCGACGGCATCGACGGGGTGACGTGGATGGCGAAGGCGCCATCGATCGGGGGCCCGTCGAGGAGACCCTCCTCGATCATGTATCGGGCGCCGTGATGTCCTTCCTCGCCGGGCTGGAACATGAACATGACCCGACCCACCAGCTCGTCGCGGCGGTCGCACAGCATGTGGGCCGCGCCCACGAGCATGGCGACGTGACTGTCGTGCCCACACGCATGCATGGCCCCGTCGACCGTCGACGCGAACTCGAGACCGGTGTCCTCGGGCATCGGGAGGGCGTCCATGTCGCCGCGGAGGAGGATGCTCCGGCCCGGATCGGAGCCCGGCCGGACGCCGGCTTCGCCGTGGAGCGTGGCCACCACCGAGGTGGTCGAGCGGCCGGTCGTGATCTCGAGCGGCAGCCCGTGGAGGGCGTCGAGGATCTTCTCCTGCGTGCGCGGCAGTTGCAGCCCCACCTCGGGCTCACGATGGATGCGCCGGCGCAACGCGACCATGTCGTCGAACAGCGCGCCGGCCTGGGCGACGACGTCATTCATCGAGGTGGTTCCGGCTGCGCGATCCCGCCGCCGAGCAACCGGTCGCCGTGGTAGAAGGCGACGACCTGGCCGGGCGCGATCCGGGGCTGGGGCACGTCGAAGGTGACCACGACATTTTCACCGGGGCCGGGCCCAGGGGCGCCGGGGCCGGGGTGGGAGGCGGAGGTCACGACGGCGGCGGGGACGGGGGCGATGCGCGCCGGGATCGGCGCACCGTGAGCCCGCGCCTGAGCCTCGACCCGAGTACCGCCGGCGAGAGGGAGCCCGTCGACGAACCGCAGCGCGCCGACGGTCACCGACGCGACGAGCAAGCGGCGCTTGGGTCCGATGACGACGGTCCGCTCGGCGGGGAGCACGTCGACCACGTAGCGGCGCTCGCCTTGGGCGACGGCCAGACCCCGGCGCTGCCCGATGGTGACCGTGGCGATCCCGGCGTGCGTGCCGACCACGGCGCCGGTCTCACCGTCGACGACGGGCCCCGCCTCGAGCACCCCCCGATCGGCCAGGAAGCGCTCGCGCCCGCCCTTGGTGATGAAGCACACGTCCATGCTCTCGGCCTTGTCGGCTGTTCGCAGCCCCAGCCGTCGGGCATGGACGTGTGCTTCATCACCAAGGGCGGGCGCGAGCGCTTCCTGGCCGATCGGGGGGTGCTCGAGGCGGGGCCCGTCGTCGACGGTGAGACCGGC
>JANLSK010000159.1:0-6071 GCA_031362415.1 Actinomycetes bacterium | reverse complement strand
GCAGGGGCGTGATCGAACGACGGCTCACGCCGAGCCGTGGAAGCGGGCGTCGCCGTAGGCGAAGATGCCGCCGTCGTTGGCGACGAGCCAGTAGCCGTTGCCGGTGGGGGTGGGGGCCATGCCGACGATGGGTTGGTTGAGGCGGATGTTGCCGGTGGAGCCGTGGAAGCGGGCGTCGCCGTAGCTGAAGATGCCGCCGTCGTTGGCGACGAGCCAGTAGCCGTTGCCTGTAGGGGTCGACGCCATGCCCACGATCGGCGCCGCGGGAGGCGCAGGAAGCCCGCCCACACCGAACGCGTCGCCGAACGCCACCACCCGGGCGTCGCTCGTGGCGATGCGGTACCCGGCCCCGGTGCGCGAGGCCGAGATGGCCACCGCAACAGGGTCGCCCGGCGCGGCCGACGCGCCGGGGGCGCGTGCGGCGTCGCTGGCGAGAGGCAGCAGCACGGCGCTGGCAACGAGCACGATGACGGTCGGAATGCGACGAGAACGCATGGAGCTGAGAATAGGAGCCTCGGGCGGTTCTGTCGGTCGCGGCTCCGCGTCGTGCGTAAGGTCGTCGGCGATGGATGGGGAGACGCTCGAAGACCACGATCACCAGGCTCCGGAGTCGTACCGGGAGCTTTCGCACGAGCTCCTGCCCATGGCCCTGGTTCGCCTGTATCGCCGCCTGGCCGTCGGAGCCCCGATCGAGTTGAGGCTGCGTGCTGGCCCCGACGACCATGATGTCGACCGCACCGATCGCCGCCCTGACGACCGCCCTCACCGGGATCCTTCGGGCCGGAGTCGCTGGCCCTTGGGTCCCGCGGCGGTGTGCGACCTGGTCCTCGGAGCCGGCTTCACCGTCGAGGGTGTCGGGGTCGACGGTATGGCCGCCGCAGGTCGTGCCGCCGCTGAAAGCCCGTCGATCACCGGCGCCAGCACCGAGATCGTTGTGCGGGCAACCAGGACCCGCACCTTGGCCGACGTGGTCGGCCCGGGGATGCGCCTGCTCGTGTGCGGCCTCAATCCCAGCCTCTACGCCGCCGACGTGGGCGTTGGCTTCGCCCGGCCCGGCAACCGCTTCTGGCCGGCTGCGCTCGCTGCGGGGCTCGTGAGCCGAGACCGCGACCCCGACCACGCGCTGGCCGAGCACGGGGTTGGTATGACCGACCTGGTCAAGCGGGCCACCTCGCGGGCCGACGAGCTGAGCGCCGAGGAGTACACGGCCGGCCTGGCCCGGGTCGAACGTCTCGTCGGCTGGCTTCGGCCCGGCGCGGTGTGCTTCTTGGGCCTGGCCGGCTGGCGCTCGGCCGTCGACCGTCGGGCCACGGCTGGCTGGCAGAACCGCTCGCTCGCCGGGGTCCCGGTCTACGTGATGCCCAACCCCAGCGGCCTCAACGCCAGCTCGACTGTCGCCACACTCGCCGAGCACCTCCGCAGTGCGATCGACGGGGGACCGGGCGCGACGCCGCGGCCCTGAGCCGCCGAGAGCAGCGAGAGACAGGCGAAGTCACCGTTGGACGGCCGGCGCGGCCGACCATGGGTCTGCAGGTCGCTCAGCCCGTGGCCACGACTGCGGCCGCGGGTGCGAGCACGGTCACGTCGTACGACACCCCGATCGGGATGCGGGCCGCGCCTTGGAGATGAACGAGCACATGGCTGAACTCGGGACGCTGCTCGTTGACCGCGAGACGGGCCGAGATCTCGGCCAGGCCGCAGTTCTCCGGAACGTAGAGCACGCTCGCGCTGATGCTCACGATGGTCTGCCCGACGTCTTCGGTCCGATAGGCGTGCGTGTCGGGGAGCCAGAACGGCGTGACGATGGCGGCCGTCTGCTGGCGCATGGTCAACGTGGCGCCAGTCTGGGCAGCCTGACGCCCGCCGTACCAGACGATGCCGCGATGGTCGGTGCGGCGCAGCGACTGCCCGTCGATCCCCGTGACCAGGTGATCGATCCGCGGTGAGCGACGACATCGATGGACAGAGAGCGATTCTGTCACGGCGTCGCAGATGCTACGCCGCCACCTCAGCGGATGACGCCCGGCCGTCAGCGGCTGGCGGTGCGGGCGAAGCGGCGGATGGCGAGGGTGGCGAAGACCACGGTGATGCCGGTGGCCCAGGCCAGGGCCTGCCACACGTCGGATCCGGGGTCGTTGCCGTTGTAGAGGGCCCGGGCGGCGTTGGTGGCCACGGTGAACGGGTTGGCGTCGGCGATCTTGGCGAGCCACGACGGCATGTCCTCGGTGGGGACGAACGCCGACGACACGAACGTCATCGGGAACATCCAGAGGAAGCCGCCCGAGTTCGCCGCTTCCACCGACTTCACCGACAGGCCGATGAGGGCCTGGATCCACGAGAACGCATAGCTGAAGTAGAGCAACAACGCGCTGGCGCCGAGACCGCGAACGAGGCCGCCCTCGAACCGGAAGCCGATGGCGAAGGCCACCGCCAGCATCACCGCGAACGTGAGCAGGTTGCGGAGGAGGTCGCTCACGGTGCGTCCGACGAGCACGGCCGACTGTGAGATCGGCAACGATCGGAGCCGGTCGATGAAGCCCCGCTGGAGGTCCTCGGCCAGCCCGACGCCGGTGAAGCCCGAGCCGAAGACCATCGTCTGGGCGAAGATCCCCGGCATCAGGTACTGGTTGTAGCTGAACCCCGGGATCTCGATCGAGCCGCCGAACACGTAGCGGAACAGCAGCACGAACATGATGGGCTGGAGGGTCGCGAAGAGCAGGAGATCGAGGTTGCGAGGCACGGCGCGCAAGTGGCGCGTGGCCTCGTTCCAGGAGTCGCGTAGCGCCCAGATGAGCGTCTGCGGGGGCTCGACGAACTCGTCGTCGGTGACGGGCGCGGAGTCGCTGGCGGAGTCGGAGAGCTGCGTGATCATCGTTTCACCCCGCTCGTGGCCGGAATCGTGGCGGTGATCCCGGTCCCGGTCCCTGCCCCGGTCCCTGCTCCGGCACCGGTCCTGGGCTGGGTCCCGTCCTCGGTCTCGGTGGCGGCGTGGCCGGTGAGGCCCATGAACACATCATCGAGCGTGGGCCGTTCCACGGTGACGTCGGCGACGACGAGGCCGGCGGCGTCGAGGTCGTGGACCACGTCGGGTGTCGTGGTGCCCGCCCGTACGCTCACCACGACCCGGTTGCGATCGCTGTGGAGCACCGGTCCGGGCGCTCGATGCGGTCCCAGCGCGGCGACCACGGCGGCGGGGGTCTCGGGATCGGCGCCGGGGAGCAGATCGACGGTGACCCTGTGGCCGCCGAGTCGATCCTTGAGCTCCTGCGGGCTGCCCCGGGCGATCACCGTCCCGTGGTCGACGACGATGATCGAGTGGGCCAGCCGGTCGGCCTCGTCGAGATACTGCGTGGTGAGCATGGTGGTGGTGCCCTCGGCCACCAGGCTCTCGATGAGCTCCCACATGGCGAGGCGGCTGCGCGGGTCGAGACCGGTCGTGGGCTCGTCGAGGAACAGGACCTTGGGCCGGGCGACGAGGCTCATGGCGATGTCGAGCCGGCGGCGCATGCCCCCCGAGTACCCCTTGACCACCCGGTCGCCCGCCTCGACGAGGTCGAAGCCAGCCAGGAGCTCGGTGGCGCGCTCGCGAGCCCGTCCACCCGACTGGCGGAAGAACCGTGCGACGAGCTCGAGGTTCTCGCGCCCGCTCAGACGCTCGTCGACGGCGGCGTACTGGCCGGTGAGCCCGATGCGGGCCCGGACCCGGGCGGGCTCGGCGACCACGTCGATCCCGTCGATCGTGGCGTGGCCGGAGTCGGGGCGGATCAGGGTCGTGAGAATGCGCACGGCGGTGGTCTTGCCGGCGCCGTTGGGACCCAGCACGGCCAGCACCGTCGCCCGTTCGACGGTGAGATCGAGGCCTCGTAACGCTCTGGTCTCACCGAAGCTCTTGGCGAGATCGACTGCTTCGACGACGGGCACCTGGACTCCTCCTGCGCTGGGACTCGGGCTGGGAGGGATGGGACACGGGCTGGTACTCGGGCTGGTACTCGGGCGGGGGACGGAGCCCAACCTAGTCACGTCCGGCGCCGGGTCCCATCGACATTTCCCGTCGTGGGTCCCGTGGAAACCCAGGTGAACGACACTCAACCGCCGGGTTCTGCGCCCATCGCGAGCCCGAACCGATCGAGCTGGAGGGCCACGAAGGCCCGCTGACGGTCGGGGGGCCAGGCGTCGGGGTCGGCGAGGGCCATGGTGGTCGTCCCGGCGATGGCCACGATGGTCAGCTCGGTGAGGATGGCGGGCGAGTCGGGCGAGTCGGGGTTGGCCACCAAGCCGTGGATCGTGGTCCGCAGCCAGGTGAGGAAGGCCCGATGGGTGGCGTCGATCGATGCCAGATCGGGGAGCGGGCCGAACACCAGCCGGGCCAGGAGCCGGTTGACCCGCCGGGTCGGAAGGAGCGCGTCGACGAGCACTCGCAGCGCTCGGACCGGTTCGAGCGGGGCGATCACCTCATCGATGAGGCGCTGCTGGATGGGCAGCACATGCGCGGCGAGCAGGCCCATGAGGGCTTCTCGCGTGGGTGCGTAGTGCGTGACGACGGTGGTGGAGCCGGCGCCCATCCGGGCGGCGACGCTCCGGAAGGTGACCGCCTCGAGCCCGCCCTCGCGAGCGATCTCGAACGCCGCGTCCGCGATCTCCCTGCGGCGCTGGTCGCCATCGACGAGCCTGGGCACTCAGGTCTCCCGTTCCTCACACGACACCGTGATACAACAGCGTAGTAGATGCGCCGGTCCCGACGTGCTGCCCGAGGAACGTGCTGGTCAGCACGGCCACCGAAGCACCGAGGGGCTCAGTAGGGCCCGTCGCAGCACGAGTCACGCCAGCCGCACGCCGGACATCGGTAGTGCGCATGCTCGGGACACATCGGGGTATCGCACGCCAGGCAGATCGTCGACAGATCGACGCTCTCGGGCCGACCCGAGGGCGCCCCGGCCAGGTCCATGGATGCGAAAGGCGAGAGCGAGCGATCGGTCACATCGACTCCAGGGCGTGTCCGGGTCCGGGCGGCGAGTGTACGAAGCCCCCGCCCGCCACACGCGGATGGCCCTCAGGCGAATCGGAGCAGCTCGGGGGCGATCGGACAGGCCGAGCCAAGATCGAGCTCGTCGGGGAGCTCCACCAGCCGTGAGCCGACCACCAGGTCGACCAGCGACCAGTCGTGGCGCTGGTACTCGCCGGCACCATTCGCGACGCTGTTGGCGAGGGTGGCCGCCAGGGTCTCGCCGGCCCGGTCACGGCGCTCCAGGCGGCTGCACAGGGCCTCGAAGACGGTCGCCGGGAGGTGACGGCCGACGCCGGCGACACCCCACACCTCGGCGCCGGCCTTCCGGGCCTCGGCGACGGCATCGGGAACCTCGCGGTGGCCGACCCAGGCCTTGGTCGAGAGGGACAGCACGTCGACGAGCAGCACGTCGCCCGGAGACAGGACCTCGCCGATCTCGTCGATGTCGGCATGGTCGAGGGTCAGTCCCCGGCGCCGGCGCGGCGACCATCCGCCGTCGTCGAGGTCGATGAGCACCCCGAAGCAGTCGGAACGCAGGGCCAGGGCCCCGAGCATCTCTTCTGAGCGGCCGAGCAGGGCGACGGTCCGTTCGCTGGGGAGCTCGGTGGCCAGGGTCTCGGGTGTGGAGTCGGCATCGAGGATGGCCGCGATCCGCCAGGCGGCGTCGCCCACGTCGCTCGCGGCCAGGAGCTCGGAGCAGATCCACCACATCACGCCGACCGCGGGTTCATGATCGACGAGGCGCCTGCAGGCGACGACCAGCCCGGCCGGATCGTCGTGGAGCCCGGCGAGCGCGTCGACCGCGGCTCGTGCCGCCGCGCTGGCCTGGTCGGGATGGGTACGAGCCAGCGACCGCAGTCGTTCGATGGGGTGCATGATCGCCGGCCTACCCGTCGCCGCGGGGACGGGAGGCGGAGCGTCGGGCGGTGCGTCCCAGCAGGCGTCCGGCGCGCCGGGCCACGGGCGAGCCGTCGCCCGAGAGCGCCCGTCCTGCCCGCCGGGCCACCGGAGTGCCGTCGCCTGAGAGGGCCCGTCCGACGCGCCGGGCCACGGGCGAGCCATCGGG
>JANLSK010000119.1:0-4937 GCA_031362415.1 Actinomycetes bacterium | reverse complement strand
CACGCTCCTCCCGCCACCCCTGCGGCTCCCTGGACTCACGCCGGGCTCGCACTACGACATCCGTGCGGTCGCGCTCGGCGACACCTGCGCCTCGATCGATGCCGGGCCCCTCACCGGCCTCCAGCTCGCGGCGCACGGCTTCCAACTCCCGCCCCTCGTGCCCGAGAGCGGCGTGCTCGTGCACATCACCCGCCGTACCGTGGCTTGAGATCGGCCGACGTCCGCTGTAAGCACTCCAGAGTTGAGTGCGCGAGAACAGAAGGCACCCGATGGCTCCCCACCCTTTCGACGACTACGCCTTCGACCTCCAGGGTTTTCTCGTGCTGCGCGCGGCGTTGAACGCCGAGGAGATCCAATCGCTCAATGACGCGTTCGATCGCTTCCCCGAGCTTGCTCACGGCGATTGGTACGGAAACGCCCAACGCCGTGACTACACCTCCGACACCGGCTTCGAGCTCCACAACGTCTTGGACTGCGGCGATCCGGCGTTCGATGTCCTCATCGATCATCCGTCCTGGGTCTCACATGTGGCCCGATACGCCGGCGAGCACGACACCTATGTGGAAGGGGTCATGATCGACGAGAGCATCGCCTCGCGTCGCGGCCCGAGCGGGCATCACCCCGTTCACTCCGGGGGCCACGATGCATCGATCCGTGCCCAATACTCGTACCGCAACGGCCAGTTTCGCTGCGGCCAGGTCAACGTGCTGATCTCCCTCGTCGATATCGGCCCCGGCGACGGCGCCACGATGATCGTCCCCGGCAGTCACAAGTCGAATCTCGTGCATCCGCTGGCGGGCGACTACGCCCGCGGAGACCGAATGGACGCGCTCCCGTTCGCCTCGGAGGTGCACACCACGGCCGGCGATGCCGTGCTGTTCGTGGATTCCTGCATGCACGGCGCGGCGAGCCGGGAGAATGATGGCGAACGCCGAATCATCATCCTCCGGTACGGGCCACCCTGGGCCCGATCGCGATTCGGCTACACGCTGTCCGACGAGTTGGTCGGACGGCTCAGCGCCGAGCGGCGGAGGATCATGCAGCCGATCCGCCCCCAGCAACGGGGATCACGGACCATCCCCGTCGACCTCCGGGTCGACGAACGCCCGCAGAGGAGCTGACTCGGAACCGCCTCGGAACTGACTCCGCCGAAGGTCCGCGGAAGCTAGGCGGAGCGGCGGCGACGGGTGTCGGTCTCGACGTGGAGCTCGGCGCGAGGGACGAGCGTGGGGTTCACCCGATCCAGCACCACCTGCCGGTCGATGAGGCAGCGGCCTATGTCGGTACGCGACGGGAGCTCGTACATCACGTTCAGCAGCACCTCTTCGAGGATCGCCCGCAACCCGCGAGCGCCGGTGCCGCGTAGGAGGGCCTGATCGGCCACCGCCTGGAGGGCGTCGTCGCTGAACTCGAGGGTGACGTCGTCGAACGAGAAGAACTTCTGGTACTGGCGCACCAGGGCGTTCTTGGGCTCGGTGAGGATGCGCACGAGCGCCTCCTGATCGAGGTTGTGCACACAACCCACCACCGGGAGCCGGCCCACGAACTCGGGGATGAGCCCGAACTTGAGGAGGTCCTCGGGCATGGCCTTGGCCAGGATCTCGCCCAGGTCCTTCTCGCCCGCCCGACGGATGTCGGCGCCGAAACCGATGCCCTTGCGGCCGATGCGGCCCTCGACGATCTTCTCGAGCCCGGAGAACGCTCCTGCACAGATGAACAGGATGTTCGTGGTGTCGATCTGGATGAACTCCTGGTGCGGATGCTTGCGCCCGCCCTGGGGCGGCACCGAGGCGACCGTCCCCTCCAGGATCTTGAGCAGCGCCTGTTGCACACCCTCGCCCGAGACGTCGCGGGTGATCGACGGGTTCTCGGCCTTGCGGGCGATCTTGTCGATCTCGTCGATGTAGATGATCCCGGTCTCGGCCCGCTTCACGTCGTAATCGGCCGCTTGGATCAGCTTGAGGAGGATGTTCTCGACGTCTTCACCGACGTAGCCGGCCTCAGTGAGCGCGGTGGCGTCGGCGATGGCGAAGGGCACGTTGAGCATGCGGGCCAGGGTCTGGGCCAGCAGCGTCTTGCCACAGCCGGTGGGCCCGATCAGCAAGATGTTCGACTTCTGCAGCTCGACCTCGGTCTCGCCGCGCACGCCGGCCTGCACCCGCTTGTAGTGGTTGTACACCGCCACCGACAGGATCTTCTTGGCCGATTCCTGACCGATGATGTAGTCGTCGAGGTACTCGTCGATCTCCTTGGGCTTGGGAAGATCGTCGAGCTTCACCTCGGTCGTCTGCGCGAGCTCCTCTTCGATGATCTCGTTGCAGAGGTCGATGCACTCGTCGCAGATGTACACGCCGGGCCCGGCGATGAGCTTCTTCACCTGCTTTTGGCTCTTCCCGCAGAAGGAGCACTTGAGCAGGTCGCCACCGTCGCCGAACTTCGCCACGATCGGGTTCTCCTCGTCGCCAGCGGGTGGACCCGAATGGCCTCGTAGGGATTGAGTGGAGCTGCTGCGAGAAACGCGAAACGACGGTGCTGCTCGGACCCGACGAGGGCCCGAGCCTGCGATCGGTCAGCCCTTGACGACGCCCGGAGCGGGCTCGACCGCCGCCAACTCACGGTTCGAGAGGACCTCGTCGATCATGCCGTAGTCCTTGGCCTCGATGGCCGACATGATGAAGTCGCGGTCGGTGTCCTTGTTGATCTTCTCAGCGGTCTGGCCGGTGTGGTGGGCCAGGAGACGGTCGAGCATCTCCCGCATCCGCATGATCTCCTTGGCCTGGATCTCGATGTCGATGGCCTGGCCACCGGCGCCACCGTGGGGCTGGTGAATGAGGATCCGGCTGTGGGGCAGGGCGAAGCGCTTGCCCTTGGTACCCGCCGCCAGCAGCACGGCCGCAGCCGACGCCGCCTGGCCCATGCAGATCGTCGACACGTCGGGCTTGATGTACTGCATCGTGTCGTACATGGCGAACAGCGCCGTGATGTCGCCACCCGGCGAGTTGATGTAGATCGAGATGTCCTTGTCGGGGTCTTCCGACTCGAGGTGCAGGAGCTGCGCCATCACCAGGTTCGCGATCGTGCTGTCGATCGGCGTCCCCAGGAAGATGATGCGCTCCTTGAGCAGCCGGGAGTAGATGTCGAACGCACGCTCACCCCGGTTGGTCTGCTCGATGACCGTGGGGACCAGATAGTTGTAGATCGGCTCGATCACCGCGTCACTCCGTTGTCGTCGCTGGGTCATCTGATGGGTCGACTGATGGTTCGTCTGTCGGCTCGAGGCTGGGCGGGTCGGTGTCCGTGCTCGGAGCCTCGGGAATCGTGAGGTCGAGCTCGACGCCTTCTTCGTTCACCACGGAGGCGTGGTCAACCAGGAAGGCCACCGCCTTGCCGTGGGCCAGATCAGAGCGTACCGCCTCCAGACGCCCTCCCCGTTCCAGGTTGCGTCGAACCTCGGCAACCTTGCGGCCGAGCCGCTCAGCCAGCCGGTGCAGCTCGTCATCGACCTCGTCGTCGGAGACCTCGATGGCCTCTTGGACCACGACGGCCCGGAGCGCGAGATCGATCTTGACGGCCCGCTCCCCCGCCTCGCGGAGGTCGTTGGTGATCTGCTCGGGCTCGGTGCCGGTAGCCGCCATGTACTGCTCGAAGCTCACGCCCTGCTGCTGGAGCCGACGGGCCATGTCTTCAAGGCGCGTTTGCATCTCCTGGCTGACGAGCGGCGCTGGCGGCTCGATGTCGACGAGGTCGGCGACCTCTTCGAGCACCTTCTCCCGCACGGCCATCTGCGCCTGCACCCGCCGCATGGTGTCGATGCGGCGGCGCACGTCGGCTCGTAGAGCATCGATGGTGTCGAACTCCGACGCGTTCTGGGCGAACTCGTCGTCGGGCTCGGGAAGGACCCGGTTCTTCGTGTCCTTCACGAGGAACCGGAAATCGACCGTGGCCCCGGCCCGGTCGCCGAAGCGCTCGGGCAGCTCAGCCGTGAACTCGACGATGTCGCCGGTCTTCTTGCCCCGCAAGGCCACGTCGAGCTCGTCGAGCACCGAGCCCGATCCGACCTCGATCATGAAGTCGGACGCCGACAGCCCGTCGGCCTCTTCGCCGTCGATCGAGCCCGTGAGGTCGATCACCGCGAAGTTCCCGTCGATGAGCGGGTGCTCACTGTCTTCGAGCTCGGCGAACCGGCCGCGCAGCGCGTCGACCTGGCTGTCGACATCGGCCTCGGCCACGGTCGGATCGGGGATCGTCACCCGCACACCCTCGTACCCCACGAGATGCACGACGGGTCTCACCTCGACCACGGCGGTGAACTCGACGTCGCCGTGGTCGTGGCCGGCGGTGATCTCGATCTCGGGTGCGGCGATCACGTCGACCTTGTTGGCGATGACAGCCTCGGCGTAGTAGTCGGGGAGGGCGTCACGCAGCGCCTGCTCGCGCCCCACCGCTGCGCCCAGCCGGCTCTCGAGGAGTCGCCGGGGTGCCTTGCCCGGTCGGAAGCCCGGGATGCGCACCTCCTGGGCGATCTTGCGGAAGGCCGCCGTGATGGCCTTGTCGAACTCGGCGTCGGGGACCGTGATCGAGAGCTTGACCAAGCTGCCTTCGAGCTCTTCGACGGTTGCGGCGAGACCGGGATTGGTTGCGGTGTTGGTAGCCATGGAGGCACCGATGCTACCCGCGCGTTCCCCGTCTCCCTCCGGCTCGGGCCCCGAGCCGCCTCGGCCAGCCTCGGCTCGGTTCAGGACGACCCGAGTTGCGTCGGTCGCCGCGATGATCGCGCCCGGGCGCTGCGATGTCAGGTCGGGTCAGTTCGGCGTCGGTGCTCGTGCGCTGGGTGCGCAGGTAGCCTTCGCCCTCATGACTGATTCGTTGCGCTTCGGCGTGCACACGGGCCCCCAGAACTGCACGTTCGCCGAGCTGCGCCAGATCTGGGCCCGGGC
>JANLSK010000112.1:0-7918 GCA_031362415.1 Actinomycetes bacterium | reverse complement strand
ACGTTGACGTCGACGCGAGGTCTCGGATTCAACGGCCGGCCCTGGGGGTGCGAATCCGGCCAGAGCGACCTCCGAGACGGCACCGAATCGTCGGGGGCCGGGATGCAGGAGTTGACGGATAGGTGATGAAGATCAGCCTCGACCGAGCCGTCTCGATGGATAGGCGGTCTCCGATAGCGAACCCATCATTGCCAGATTGCCAGGGTTTCGGTCGCTCAGGTTCAGGCGGTCACGCTCGGGTCGAGACGCGCATGGGCGCGCCGCCGGTGGGCCGGTTGACGACCATCCCCACTGGGCGGGGGAGTTCGTGGGCGAGAGCGGTGATGTCGAGGCGTTGCACCAGGCGGGAGGTGATCAGCGTGAGTTCCATCTGGGCGAGCGCGAAGCCGACGCAGTTTCGTGGGCCGTGACCGAAGTGCACCCAGGCAATGTCAGCGAGGGCCCGGGTTTCTGCGGGAGCGTCGACGAACCGGTCCGGGTCGAAGCGCAGCGGGTCGGGCCACGCTTTCGGGTCGCGTCCCGCGAGGTGAGCCGACCACAGGATGAGCGTTCCTTTCGGGATCCGGTGCCCATCGACGATGACATCGACGGCCGCTTCTCGAGGTGCGACGACCCCGGCGGGGTGCAGCCGGAGGGCCTCTCGCATGGTCCGGTTGGCGAGGTCGAGACGGGCGAGGGTGTGCTCGTCGTGGCCGGAGCGTTCGCCGGGCGGGCCGAGCACCTGGTCGGCCTCGTCGCGCAGCCGCGTCCAGAGTCCGGGGGTGAGTGAGACGCACCAGAGCATCCACGCCAGCGAGGCAGACGTCGTGTCGTAGCCGGCGCCCATGAGGGTGGCGACCTGATCGCGGATCTCGCCGTTGCTCAGGCTCGCGTCGGCGACCAAGCTGGCGAGGACGTCGAGCGGATCGTCGGAGGGCTGAGCCCGGAGATGGGCGATCTCGGCGTCGATGATGGCGTCGATCGCCCGTCTATCGGCCCGGACCTCCGATCGTTTCGTCCCTGGGAGCGGGTCCGGGAGCTGCTTGATCGCGGGGGATTCCAGGTAGTCCTGAGGGCGTTGGAACATCGCCGATCTCGCCGGCCCGGTCGGTGAGGCGCGCACCGAAGAGAGAACGGATCGCGATCTCGAGGACGAGCGAACGTCCGACGGAGTAGAGGTCGCGCTCGACCGGACCGGCGAGGCCGACGGTGAGCCGATCGATGGCGGCGTCGGTGCGATCGATGATCATCGGGATCCAGCCGTTCAGTCGGCGGCGGCTGAACGCTGACTGCACCGACGAGCGGCGGCGCTTGTGGTCGGCGCCGTCGGAGACGATCATCGATTCCTTGCCGACGACGAAGCCCAACACGTTGAATTTGTGGCCCCAACGGAAGTTGTCGGTGGGCATGGCGAACAGCTCGCGCATCGCTGTCGGGTCGCCGACGACCGCCAGCTTCACCGGGCCGGCGCCGAGGCCGTACAGAGGTCCGTAGCGTTCGGCGAGCTCGTCGAGGACTGGTATCGGGTCGGCGAAGATGCGGCGGAGCAGGCCTGGCTGTTGACGCAGCCGGGGATGCGCCAACGATCTCGCTGGTCGGTCGGCTGAGGTCGCGATACTGCTCATCGGGTTCCTCTCGGGCCGGTGGTGTGGTGGCGTTGTCGCCGATGAGCCGGGTCTCGGGACGCCCATGCGAGAACGGCGATCGCGACGGCGAGAACCACGAGCCAGCGTGACGTGGCCCCGGGGGCGTCAGGGTGTGCAGGCCATGGGAGCCAAGTCTGCGGGGGTAACAAGGTGAGGGCATAGCAACCGGCGGCGGATACCGCACCGGCGATACCGCCGACGGTGCGGTCCCCCAGTGTTGATGCCGTTGCTGAGGCGGCGAGGGCGACGGCGACGAACACGCTCAGTTCCAAGGAGCGGCCCCGCAGCGGGAAGCCGCCGCCAAGGTGCGAGGCGATCGTGGCCGCGGCCGCCCACCACAATCCGACGGCGACAGCGACGGCCGCGACGCGTTGGAGGCGACGCCGTGGGAGCGATATGGGCGACGCGGCAAGGGTCACCGCGGCGGGGTCATCGAGGAGGAAGGCGCTCGCGGCAGCGACCGCGGCACCGGCGATCGACAGGCGCAGGGCGACGCCGGCTCTACTGCCGATGGCTACGAGCGCCAGGGCGGCGAGCATCACGTGTCCAACCGGCTGCCATTTCAGGACCCGGGCCGAGGGTCGTGCCAGTGCCGACGCTTGGCGTCCCCGCACGCCGATCACCGACATTGACCGTGAGGCCATCACGGACAACCCGCAGGCGCGGATGCCCGGGGTGCGGTGCGGCCGGCGTCGATGCCGAGCTCGACGGCGAGCGTCGACGTCGAGGTTTCCGCGTTCGTCCAGCGGGCCCAGTCGCGATCGAGTGTGGCGCGCACCTCGGCGACGGGCAGCGCCAGCATCGCGAGCGCGATCTCGGCGTCGGCGACGGCGTAGTCGACGCCCCACATCGGCGGGTCGTCCCACTCCGCGAAGGTGATGATCGTGCGGTCCTCCTTCGATCCGTCGGTGGTGACGTCGCGCAGCGTGCGGGCACCGTCGGGGCTGGCGGCGGCACCGGCCCACAGGGCGATCACGGCGCGGGCTTGGTCGCTGGCGGTGCAGCGCTGGTTGTCGTCATGGGGCGCGGGTGGCAGACCGGTGGCCCACGCCGCGGTCTGCACGGCGAGGAAGAACCCGTGGACGTCGTCGCGTCCCGAGCATGGGAAGGACTCCTCGTCGAACGGTGGGTGGACATGGTTGTCGGCGGGCCACAGCTCAGCGGGCGACAGGCGCGCCGCGACACCGGGCGGCAGGCTGTACTCGAACGCCTGCGCCGAGCAGTTCTCGTTGCTTGCGACGATCGCCGGGCGCTGAATCACCTGAAGCGGGTCGCGGTTGGCGACGGCGCCCGTCGGGAACAGCCTCAACGTCGCGTCAACACGGGTGCGCCACTCGGCTATGTCGGCCGTGAAGTCAGGGTACGCGCAGTAGCGAACCCCGGCGGAGGCTTCGCAGATCTGATGGGCGTCGGGGTCGGTCAGATATGCCACCATCGCGTCTTCGCGTCCGGGCGACAACGGGCGGGTCTGCATCCACCCGGCACCAGCCGCGACGAGGACCCCGGCGCTGAGCACGACGACGACGACGGGACGGCGGAGCCCCTCTCGGGCCAGGGTGACACCGGCCATGACCGCCACCAGGCCGCCGAGATAGGTCAGATGCCATCCCGACGGACGTACCTCCAAGAAACTGTCACGGACGTCGGTGGGCTCGGCGAGAAACCCGAGGAAGCGCAGCGGGTCACCTTCGCTGCGGTCCCACGGCCATGTTGTCACGTCCAGGAATCGCGCTTGAAGGACGATGGTGGCGACGACGGCGAGGAGCCCGAAGCCGGCGCTCGGCAACCAGCGTGCCACGGCCGTGCCGACGCACACGCTGCCGGCAACGATGAGCAACCCGGCCGCGGTCTCGTCCCACGCGAAGGAGCCTCGGAGCTCGTCGCGGGTGCTGACAAACGCCAGACAGCCGATGGCGAGTACCGCGGCGACGGCCACCGGAGCGATCAAGGTGGTGAGCAACGCACTCGACCGTGTCGGTTGCGGGGCGGGCAACGCGGCGAACAACTCCTCGGTCCCGGTGCGTTTTGGGCGGAGCGCGACGAGGTTGGTCGCGATGATCGTCATCCAGCCCAGGGGTACGAGCGCAAGCGCGATGCCGGCCGACACACTGCGCCAGGTGTTCTCGGATTCGGTGGCGGCCAGCACCAGTATCAGCGGTGTCAGGAGCACACCGGCGATGAATGCCGGATGGCGCAGCACGCGCCTGACCTCGGCGCGTGCCAACGGACGCACAACCCGCCAGTTCGTGTCCGGGTTCCAGCCAACCGGTCCGACGACCCCCGCGTTGTCCGAGACGACAGCGCGGCGGATCACGAGTCGGAACACGAGGAACACGGCCGCGGCGATCACCATCAGTTCCATACCCGTTCACCTCCCCCGACTCGACCCGGCGACATCGGGTTCGGTTCCCACGGGCCGCCCGATCAGCAGCAGGTAGGCGTCCTCCAACGCCGGTTCCGCCAGGGTGGCACCTGCGGGCGGGTCGCCGATGAGGCGGTGCTGGCCGGTGCCGGTGCGCCAGGAGAGCCGAGCACCCGGGTCGGCCCGGTCGGCGAGCCACACCCGACCGCGGGCTGCCTCGACGAGCGCTTCGGGCGTGGCGTCGCGCAGGATCCGGCCACCGTCGATCACCACGACGCGCTGGCAGAGCGCGGTCACATCCTCGGTCTGATGCGTCGACAACAGCACGGTGTGGTGCTCGGCGACCGCCGAGACCGTCTCGCGGAACCGCAGCCGTTGCTCGGGATCGAGCCCGGCCGCGGGTTCGTCGAGCACGAGCAGCTCAGGGGCTCCGAGCAGCGCCTGGGCCAAGATGACCCGACGTCGCATCCCGCCCGACAGGGCCTTGATCCGTTTGTGGGTCGCGTCGCCCAAGCCGACCTCGGCCAACACCCGGCGCACCTCGTCGTGGCGGGCCCGCCGTACCGTCATCTCCTTGAGGATCGCGATGTAGTCGACGAACTCGAACGTCGTGAGGTTGGCGTAGTAGCCGGGCTCCTGCGGGAAGTACCCGAGCCGACGCCGGATCGACAATCGTCCGCGAACCTCGGCGGGATCCTCGCCCAGCACGCGTAACGCTCCGCTGTCGGGCGCGAGCACGGTCGCGACGATGCGTAGGAGCGTCGTCTTGCCCGCCCCGTTGGGGCCGAGCACGCCCGTGACGCCGCGCCCGAAAGCGACCGTGATGCCGTCGAGAGCCCGAGTCGAACCGTACGACTTGGTCACCTCGGCCAGCTCGACGGTGGTGGTGGCGGTCATGACGTCCTCCCGAGATCGACGAGATCGAACGAGTCGCGGCGCACGACCACGACGAAGCCGGCCAGCAACGACAATGCCAGCAGCACGAGTTGGCCCGCAGGGCGGAACGCGGCGTAGCTCCCGACGAGATCCGCGCTCGGCGCGCCTCTCACCCACACAGCGGCCGCGAGCACCCACGCGCCACCGAGCGTCCACGCCACGGCCCATACAGGGAACCAGCTGCCGAGCGCGAGGGTGGCGACGATGAGCCCGAACGACGGGAGGAGCCACAGCACGGGCTCCCAGCCCTGTCCGGGCACCAACATCGACGCCCCGGCGGCAACCGCGATCGTCGGGGCGAGCACCACCAACGCCCGCATCATGAACAGCTTGAACACAGGAGTCGGGACAGCTGCGACGAGCTCTCGCAACGGGTCCTGACGGAAGGTGACCGCCGCGGTGACGCCCACCAGTGGCAGCAACGGGGCCGCGACGAGGAACGCGAACACCGTCACCTCCGACGCGCTGAACAGATCGGCGGTGACCGCAACCAGCAAGGCCACGAGCATCCCGGCCAGCCATGCCCCGCGCTCGGTCGGCGTGACCGCGAGAACCCGGGTCACGTGTTCGGGCACACCGACGCGCTCCAGCAGCCGCTCGACCAAGTGGAGTCGCGGCCGATCGACACGGTCGGCGATGGCGGCGAGGTTGCGATCGAGACGATCGGTTGCAATCAGCGGCGCCATCGCAGCACGGCACGACGCGCACGTGACCAGGTGGGACTCGACCGAAGCCCTCGAAGCCCGCCCCGACGCTCCCGTGACGTAGCCGGCGAGCAGCTCAGGATCGATGTGCCAGCTCGGGTTCGCAGTCATGCCAATGCCTCTCTCAGCTGGGCGCGAGCGCGGGCCGCGCGGCTCTTGACGGTGCCGGTCGGTATTCCGAGCAGCCGCGCCGCCTCGCGGGTGCTGAGCCCGTCGAGCACGGTGGCCTGCACCACCGACAACAGCTCCGGCGAAAGCCGGTCGAGGGTGCCGGCGAGCTCGCCATGATGGAGCCCGACGAGCACCTCGTCCTCGGCCGACACCACCGTCTGTTCGGCGGCCGGCAGATATGCGAGCGCGGGACGACGCCGGAGCTGATCGATCAGACGCCGCACGGCGATGCCCCACAACCACGCCGCCACCTCGCCCGAGCCGCGGTAGGCCGCCGGCTTGCGCCACACCGCCACGAACGTGTCCTGCAACGCCTGATCAACGACATCGCTATCGCCGCAACGGTGAGTGAGTCGAGCAGTCAACCACGGAGCATGACGCTGGTAGAGCGCAGTCAGCGCACCCTGGTCCTGCTCGCCGATCGCCACGAGCAGCACCTCATCGCTTCGCAGGTCACGCATCGCCGTTCACCACCCACTTGTCGTAACACGCGCCTCGATCGGTTCACGGCGCGGGCGCGACCTCGCCGATGACGCGAGGGTCGGCCAAGGGTGAGCGTTGATGCGTCGGCGGTGAACCGATCCGCGCCGTCGGAACGACACACAGTGAGGACCGGCGGTCAGCAACCCGAACGAGGGAAGCAGTGGCGAGGCACCAGTGGAGCAGATGTCACCCAGTGCGGCCGTCTGAACGTCAGTCCGAACAGGGATGAGATTCGAGCGCCCGACCCTCGGACGCCCGTCAACAGACAGGAGTAGGTCATGATCATCAGGAGCAGGCGAGTTGCGATGGTGTGGGCAGCGACGGTCTCGGCCGTTGCGATGGGGATGGCCGGGACAGCATCGGCGGGTGCCGAGCGTGCCAGTTCGTTCCATGGGGTGTTCACCGAGACGCCGGCGGGCTCGGCGGCCGGCTACGACATCCATGGTTCGGTCAAGATGACGATCGACCCGGCCGGCACGGTGGTCAGAGCGAACGTGGCGGGCCTGGATCCGGACAAGGTATACGGGTCGCATCTGCACAACGGGACCTGCGCGTCAGGCGGTGGCGGCCACTACCAGGACATCGAAGGAGGGTCGGTCGTCCCGCCGAACGAGCTGTGGCTGAGCACGAACGGGGCCGGATTGGCCCCGAACCCTGGTGGGGTGGCCCATGGCGCGGGCTCGGCGACGTGGATAGCCCGCGTCTCGAGCGCTTCCACGAACGCCCGATCGGTCATCGTGCACGAACCGGGAAGCGGCGCCAGGATCGCGTGCGCCGACCTGCAATGAGCCGCGTCACGAGGGTCGCGATGGCGCGTGCCTGCCTGGGAGCGATCGGGCTCTTCATGCTGCCGGCCGGTGTGCAGGCGGCGTTCGCGCCCCGGTCGTTCTTCGACGACTTCCCAGTCGGTCGTGGCTGGATCGCGGCCGAGGGCGGATCGTACGACGAGCATCTCGTGCGCGATGTCGGCGTGTTGTTCCTGGCGTTGATCATCGTCACGCTCTGGGCGGCCTGGCGCGGCGAGTTCCTGGTGCCAGTCGCGGTCGCGTGGCTGGTGCAAGGTGTCGGGCACTTCGCCTATCACGCCGGTCACCTCGACGGGATGGCTGGCGTTGACCGCGTCGGGCTCGTGGTGTCGCTGGTGCTGATCCCGGCGCTGGCGGCGCTCGCGCTCGGCGCCATCGTGACGTCACCTCGGCGGCCGGTGCCGTGATGGCCTCGACGGCCGGGCGGGCCGCTGGGACATCGGTGTTGGTCCGCGCCGAGGTCTCACAGCGACTGTGGGTGCTGATCGTGGCCGGAATACCGACCGGTGTACTGGTTGCCGGGGTCGTGGTCGATCGAGTCTCCGCCATCCCGGTCCCACCGGGTTGGCGGCGTTGGGTCCGCCGAACTCGGTCCGCGCCGAGCATGGCGCCGGGTAACCCTCGATCTGATCGTCACTGTCCCGCGCTATCGAATGGAGACACTCATGAAAGAACAACACACATCCACCGTCTTGACCGCGGCGATCGTCGTCATGGCATGTGTCGGCATCGCCAGCCCGTTCGCCGGTCTGTATCCCGGCGCGCTCCTGCTCCCGCTCGCGGTGCTCGTGGCGGTCACACAACGCAGCAAGTTGGCGCGCTCGATGGACG
>JANLSK010000035.1:0-11996 GCA_031362415.1 Actinomycetes bacterium | reverse complement strand
AGCGCAGCTCGACCAGGGCCGGCCCGTGAACGCCCCAGGTGAGGATCATCTCGAGATCGCCGGTGCGAGACGGTCCGCTGATCCACGACACGCCCGATGCCAGCGCACCCGATGCCAGCGCACCCCAGGCTTCGTCGAAGGTGAGGTGGATGGTCTCGGCCCGAACGACGAGCACGATCGCCGGGGGCAACAACGTGAGAGCCCGGGGGGCTCCGGCCGAGCAGGCCACGGCGACGATGCCGCGGTCGGCGGCAGCCAGGGTCGCCACCGCGATCCCGACGCAGCAGTCGGCGATCTCGCCAAGCCATCGCGGCGAGTCGGGACGGATCACGTCGACAGGTTCAGGCCCGCCCGCGATCGCAGCGGTCACCTCCGGGGCGTCGAGCAGCGGATCGGCGCTGATGGGCATGGCGACGGTCCGGCCGTCGAGGAGGGGCTCGAGCAGATCGACGATCGTCGCGCCGAGTCGCGCATGGTCGACGGGGCCGTGGACGGTGCAGCGGTTGGCGCTGAGGCGCTCCGACAGGAGCTCGACGGCGGCCTTCACGGCGGTGCTCACGGGCCGTGCTCGCGGTCGGCCCAGCGCCGTCGGAAGCCCGGGATGGCGAGGCTCGGCAGATCGCGCGTGGCCGTCCAGCCGCCAGCGCCGGGGAGGCGGCGGCACCAGCCGCGTCGGCGCCACGTGACGAGGCGTCCGAGGGCCAGGGTGGCCCGGTACAGCTGCGGCCGGCACCACACCCCGGCCCAGATCCGCCAGCCGATGCTGCGGAACCACGGACTTCGGCGCAACGGGACGTCGGCGCCCGGCCACGGGAATCCCGCCGCCGGTGGGCGCGCTGGCTCGAAGGAATCGATGCTGGCGCCAGTGCCGGACCCGGTGCTGGCCGGGCCGAGCGGCGTGCGGGCCGTCCGCAGCGGTACGACGGGCCCCGGAGCACGCAGGTCGGCGCGAAGGCGTACGAGGAGGTCGGCCAACGGGATGCCCACCGGGCAGATCTCGGTACAGGCGCCGCACAACGAGGAGGCGAACGGCAGATCGCGCCCCTCGGTGCCGCCCGACAGCAGGGGAGTGAGCACTGACCCCATCGGTCCGGGGTACACCGAGTCGTAGGCGTGTCCGCCGACCTTGCCGTACACCGGGCAGGCGTTGAGGCACGCCCCGCAACGGATGCACGCAAGCATCTCCTCGTAGGGCGTGCCGACGAGGTCGCGCCGGTGCCCGTCGAGCAGGACCACGTGGAGCACCTCGGGTCCGTCGATCTCACCGGGGCGTCGGGGCCCCGTGGTCATCGACAGGTAGGCGGTGATCGACTGGTTCGTCGCGTGCTCGGTGAGCAACGGCAGGATCACCCCGAGATCGGCGAGACGAGGGACGATCTTGTCGATCGGGACCACCGAGACCTGGACCCGGGGGACGGTCGTGGCCATGCGGCCGTTGCCCTCGTTGGTGACGAGCACGATCGTCCCCGTGTCGGCAGCGACGAAGTTGGCCCCCGTGATCCCCAGATCGGCGTTGAGGAACTTGGTGCGAAGGTGGTCGCGGGCGAAGGCGCACAAGGCTTCCCGCTCGACGGGAAGTACGCGACCGGCCAACGGGCTGAAGAGATCGGCGACCTGGCCCAGTGTCTTGTGGATGGCCGGGGTGATGATGTGCGAGGGCCGTTCGCCGGCGATCTGCACGATGTACTCGCCGAGGTCGCCCTCGATCACCTCGACGCCGATCGCCTCGAGGGCCGCGTTGAGATGGATCTCCTCGGTGGCCATCGACTTCGACTTCACCGCCAGCCGGGAGCCTTCGCTGCGAGCGATGGCCACGACGGCATCGGCCGCCTCGGCCGCGGTGGCGCAGCGGTGCACGACCGCTCCGACGAGCTCCAGCGACGCTGTGACCTGATCGATCCAGCCGTCGAGGTCGGCCAGGATCTCTCGTCTGATCTCCCCGGCCCGCTGCTTGCGGTCGACGGTGTCGGGTGCCTCGCGGGCCCGGGCGCGGACCAGGCGATAGCGGTCGGTGATCCGGCCCAACGCCTGCTGAAGGTGCTCGTCGGCCAGGGCGGCCGGAGCCCGAGCGGCGAGGGTCACGGGAGCGCCTCGGCCAGCACCTCGGCGATGTGGCGCACCGGGGGGCCGATGCCACAGCGCCGCTGGCGACCCTCGAGGTGCACGAGACAGCCGGCGTCGCCCCCGACCAGGCAGGCCGCTCCGGTCGCGGCTGCGTCACGGAGCTTGGCGTCGGCCATGGCGCTCGAGACCTCGGTGTGCTTGAGCGCGAAGGTCCCGCCGAAGCCGCAGCAGGCCTCGGGATCGGCCATCTCGACGATCTCGGCACCGGCGGTGCCCAACAGGTCGCGAGCGGCGTTGCCGAGCCCGAGGACCCGCAGGCCGTGGCACGAGTCGTGCACGGCGAGCGGACCGCCTGCGATCACGGCGTCGAGATCGGTGCGTCGAGCGACGTTGACGAGGTAGTCGGTGAGCTCGTGGGTGCGCTCGGCAACGGCTTCGGCCCGGGTCCGCCAACGGCCCGACAGGAGCCGGGGATACCAGTGGCGAACCATCGCCACACACGATCCCGACGGCGACACGATGGTCTCGAAGGGCTCGAAGACCTCCACGAAGTGCCGAGCCAGGACCGCGGCGGCCTCAGGCGCCCCACTGTTCACCGCGGGCTGTCCGCAGCAGGTCTGCGCCCGAGGCAGCACGACCTCGGCGCCGCACGCCTCAAGGAGACGGACCGTCGCCATGCCCACCTGCGGGGCGACGCTGTCGACCGTGCAGGTCACGAAGAGCGCGACCTGGGGTCTGACGGCTGCCGGTTCGCTGTGGTCCACGAGCCGTCAGGTTAGGGCACCCGTCCCATGCTCACGGTCGGACACGGGCCCAGGGCCGGCCCGCGGTTGACGGTCAGGGTCGGCGCCAGAGCGCGATCCGCAAGCGAACCAGGTTCTTGAGGGTGCGGGGGATGCGCCGGGCGATCGAGGACCGGGCCGGGCGTCGCTCCTCGACCACCACCGGGATCTCGTCGGTGAGCAGGCCTGCACGCTCGGCCCGAAGCACGAGCTCGGTGTCGAAGATGTCGGTGCCGAACTCGCAGCGCTCGACGATGGGCGTCACCGCCGAGCGTCGGAAGGCCTTGATGCCGTGGGTGTCGGAGACCTTGAGCCCGAATCCCACCGTGAGCAGGCGCGAGAAGACTCCGGTCACCAGACGGCGTGAGAACGGACGGGTGTCGTTCGAGCCTGCCCCGCGCTTGGTTCCGACGACGATCGCCGGACCGTCGGGCTGCTGGATCGACGCCACCGCAGCCCGCAGGAAGTCGAGATCGCAGAAGTCGACGTCGAACGACACGACCACGTCGCCGGTCGCAGCCAAGAAGCCCGCCCGCAGCGCCCGCCCGTAATCGGGCTCGGGAGACTGCAAGGCCTTGATCCGCGGGTTGGCGCATTCGAGCTCCCGCGCGATGGACCAGGTCCGGTCCTTCGAGCCGTTCTCGACGACGATGATCTCGAACTCGGTCCCGTCGGTGTCGAGGCCCGAGACGACCACGCCCACCGCCTCGGCGAGCAGGTCCTCTTCGTTGTGGGCCGGCATGACGACCGTGATCACGCGGCGAACCCGGTCGAGGTCGCGGAGAGACGGCGGCAGAAGGTCGGGCAGAGCCACGGGTGAGGTATCGGCTCCGATCCCGCTCCGACTGAACCGGCGAAGGCGCACGGGGAGCTCAGCGGACAGCCCGATCTCTCCGGATTGCGTCGTTTGGCTCGTCACGGACGGCGCGCTCGACAACCTCGATCGATCTCGGCACGTCGGTAGGCTACCGGCGCCCAGATGGCGCGATGTCGCACCGTGGTCCACGGTGTTCTCGATTCTGATGAGGTTCGTGTTGAGTCAACCGATCGACCCGCTCGCCCGGCATGCGGCCTCACGGCCCGACACGCACGCTGTGGTGGTCGACGGAAGCGGTGGGGCTCGAGCCTCGTCGACGAGCTACGCCGAGCTGAACGCGCTGGTGAACCGGGTCGTGGTCGGCATGCACCGCCTGGGGACGGCAGCGGGTGATCGTGTGGTGTGGTGCGGCCCCAACTCGCTCGAAGTGCTGGTCGTCGTCCATGCGGCCCGCAAGGCCTCGTTGACGGCGGTGCCCGTGTCGTACCGCTTCGTCGCCGAGGAGATGCGCTACGTCATCGACAACTCGGATGCCTCGGTGGTCTTCATCGATGCCGAGTACGCCGATGTGCTGGCCGAGGTGGGTGACGCCCTTCCCACGGTGCGTCATGTCGTGGTGTTCGGAGCCGGTGGTCCACAGGACACGCTCCGACCACCCGGCTGGCTTGGGTGGAATCAGCTCATCGACGGATGCTCGGCCGCGGAGCCCGGGGTGTCCGGGGTCTCGGCCGGTGCGGCGATGATCTACACGTCGGGAACCACTGGGCGTCCGAAAGGTGCGCTGCGCACCCGGAGCGATCCAGCGACGGTCGGCGCGATGCTGGAGCGGTTGCGGTTGGGGCGCCCCGGCGACGTTCACCTCACCACCGGTCCGCTGTACCACTCCGGACCACTGGCATGGGCGTCGCTCGCCCACTCGAGCGGCCAGACCGTGGTCGTGCTCCGGCGCTTCGACGCTCGGCGGTGGCTGCACCTCGTGGCCCGACACCGGGTCACCAACACCTTCAGCGCCCCGACGCAGATGAAGCGGGTCATGGCCTTGCCGTCCGAGGAGCTGGCCCGGGCCGACCTCTCGAGCATGCGCTCGCTCGTGGTGAACGCAGCGCCGGTCCCGTATGCGCTCAAGGTGCAGATCATCGAGCGGTTCGGCGACGGGTTCCTGTTCGAGGTCTACGGCTCGACCGAGATCGGGGTCACCACGATCCTCGAGCCGGCCGATCAGCTGCGCAAGCCCGGATCGTGCGGGCGGCCGTACGGCTCGATCGAGGTTCGGATCGTCGCTCCGGACGGCTCCGACGCCCCCGTCGGCGAGCCGGGCGAGCTGTTCATCCGGAGTCGCCTGGTGATGGACGGCTACCACCGCAGCACCGAGCAGCTCAGCACCATCCCGGGCACCGACGACCAACTCGACCCTGACCGTGACGGTGATCCCGAGGGCGAAGAGGGCCCCGGGTGGTTCTCGGTGGGCGACGTCGCCACGATCGACGATGAGGGGTTCGTCTTCATCTGCGACCGTCTGAAGGACATGATCATCTCGGGCGGCGTCAACATCTACCCGGCCGAGATCGAAGCCGCGCTCCACGAGCACCCCGAGGTCCTCGACGTCGGTGTCTTCGGCATCCCCGACGACGAGTGGGGCGAAGCGGTCCACGCCGTGGTCGCTCTGCAGCCGCACGCCACGGTCGACGCTGCCGGTCTCGACGGGTTCCTCGAGACCCGGTTGGCGGCCTACAAGCGCCCCCGCAGCTACGAGCTCCGCCCCGAGCTGCCCCGGACCGACGCCGGCAAGCTGCTGAAGCGGCTGCTGCGAGACGAGTACCTCCGGTCCCTCCAGGCCCTCCACGCGTCCCCGGGCCTCGCCGCACCGAGTCGTAACGACCGGGAAAACTAGGTTACCCACCGTGAAGACGCTCTCGGAGTACGACTCGTTGGTGCTGCTCGCCGATCGGGGGGTCCCGGTCTCGGCCGAACGGTTGGCCGTCGACGCCGCCGGAGCCGTCGACGCCGCCCGGATCGTCGGGTTCCCCGTGGTTGTGAAGCTCTGCGGGACGGGCATTGCCCACAAGACCGAGCGGGGTCTCGTCCGTCTCGGTCTGGGCGACGACGAGGGGGTGTCGCGAGCGGCCACCGAGCTGCTCGCAGCGGCCGAGCCGGGTGACGACGTCCAGGGCGTGCTCGTGGCGGCCATGGTGAAGGGCAACCGGGAGCTCATCGCCGGTGTGCATCGCGATCCGCAGTTCGGCCCGTGCGTGATGCTCGGGATCGGGGGCATCTTCGCCGAGGCCATCGCCGATGTCTCGTTCCGGCTGGTGCCGATCAGCGAGATCGACGCCCACGAGATGCTCGACGACCTCTCGACGCAGGCGCTGCTCGGCCCGTTCAGGGGGGAGCCTCCCGTCGATCGCGACGCCGTGGCCCGGGTGCTCGTGGGTCTCTCCCGCCTCGCCGAGGACCGACCCGACATCGTGTCGGTCGACGTGAACCCCCTCATCGTGGTCGACGGGCGTCCCGTGGCCGTCGATGCGCTCGTGGTGGTCGACGGGAGCGGACGATGAAGGCCCGGCACCGGCTCTCGGCGTTGTTCGAGCCGACCGGCGTGGTCGTGGCTGGAGCGTCGAGCCATCCGGGGAAATTCGGTTTCGTCGCGCTCCACAACATCCTGGCCAGCGGCTATCAGGGCCGCGTTTTCGCGACGAACCGGGACGGCGGCGACGTGCTCGGCGTTCCCCTGCTCACCTCGATCGACGAGCTGCCCGATGGGGGCGCCGAGCTGGTCTTCGTGTGCACGCCCCCGGGAGCGAACCTGGAGCTGCTCCGAGCCTGTGCCGCTCGAGGGGTGAAGGCCGCTTTCGTGACCACGGCGGGCTACGGCGAAGCCGGCGACGACGGTCGCCACGCAGAGGCCGAGCTCGTGGCGCTGTGCGACGAGCTGAACATCGTGCTCGCCGGTCCCAACGGGCAGGGGATCGTGTCGACTCCGGCGTCGATGTGCGCCCAGATCGTGGCGCCGTTCCCGCCCGCCGGCCGGATCGCCGTGGCCAGCCAGTCGGGGAACTTCGTGTCGTCGTTCCTCAACTACGCAGCGCAGACCGGCGTGGGTATCAGCCGGGCCGTGAGCGCAGGCAACGCTGCCGCCACGGGCATCGTCGACTACCTCGAGTACTTCGCCGATGACCCCGAGACCGCCGTCAGCCTCATCTACGTCGAGGGTCTCCCCGACGGGAGGGGGTTCTTCGAGCGTCTGGCCGCCGTCGCGGCACGCAAGCCCGTCGTCGTGCTCAAGGGCGGCGCGACCACCGGCGGCCAGCGAGCTGCGGCCTCGCACACCGGCGCCTTGGCGGCCGACGATCGGATCTTCGACGGGATGTGCCGCCAGGCCGGGGCCATCAGGGCCCACACGGTGGAGGCGGCCTTCGAGGCTGCCGCCACCTTCGCCACCCAGCCCCTGCCTCGCGGTCCCCGTACGGTCGTGCTCACCACCGCTGGTGGCTGGGGTGTGGTGACCGCCGACGCCATCACCCGTTCCAGCCTCGAGCTCGTCGCGCTGCCCGAGGATCTGAAGGAGGCGATCGACGCCCACCTCCCGCCCCGGTGGTCGAGGAGCAACCCGGTCGACCTCGCCGGCGGCGAGACACGCGATACCGTCCCCGATGTCATGCGCCTCGTTGCCACGCACCCCGACGACGACGCCATCGTCTACCTCGGGCTCGGGATCCAGTCGAACCAGGCCCGGTTCATGCGCGAGTCGCGGTTCTACCCCGACCACGGGCTGGAGCGGATCGTCGCGTACCACGAGCGCCAGGACGCCCGGTTCGCCGAGGCGGCCCACGAGATCTCGCAGGAGACGGGCAAGCCCATCCTCACCGCGACCGAGCTGGCGGTCGCCTTCCCCGACAACGCAGGCCCGGCTGCGGTGCGGGCCTCGGGACGGCTCTGCTACGCGTCGGCCAACCGGGCCGTGACCGCTCTCGAGCACCTGGCCCGTCACGCCCGTTGGCTCGATCACCGCGGGAGCCGCCCCCAACGTCAGGGAGCGGACTGAGTTGGCCCATCCCAGCACGCTGATCGCCGGGGGTCTCATCGCGGCGTTGCTGGGCACCTCGTCGTATCTGGCCTGGGATGCCACGCACGATCCGGCGCTGGCCGTTCCGAGGGCGGTGCAACCCCTGGCGGCAGTCGAGGTGCCGCTGTGGTCGCTCCGGCGGCTGCCCGAGGCCATCACCGACGAGGTGGCCGTCGATCAGATCGGCGCTGTGGTGGCCACCACCGTCGCCGCCACCGACCATTGTCTGATGATCGCCGAGGACGACCGGGTGCTCGGCGAGACCCGGCCCGACGACCCGTTCATTCCGGCGTCGACGCAGAAGCTGTTCACCGCGGCTGCGGCCATGACGATCCTCGGGCCCGACCATCGGTTCACCACCACCGTGTACTCGAGTGGCCCGATCGGCGCCGACGGCAGTGTCGCCGGGCTGTACCTGGTCGGCGGGGGCGATCCCGTCCTCATGGTGCCGGAGTGGGCGGCCTACCTCGACGCTCAGCCCCTGTCGGTGGGTCATGCCCGCACGCCGCTCGACCAGCTCGCAGCGCAGGTGGCCGCGCTCGGGGTGCGGTCGGTGAGCGGAATCGTGCACGGTGACGGGTCGCGCTACGACGATCAGCGGACCGTCGCCTCCTGGAAGCCCACCTACGCCACCTCGGGGGTCGTCGGCTCGATCGGCGCCCTCGTCACCAACGGCGGATGGAGCGCCCCCGATGGTTCCCGCCAGCAGGCCGAGGATCCGGCCGCAGCCGCCGCGGGCGAGTTGGCCCGAATGCTCTCGGTTGCCGGGGTGGCCGTCGCACCCACCTTCGACCGGGCGGTCGTGCCCCCGGGGGCGGTACAGCTGGCCCAGATCAGCTCACCACCGCTGAGCGAGATCGTGTCCACCATGTTGCGGGAGTCCGACAACGCCATCGCCGAGATGCTGGTGAAGGAACTGGCCGTCGCCGCCGGTGGCCCGGGCACCACTGCCGGCGGGACGGCCGCAGTCACCGCCGCCCTGGAAACGCTGGGCCTGCCGCTTCCCGGGGTCACCATCATCGACGGCTCCGGCCTCGACCGCGCCAATCAGGCCACGTGCCGGGCCCTGCTGTCCACCTTGGCCCTCGCCGACGACGATCCCCGCTACGCCGTGCTCTACGACGGCCTCGCCGTTGCCGGCCTCAGCGGCACGCTTCGGGAACGACTCACCGGTACGGCCCTCGAAGGGCGGCTCCGGGCCAAGACCGGCTTCCTCGACGACGTCGCCGGGCTGGCCGGTTTCGTCGACGATCCCGACGCCGGCACGGCCTCCGCAGCGACGCCAGAGCCGTCAGTGGGCGCCAGCACGAGCACCAGCGACGTTCGCCGGATCGTGTTCGCCTTCATCGTCAACCAAGCTGCATCCGACGACGAGCTTCGCAACTATCGGGTCGAGGTCGGGACAGCCCTGAACGAGTGGCTCCTCCGGGCCCTCGACCCGTCGGTGCTCGCTCCGCCGGGTGCCTGAGCACGGTCTCGGTACTCCGCGCTTGCCGCGACCCTGTCCGACCCGCGACAATCCGACGATTCCGTCGTCCTTCGCCTCCGAGGAACCTGTGGCCAAGAAGCGTCTGTCCGAGCAAGCCTCCGAGCTCAAGACCCTGCTCGTCGCCTATTTCAAGCAGGAGGCGGTCGATCCGCTCAAGGCGCTGATGCGCTTCGTGGCCTTCGGCGTCGCCGGCTCGTTCCTCCTCGGGATCGGCGTCGTGTTCATCACCCTGGCCGGTCTGCGAGCCATCCAGACCGAGACCGACGGCCGCCTCGACGGCAACTGGTCGTGGTCGCCGTACGTGATCATGGTCGTGGTCTTGCTGGTGGGCGCCATGCTGGTGTGGCGCATGCGCACCGACCGCAACGACCCGCCCCGCAACGCGATCGACGAGGTGGGTCGATGAGCCCAGCGAGCGACACGCCCAAGATCACCCGGGCCGATATCGAGGCCAAGCTGATCGAGATCCGCGGCGAGGTCGACACGGTGAAGCGCCAGGTCCTCGACAAGGCCAAGGTGGGTGGCGTGGCCGCGGCCGTGCTGGTGGCCCTGCTGCTGTACTTCCTCGGGCGATCCGGCGGGAAGAAGAAGACCACCATCGTCGAGATTCGACGCTTGTGAGGGCACGCCGATGATCGCGACCCTCATCGAGAGGCTGGCCCGCACCGGCCTGCGCAAGGGGTTCCGCCAGGGTTCCACGTCGTGGGCCGTCATCGGCGTGGCCCTGTCGGGCGTGGCGATCCTGCGGCGGCTCTCGTCGCGCCATCGTCAGTCCCAGGTCATCGCCATCGAGGAGCTCCTGCCCGGGCAGTCGATGACGATCACCGCGATCGACCCTTCTCGCTGAGCGGGTGTCGGCGTCGCCGTCGGCCAGACACCGCCATGGAGCTGGGCCGTCGGCCCCTGGTTCGAGGGTCTGGCGCGGTACCCTGAAAGCCCCTACGGGAGTGGTCACCATCCATGAAGGTCGTCCTGCGTAATCCTCGCCGCGAGCTCGATGTCCCCGGGCCGCTGAAGGTCCAGGCGCTGCTGCGCCGGCTGGAGCTCAACCCGGAGTCGGTCCTGGTGATCAGGGGTGACACCCTGGCGACCCACGACGAGGTGCTCGACGATGTCGACACCGTCGAGATCCGCCCCGTCATCTCCGGCGGGGCGGTCGCATGAAGTGCGGGGCGTGCAAGCAGCCGGCCGTCATCGATGTCCGCCGCCACAACACCGCGTTCTGCGGCACCTGTTTCCTTCGCCATTGTCGCGAGCAGGTGCGCCGCACCATCCACGACCTCCGCATGATCGCCAAGGGCGACCGGGTCCTGGTGGCGGTGTCGGGCGGGAAGGACTCGCTGGCCCTGTGGGATCTGCTCATCGACATGTCCGGCGATCTGTCGATCGAGGTCGACGGCTTGTACCTCGGGCTCGGGATCGGCGAGTACTCCGACCAGTCGGGTCGGCTGGCTCGCCGGTTCGCCGACGAGCGGGGGTTGCGGCTGGTCGAGATCGATCTCCCCACCGACCACGGGTTCGCCGTGCCCGAGGGGGCCAAGGCCGCCCGGAGAGCGCCGTGCAGCGCGTGCGGGCTGTCCAAGCGCCATCTCTTCAACCGGGCCGCGCTCGACGGGGGCTATGACGTGGTGGCGACCGGGCACAATCTCGACGACGAGGCGGCCGTCCTGCTCGGCAACGTGCTCCGCTGGGACGGCGAGTACCTGGGCCGGCAGTTCCCCGTTCTTCCCGCAGCCGAGGGGTTCGTCCGCAAGGTGAAGCCGCTGGTACGGGTGGGCGAGCGCGAGATGGCCGCCTACTGCGTGATCCGGGGAATCGACTACATCGTCGACGAGTGCCCGATCGCCGCGGGGAACAAGCACTTGGCGTACAAGGAAGTGCTCAACGACCTTGAACGGCGGTCCCCGGGCACGAAGGCCAGCTTCGTGAGCGGCTTCTTCGACCGGGCCCACGAGCGCTTCGCCGGGGTCGCCGCCGAGTCGCGCGACGGCCTGCGGCCGTGCACCTCCTGTGGATCGCCCACGCCCGGCGAGCTGTGCGCATTCTGCAAGCTCCGATCGCAGGCCGGAGCAGAGGGCGCGCCCCGCACACCCGGCTTGGCCGACTCGGTTGGCTTGGCCCAGTCGGTCGACTCGGGCCACTCGGGGGATGGACCGGTCGTTGCGGCCGTGTCGATCGCCAACCCGCACCGCCGTGAGCGCCAGCCGGCCGTGGAGCTCGACGGCGGATCGACCCACGCACCCCCGCCCACCGACGCACCGTCCCCCACCGAGGTGGTTCGATGAGCGGCCCGGGACCCGTGCGACCGTTCGTGGCGGGGGAGCGAGCGTTGCTCATCGACGCCAAGCAACGGCGGTATCTCATTCCCCTCGAGACCGGCGGATCGTTCCACTGCCATGCCGGTGTGCTCGCCCACGACGACCTCATCGGCGCCGACGAGGGCACGGTTGCGGCCACCACTCGAGGGGCGAAGATGCTCGCGGTACGCCCGACGCTCTCCGACTACATCCTCAAGATGCCTCGCGGTGCACAGGTGATCTACCCCAAGGACATCGGTCCGATGCTCATGCTCGCCGACATGGCGCCGGGGTTGCGGGTGCTCGAGTCGGGGGTCGGTTCCGGAGCCCTGTCGTGCGCCCTGCTGCGAGCGGTTGGTCGTGAGGGCTCGGTCGTGGGGTACGAGCTTCGCGACGATTTCGCCAACCGGGCCGTCCGCAACGTGGAGGGATTCCTCGGGCACGCCCAGCCCTACGACGTGCAGGTGCGCGACTGCTATGCCGG
>JANLSK010000333.1:0-6256 GCA_031362415.1 Actinomycetes bacterium | reverse complement strand
CCACGGTGATGGTGTCGTTCGACCAGCGGTCGTCGAGCTCGTCGACGTAGCGCATGACGGGCTCGACGAGCTCCCGATACGGCGAGTGGACGATCTCGAGGGGCACGTCGAGGCCGAACTCCTCCCACTGGGCCTCGATCTCCTCACGATCGTGGTCCTCGAAAGAGACGAAGACCGCCACAAGATGTTGCGGCCGCAATGACTTGGCGTAGTCGAGGGCCTTCAACACGCCGCGGTGCACCCGACCCACGAGCACGACCACCGTGTGGTTCACCGATTCTCGCTCAACCTGCGCGGGCACCACGGCCAGGGCCGCGCTGACACGTCGGTAGTGCCGCTTGATCGACATGAACAAGAAGATGATCATCGGGACCACGATGATCGGGACCCAGGCACCGATGGTGAACTTCGTGATGCCGACGATGAGGGTGACCGCGCCGGTGGCCACCGCGCCGATCGAGTTGATGACCACGCCCGACTTCCAGTTCGGCTCTCGCAGCTTCCGGTGATGCACCACCATGCCGGCCTGGGAGAGGGTGAACGAGGTGAACACGCCGATGGCGTACAAGGGGATGAGCTTGGTCGTGACCCCACCGAACACGATGATGAGGATCCCGGCGAACACCGCCAGGAACAGCACGCCGTTCGAGAAGACGAGCCGATCGCCCCGGTTCGAGAGCTGGCGGGGGAGGAACCCGTCTCGGGCGATGATCGACGATAAGCGGGGGAAGTCGGCGTAGGCGGTGTTGGCGGCCAGGATGAGGATGGCCGCCGTGGCGAGCTGCAGCACCCAGTAGAACACGCCGCCACCGATGCTGACCCGGGCCATCTGGGAGATGACGGTGACCTCGTGGCTCGGGAACGGTCGCACCTTGTGGGCCAGGATCGACACGCCGAGGAACAGCGCTCCGAGGATGGCCCCCATCCAGACCATCGTGTTCGCAGCGTTCTTGGCCTCGGGCTTGCGGAAGGCCGGCACGCCGTTCGAGATGGCTTCCACGCCCGAGAGTGCCACGGCACCCGATGAGAAACCCCGCAGGATGAGGAACAGGCCGAGCGTTCCGCCGGACTCGAGGAGCGCTTCGGAGCGCTCGGTGTCGTAGGGCACGGTGCCGAGGTTGCCGCTGATCCCCTTGACCAGGGCGACGATCAGCATCACCGAGAGGCTCAGGATGTACACGTACGTGGGGAAGGCGAAGATGCGCCCCGATTCCTTGATCCCCCGCAGGTTCATGACGGTGACCAGCGCGATGAGACCCAGGCACAACAACACCCGGTGCTGTGCGAGATCGTGGAAGGTGGGGATGGACACGATCGCGGAGACGCCGGCGGCGATCGAGACCGCAACGGTGAGGATGTAGTCGACGAGCAGCGATGCCCCGGCCACGAGCGACGGGACCTCGCCCAGGTTCTCGCGACTCACGATGTACGACCCACCGCCGCTGGGGTAGGCGAAGATCGTCTGGCGATACGACACAACCACGATCGTCAGCAGCACCAAGACGGCGAGGGCGATCGGGATGAGCACCGACAGGCCCTCCGACAGCGACGAGGCGCCGAGAGCGGTGACGAAGAGGATCTCCTCGGTGGCGTAGGCCGTCGACGAGATGGCGTCGGAGGAGAAGGTGGCCAGCCCGATCCGCTTGGACAGCCGTTGGTGTTCCTGCTCGGTGGTTGCAATCGGGCGACCGACGAGGAGGCGCTTCATCCATCCGAGCACGAGGATCGACGCTAGTCCGAAGGGCCCGCTCGGCCGATGATCACGGAGGCGCCGACCCCGGCCCGGGCGAAGACCCTGCCTTCGGCGTCGCCGTCGCTGGAGCCACGGTGCTCTTGGCCGTGCTGACGCGGGGGCCGGCACCCGTCGACTCTTCGGGATCCACGTGATACGGCACCGAGGTCACGACCGTCCCCGGTCGGTAGAGCAGGCGCCCCTTGAGCCGCAGCGCCGACTGGTTGTGCAGCGTCTGCTCCCACCATCGCCCCACCACGAACTCGGGGATGACCACGGTGATGCGGTCGTTGTCCCAGCGCGAGTCGAGCTCGTCGAGGTAGTGCTCGACGGCATTCACGAGCTCGCGGTAGGGCGAATGCACGAGCTCGAGGGTGACGTCGATGCCGAAGCGCTCCCACTGGTCTTCCATCTCGATCCGGTCCTCGTCCTCGAAGGTGACGTAGACCGCGACGAGATGCTGGGGCCGCAGCGACTTGGCGTACTCGAGGGCCTCAACGACGCCCCGGTGGATCTTGCCCACGAGCACGACGACGGTGTGGTTGGGGAACCCTCGCCGCACCTCGTGCGGCGCCAGCATGAGCGCCGCGTTGACACGGTCGTAGTGGCGGCGGATGCCGCTGAAGAGCGCGATCACCGATGGGATGACCACGATCGGCAGCCACGCGCCCTTCGAGAATTTCGACACGGCAACGATCATGAGCACCACGAACGTCATGGTGGCTCCGATCCCGTTGACGACCGCCCGCGGCTTCCACCCGGGCTCGCGCAGGTTGCGGCCGCGCATCACCATGCCCAGCTGTGACAGGGTGAACGAGGTGAAGACGCCCACCGCGTAGAGCGGGATCAGCGCCGTGGTGATCCCTCCGAAGGCCACGAGCAACGCTCCGGCCGAGACGGCCAGGAACAGAATGCCGTTCGAGAACACGAGACGATCGCCCCGGTTGGCGAACTGGCGGGGCAGGAAGCCGTCCCGGGAGATGATCGACGACAGTCGGGGGAAGTCGGCGAAGGCGGTGTTGGCGGCCAGGGTCAAGATGGCGGCGGTGGCGAACTGGAGGATCACGTGCAGCGGGCCCTCGCCGAAGACGACCCGGCCCATCTGGGAGATGACGGTCTCGTCGTGCGTGGGATAGGGCTCGACGTGCTTGGCCAGCACCGAGACGCCGAGGAACAGCGTGCCCAGGATGATTCCCATGGTCCGCAGCGTCGAGGCCGCGTTCTTGGCCTCGGGTTTTTGGAACGCCGGGACCCCGTCGGCCAGCGCCTCGATCCCGGTGAGGGCCACCGCCCCCGACGAGAAACCCTGGAGCAGAACCAGCGTGGTGAGGGTGCCCCCGGCGAACAGGTCGCCCTCGAAGGCCTCGGGGTCGAACGGCACGGTGCCGAGCCCGTCGCCGAGGAACTCCTTGCCGAGTCCGTAGCCGATGAGCGTGGTGATCATCACGATGTAGATGTAGGTGGGCACCGAGAACACGGCGCCCGACTCCTTGATGCCCCGGAGGTTGGCGATGGCGATGAGCAGGATCAGGCCCAGCCCGATCAGCACCCGCTGGTCTTTCATGTCGCGAAAGGCCGGGATGGAGATGATGGCCGACACTCCGGCCGAGATCGAGACGGCGACGGTGAGGATGTAGTCGACGAGGAGCGACGCGCCCGCGATGAGCGACGGGATCCGGCCGAGGTTGTCGCGGCTCACCAGATAGGAGCCGCCGCCCTTGGGGTAGGCGAAGATCGTCTGCCGGTACGACGTGACGACGATGGCGATCAGGAACGCCACGACGATGCCGATGGGGATGAGCGTGTCGAGCCCCAGCAACAAGCTCGATCCGCCCACCGCCGTGACGAAGAGGATCTCTTCGGTGGCGTAGGCCGTCGAGGAGATGGCGTCGGACGAGAACGTCGCGAGCGCGACCTTCTTCGACAGCCTCTGGTGGTCCTGATCGATCGTGGCGATCGGTCGTCCCAGGAAGATCCGCTTCAACGGGCGAGCCATGCGTCGGGGACGATAACCGCTCCCCGGGTATCGCGCGAACGACCGACGTCATCGTTCGGACCGCGATCACCTCGCCGGTAGAGTGAACGCCATGCATGTCGTCGTCGTGGGCTGTGGACGGGTCGGGTCGGAGTTGGCCGTTGCGCTCGAGCGCGACGGCAACACGGTCGCAGTCATCGACAAGAACCGTCAGACCTTGTTGCGCCTTCCCGAACGCTTCTCGGGGCGGGCCATCCTGGGCTTCGGGTTCGACCGGGATCATCTCGAGCAGGCCGGAATCAAGGAGGCCGGGGCGTTGGCTGCCGTCACGAGTGGCGACAACACCAACATCCTCACGGCCCGCATCGCTCGCGAGAGCTACGGCATCGAGAACGTGGTCGCCCGGATCTACGATCCCCGTCGGGCCGTGATCTACCAGCGTCTCGGGATCCCCACCGTGGCCAGCGTGGCGTGGACCACCGACCAGGCGTTGCGCAAGCTCTCCCCGGAGCGTTCGGTGACCGAGTGGTCCGACCCGACCGGCGGCATCGACCTCATCGAGCGGATGCTGCCCGAGCGCTGGGCCGGCAAGAAGCTCATCGATCTCGACGGTGGCGACCGGTTCCATGTGGTGTCGATCGTGCGGGCCGGCCGGGCCCGGCTGTTCGCGCCCGAGCTCGTGGGCCAAGAGGGCGACATCCTCCACATCGCCGTCATGCGGGAGTCGTCCGACCTCCTCGAGTCGCGACTCGTCGCCGGTCCCGACCACTAGCTCGGAAGTTTCCGGTGCCCGGCCACCGATCCGGGGCCGGTCGAGCACCACACAGCACCATCTGAGAAAGCAGGAGCACATGCGGGTGGCGATCGCCGGGGCAGGCAACGTCGGGACGTTCATCGCCCGTGACCTCAAGGCCAACGGGCATGACGTCCTCATCATCGAACAGGACCTCGACCTCGTCGCCAAGTTGAGCCCGACCCTCGATGTGGAGTGGCTCTGTGCCGACGCCTGCGAGGTGTCGGCGTTGCAGGACGCCCACCTCGAGAACTTCGATGTCGTGGTGGCCGCAACGGGCGACGACGAGGACAACCTGGTCGTCTCCCTGCTCGCCAAGCAGGAGTTCGCCGTGGAGCGGGTGGTGGCCCGGGTGAACCATCCCCAGAACGAGTGGCTGTTCAACGAGACCTGGGGCGTCGATCATGCGGTGTCCACGCCGCACATCCTCACGGCGCTGGTGGAAGAAGCCGTCGCCGTCGGATCACTCGTGCGGCTGCTCAACTTTGCCGATGCCCGGCTCGTCGAGGTGCGGCTCGCTCCCGACTCGCCCGCTGCGGGCAAGGACGTCGTCGAGCTGCAGGTTCCCCGTGATGCGACGGTGGTCGCCGTGGTCCGTGATCGTCACGTCATCGTGCCCCGGGGCGAGACGGTCTTCGAGGTCGGCGACGAGGTCCTGCTGCTCGTCACCATGGACGCCGAGGACTCGGTCCGCGAGCTCTTCATCAAGTAGGCGTCGGCGCGAGGCGGGCACCGCCCAGCGCAGGCGTTCAGAGCAGCTCGTAACGGGGGTTGAGGATCTCGAGGCGTCCGTTGGGTCCCGTCGGCGCGCCTCGTCCGGCGATCACGAGCCGCTTGCCCGGCGCCACGCCGGCGATGCGCCGCCGACCGGTCCAGACTGCGGTGAGGTAGCCGGTCCCGTCGGTGATGGTGGCCTGCAGTGTCGGCGAACCGGCTCGGGGCACGATGCGCAGGCTGCTGATCTCGCCCACGATCGTGGCCTCCGATCGCGCCGCGACCTCCCCGATCGGTGTGGTGTGCGGCGTGCCGGCGCAGAAATCGCGCAGCCGGGCGAGGTCTTCGTCGACAACCGATGTCGAGAGCTTCTTGAACACGTTCCGCAACGCCATCGCAGCCTCCGCTGGTTGCTCGGCGGGCTCGGGGCCCACGGGAGAGCCGTCCGGACTCCGGCGGCGTGCAGTCTGTCGCTCAGGAGGTGCCGCGGTCCAACATGCGTCGGGCCTCGTCGAGCCCGATGCCGGGCGCGAACAGGGGGCTGCGAGAGGGTCGGGCCCGGGTGCTCAAAGCGGCGAGCAGGTCGAGGCCGAGCGCTCCCACGGCCACGGCGAGCGCGGCGTCGAAGGAGATCGTGAAGACCGACAGGCCGATCACCGTGGCTGCGGCCATGGCGCTGATCATCACGACACGACGGGAGAGGGTCCCCGAGCTCGGCGCCGCGTTCGGTGTCAGCGAGTAGAGCCCGAGCAGGAGGGCTCCGATGGCCCCGAGCGCCGCCAGCACCCCGATGGTGGCCCGGGCCACGTCGACGGCGACGCCGGCTCCGCTGCCGGCGGCCTCACCGTCGTCGCCCGATTCCAGGTCGAGGCCGAAAGCCTCGTCGGGGCCGGTCGTGGTGGCGCTGGCCGAAGCGGTCGTGGTCGTCGTCGTGGTCGTGGTCGAAGTGCCCGACGCCGTGCTGGTCGTGGAGGCGGAGGCCACACTCGTCGTCGTCGACGGTGCCGTGGTCGATCGGGTGTCGGTGGTCGCGCCCGCTCCG
>JANLSK010000314.1:0-6179 GCA_031362415.1 Actinomycetes bacterium | reverse complement strand
AACAACCTCGTGACCATGTGCTGGCACCATCACCACATGCTCCACGAAGGCCAATGGAACCTGATCGTCAACGAAAATACCAACGACATCACCCTCATCAAACCCGACGGACAACCCTACCAACCACCATCCGAACCCATGTCGCTCTCCGAACCAACCCGCGCATGGCTCGCCCAACTCGTGAGCCCACCACCAAGAAAAAGCGAAGCAGCCTAAAGCCGTAGGCCCTCGTTGCTTGAGGGCAACCTCCCTGACGAGGAGTCAGTCGGCTACTCGCCGACCGATCCGTCGATGCGCTGGCGCAGCAGGTCGGCATGACCGTTGTGCCTGGCGTATTCCTCGATCATGTGCACCAGGACCCAGCGCAGTGACATCGCTCCCCGCCACCGGTCGTTGCCGGTCACCTCGAGACTCGCCGCATCGTCCACGAACTGCTCGGCGAAGGCCACCTCGGCTCTCCACGCTTCCCATGCTTCGGCGACCAACGCCGGATCGGGCGCAGCGCCGTTGAAGTCACCGTCATGGTCGAGGTCGGAGTAGAAGACGGGGGGCGCGTCCTGCCCGGCCATCACCCGTCGGAACCAGGCGCGCTCCACGTCGGCCATGTGGCGCACGAGCCCGAGGAGCGACAGCGTGGAAGGGTCGACGGCGCGACGAGCCAGGGCCGAGGCATCGAGACCGGAGCACTTCAGCTCCAACGTGTCACGCTGGGAGCGGAGGAACGCCGTGAGCGTGGTGCGCTCGTCGGCCACGGGCGACGGTTCGACCCGAGGGTCGGTGCCAGCTTCAGGATCGTCGGACATGCCCACGATTGTGAACACGCACGAACAGCACGAGCAAGCCGCCGCCTCGTTCACCCTCGTCGTCGACCAGACCTACGCCGCCGGCACCACCCGACCGGGCGAGCTCTGCCACTGGGGGCTGGCACCCAAGAGAACGAGTGCGCCCATGCTCTCCGGTCTGGTCCAGTACCGTGATGGAAGCTGATCCGGATGTCGTGGTCTACTACCAGGCCGCCGCGGAGGCCGAGCGTCTCGACGCCGACTGGTTCCCGAGCGGTCGCCTGGAGCTCGCACGGACGATGGAGTTGCTCGGGCGGCACCTGCCCGGTCCGCCAGCCCGGGTGCTCGACGTCGGCGGAGCCAGCGGCCGGTACGCGGTGTGGTTGGGGGACCTCGGCTACGAGACCGAGCTGATGGACCCGGTGCCGAAGCACGTCGAACAAGCGATGGCGCTCGGGATCGCAGCCCGTCTCGGTCATGCCGGCGAGCTCGCCTGGGATGATGAGACGTTCGACGCGGTCCTCGTCCTCGGGCCGCTCTACCACCTCGTGGAGGCTGCTGCTCGGCTGGAGGCGGTGCAGGAGGCATGCCGAGTGGTCCGCCCCGACGGTGTGGTGGCGGTCGCCTACATCAACCGTTTCGCCGGGCTGTTCGACCTGCTGAGCTCGGGTCGAATTGACGATCCCGCGGTTTGGCGCCTGGTGCAGGAAGCGGTCGCGAGTGGCGTCGGCCCGCCCCGGGCATCGGGCTTGTTCACCACGGCGTACTTCCATCATCCCGACGAGATCAGTCCCGAGCTGGTTCGCGCCGGCCTGGAGGTCGACGTGGTCTACGGCGTGGAAGGACCGGGCTGGCTGATCCCCGACCTCGCCGCGCGCTGGCGGGACGAGACCAGCCGTTAACGACTCCTCGACGCAGCGCGCCTCGTCGAGACCGAGCCCACCCTCGCCGGCTCCAGCGCCCACCTCCTCGCCATCACCCACCGTCCCCAGTGACCATCGATGACCCGGCCGGCTCGTTCCCGCGTGCCGACGAGCCGTTCCAGGGCGCCTTGACGCAGCCCCGGCTGCCGTGTCAGGTCAGGGCACGAGCGTCGGGACGAGTTCCATGAGGGTGGTGTCGATGATGCCCATGTCGGTGAAGCCGGCTTCGGGGATGTTGGGGAGGCACAGGAAGTTCAATGCGTACATGGGTCGATAGGTGATCGAGCAGTGGAGCTCGTCGATGACGACGCGTTCCACGGCTGCCAGGGCGGCGCCGATCTCGGCCAGGGGGCGCTCCGACATGAGGCCGGCGATGGGGAGCTCGAGGATGGCCCGGACCTCGGTTCCCACGACGGCCACGTAGCCGCCACCGGCATCGGCGATGGCGTTGGCGGCGACGGCCATCGACTCGTGCGAATCGCCGACGACGAAGATGTTGTGCGAGTCGTGGTTCACCGAGCAGGCGACCGCCCCGCCCCGAATCCCCCGCCCCCCAACGAATCCCCGGCCGATCCGGCCGGTGGCCCGGTGACGCTCGAGGACCGCTATCGAGAGCACGTCCTGGCCGACATCAGCCGCTACCACCCCGTCGTCGCGTACCGCCAGCACTGCCGTCCGCCTGGTCTTGGGCCCTCCGAACTCCACGACCGACACGGTCACGACAACCGGGTCCACCGGCTCCGGCCCGGGCCCAGATGCACGTGCCGTCGAAAATGCCGGGACGCGCACCGCCAGGTCGGATGCGGTCACGGGAGCAGCCAGGTGCATGCTCTGCGTGGCCCAGGCCGGGTAGGCGAAGGCCGGGGGCTCGCTCACCAGTGCGCCATCCCGAGCGACGACGACACCGTGATGCACCACCGTCGTCACGCTGAACGACGAGAGGTCGTCGAGCACGACCAGGTCGGCGAATCGGCCCGGAGCGACGACACCGAGATCACGGTCGAGGCGCATGAGGGACGCCGGGTTGATCGTGGCCATCTGGATGGCCTCGACGGGCGTGAAGCCCGACCGAATCGCCAGGCGCACCCGCTCGTCGAGATGACCCTCGGCCAGGAGGATGTTCGGGTGGATGTCGTCGGTGCACAGACACAGATAGCGGATGTCGAGCTTCAAGCGGCGGACGGCTTGCGCGATCAGCGGCCATTCCTCGGCCGGCAGCCGATCGATGCGGGGCGTGAGGAGCACCCGGACGCCCCGTCGGAGCTGCGCGATGATCTCGTCGACCGACTCGGCGACGTGGGTGTCCTCGACCCCGGCGGCGATGGTGGCATTGAGGATGCGCCCCATGAAGCCGGGGAGCTGCCCGCCGACGGTCTTGCCCGACGCGATGCAAGCCTCGATCTTGGCCAACTGATCGCCGTCGCCTTGGAGCAACAGCGCCGGGTTGATGTCGCCGCCCAGGCAGACGGCGTCGCGCCGGGCGAGAAGCGCGCGGGTGGCCTCGACCGACATCTCGTGGCCCGAGGTCTCGAGGTGCGCGGGCATGGCCGGAACCCGTCCGGGGACCCGGAGGTACACGTTGAGGGGCAGCGCCGCCGCCTCGTCAACGAGCAGCTCGATTCCCGGTTGCCCCAGGACGTTGGCGATCTCGTGGGGGTCCTCACAGATCGAGAGGACGCCCCGAGGGACCAGCGCCCGGGCCAGCTCGGTGACGGTGAGGTTGGTGCTCTCGAGGTGGATGTGTGGGTCGATGAGACCGGGGGCGATGAAACGCCCGGTGACGTCGACCACGACCGTGTCAGCCCCGACCAGCGCGTCGCGAGCATCGCCGACCGCCGCGATGCGCGTGCCCGCAACGATCACGTCGGCCTGCACGAGCTCGCCGGTCGCCGTGCTCACGACCGTGCCGCCCTGCAGCACGAGATCGGCCGGCGCCTCCCCGAGCGCTGCGGCGATGAGGTTCCGTCGGTGAGTCATCGTGTTCTCCCCCATGACGTACGCCAAGCCGTCAACACCTGTCGCTCAGCGGTACCAGTCCCCGTTCAGCGACAGGTGCTCGATGAGGGGTCGGCCATGACAACCGTGGCAACCGTGTCTACCGTCCGGTCCAGGCCTGGCGGCGCTCGCCGTGCCAGTCGTCGACCACGCCGGGCTCGGGGCCGAACACGTAGCAACGGCGGCTCCCGCTGTCGGTGTCGCCGCCGTATCGGGGCCAGTCGGCACCGGGCGTTCCGCTGTGGGCGAACGCGGCCCACCGGCGCCGGAGATCGCTGCCCACGGCATCGGCTGCGCTTCCCGGCCCGTCCCAGCCGACCCACTCGCCCCATCCGTCGACGTCGAACGTCCCGAACGTGAACGGGAGATCGGCGGCATGACACGAGCCATAGGCGCCACCTCGCGCTGCGGTCTCCCACGCAAACACGTACCGGTACGTCGCCGGCTGATGCGCAGCGTGCGCCACGGCCGTGCGCTCGGCCCAGGTCGTCATCTCGCCGTCGGTCTGGATGTCGGACCAGATCGCTGGCAGAGCCCCCGATGGCCCGGCCGTGTCCTCGTAGACCGACAGGAGCTCGTCGGCGGAGAGTGCCGCTCCCGGCGGAACCGCCCCCCGGTCGGGGCGGCCGTCGAGATAGCGCGAGAGTCGCTTCAGCAGGCGTCCACGATCGAGGTCGGGCTCGCCCAGATCGGCGTACAGCCGCATCTCATGCGCCGTGGTGCCGATCAGCAGCTCGACATCGGCGGCGTGACCCGACTGACGAGCAGCGAGCGGCCAGTCCTTCACCACACCACCGTCGAAGCACGGATGGAACGGCATCATGCCGACCGTCTCGAACAGCTCCCAGGTGGTGCGCACCTGGGCGTCGACGATCGCCTGCGCCGGCAGCGCTCGCAGGCCGGCCACGTCGGAGACGCCGGCGACGGTCAGGAGATGAGCGCCCACCTCGGCGGCGCGCTCGGGCGGCAGCGTGAGCCCGGTCGCGCCGCTCTGGATGATCGCCCGCCGGAAGAGGCCCCGAGCCAGACGGGCCGCGAGCAGATGGCAGATGGAGCCGCCGCCGGCCGACTCGCCGAACACGGTGACGTTGTCCCGATCGCCTCCGAACACGGAGATGTTGTCTTGCACCCAGGCCAACGCCACCGCCTGATCGACCAGACCCACGTTGGGCTGCACACCGTCGAGCATCAGAAAACCCAATGCCCCCAAGCGATACGTGATGGCCACGACCACCACATTGCCCTCGGCGGCGAGCCGGGTCCCGTCGTAGGTTGCCAGCGCGCCCGACCCCCCGGCGAAGGCGCCACCGGGGATCCAGACCATCACCGGGCGCACGTCGGAGGGCAACGCGCCCGGCGGCGCCCATACATCGAGATACAGGCAGTCTTCCGAGACGGGTCCGGGGTCCATCCCCGGCACGATGGCCGGTCCGGCAGCGGCGCCGACGGCCTGCATGGGTGCGGCCGCCCGGTTGAACGCCGGCCGCACGCCACTCCAGCCGGGCATGGGTGCCGGGAGCTGGAATCGCCGCTTGCCCACGGGTGGTGCGGCATACGGAATACCGCGCCACGCTCGTCCTGCTCCGGGCAGCGTGCGCCCTTCGATCCGTCCCGTTCTCGTCTCGATCGCCGCAAGCACGCCAGCCGCCCGCTACTCGGCGTCGAGCTGGACGAGCTCGACGTTGTTGCCGTCGGGGTCGGCGACCACCACGATCGTGATCCCGGGGGCGAACTCGAGCGGACCCCGCACGACCGCCACCCCGGCGGCCTCGCACGCCTCGACGACGGCGTGGAGGTTGGTCACCGTGAAGGTGAAGTACCGCAGCCCCGTGGCGTCGGACAGCATCCCGGGTGGAGAGCTCACCGATGGGACGGGCGTGAGGCACATCAGCTTCACCGCTGCCGTGCCGCACTGGAGCATCACCAGTTCGCCCTCGGGGAGCGGCACCACGCGCAGCCGGGCCAGTCCCAGGGTCTGCTCGTAGAAGCGGAGCATCGCAGCAGTGTCACGAACCACGATCCCGAGATCGAAGCTGTCCTTGGCCAGTCCCATCACCATGGTCGCCGACGCTACCCGCGCCGGTCCGGGCGCACACCCCCACGGAGCGGCTAGAACAGGTTCTCGTCTCGCTCGGCTCGCTCGGCTCCCACCGAAACCGTGCCGTCCATCCTGTGCCACCGAAAGGGCCATCGTGAAATTCGCGCTGTTCTACGAGATCCCCGTCGCCAAGCCGTGGACGGAACGCAGTGAGTACTGGGCGTACCAGAACACCATCGAGCAGGCCGTGCTGGCCGACAAGCTCGGCTGGTACGCGTTCTGGACGGTCGAGCACCACTTCCTCGAGGAGTACTCGCACTGCTCGAACCCGGAGGTGCTCTACGGAGCCATCGCCGCGCTCACCAAGAACATGCGCATCGGCTACGGCTTGGCGACGGGGATCTCGTAGAACAGCGCGAATTTCACGATGGCCCTTTCGGT
>JANLSK010000306.1:0-7952 GCA_031362415.1 Actinomycetes bacterium | reverse complement strand
CGACATCGCCGCCAAGCTCGTCGAGGAACTCGTGATCAACGACGAGTTCGTCGAGTTCCTCACCCTCCCGGCCTACGACCTCATCGACTGACGATCGCCGGGGGCTCATCGTCGCCACGGCACGTCAGCCCGAGGCGTCCGACCACCGGTGGATGATGCTCACCTCGGCGAGAAAGCGGACCGATCCGTCAGGGGCCCAACGGCGCACGGCTTCCTGCAGCGTGTCGTGCACGAGCTGGGCCACCGCCGCGTCGTGCTCGCGGGGAACGTGCACCAGCAGCTCGTCGTGCAGGCACAGCACGACGGTGGCCCCGAACGCTGCGGCCCGAGCCCGCACGGTCACGGCCCACACCTTGAACAGCTCGGCCGCGGCGCCCTGGACCATGGCGTTGCGGGCGTAACGACCGCGGGCCCCGGCCCGGGCCCGGGCCTCGGCGCCGCTGGGCGCTGCCCCGTCCCCCGACCCCGGCCACCCGCCTGACCCGCCCGTTCCGCCGGTTCCGCCTGTCCCACCTGTCGCACCTGTTCCCGTCACGATGCGGCGCCCGCCGTAGGTACGAAGGTCGCGGCCGGACTGGCCCGCTCGGTCGGCCTCGTGCAGGTAGGCCATGGCCACCGGGTATGACACCTCCAGTCGGCGCAGGGCCTGGGCGCCGTGACCTGTGGTCTGGCCGTACATGGCGCCCAGCACGGCGACCTTGGCCGTGGCCCGATCGACGCCGAGCTGCTCGGCGACCGGCGCGTACAGGTCGTCGGCCGCCGTGGCCCGAGCCAGGGCCCGATCGCCCGAGATCGCGGCGAGGACCCGGGGCTCGATCTGACCGAGGTCGGCCCGCACGAAGACGTGCCCGGCCTCGGCCCTCACCGCACTGCGAAGATCGGTGGGCAGGTTGTGCAGACCGGCCGAGGCGGTCATGCGCCCCGCGGCGCCGTCGCAGCCCGACCAGGAGCCGCGGAATCGCCCGTCGACGCCGAGATGCTCGTCGAGCCAGCCGTAGCCGTAGGTGGTGGCCACCCGCTCGGCCTTGCGCCAGCTCAGCAGCGCGTCGATGAGCGGGTGGGTGGCTCGCAGCGCTTCGAGGCGCCAGGCCCGCGTGTCGGGCAGGTCGACACCGATACGACGCAGCAACGCCTTCACCTGCAAGGGGCTACGCAGATCGATGGGCGGCCCGGGAGGGGCATGTTCGAGCACGCGCTCGTCACGTCGCCGTCGCTGCTCGGCCTCGTCGGCCTCCGAACGCGGCCTCGGACCCAGGTAGGTCTCGAGGAGCTCCTCCATGGTCGAGCGATGCATCGGCAGACCGTCGACGGTCATCTCGGCGCACAGCAGCTCGATCGCCGACTCCGACCGGGCCGTGGCCGGAGCCCGAGGCCGCTCCACCAGGCCCGCCAGGCGCACCTGCTGCAACGCCGCGACCGTGGCCGCGAGCTGGGCCCAGCGACCCAGCCGGTCGGGGGTCACCGACCACCCGCCGAGCACCCAGGTCGGGCTCAGATGACCGTCGCTGCGGATCGCCCCGTCGATGTCGTCGTCGTGGACAGGCCCGTCGCTGAACAGGTTCGGGGGACGGTCGACGGGGATCGTGTCGAGGGCGAGATCGTGGAGCGTTGCCCAGACCAACGCCGGATCGGCCCGCCAACCCCCGAACAGCAGACGGTGCACGGCTGCGACGTCCCAGCAACGCGCCGGGCGCAGGCCGGCCCCGATGAGGACGGCCGCCGTCTCGATCGACCAGAGCACCCACCGGGGCTGCAGCACCCGCTCGATCTCACGGACGACGGTGACGGGATCTTCCACCTCGGACGGGCACGACACCACGCCGGCCGAGGTGGCCAACCCCAGGCCCACAACGCGATCCTGGGCCAGGGCCACGAGGTCGCCCCGGGCGACGCCCAGGCGTTCCAGATGCTCGATGGCCCCCGTCGCGGTCCTCGCCAGGGCGGGCGGCTCGGATGCTGAGCGCTCCGGCCCGGTGCCTGAGGCGGCCTCGGCCGGACCGGGTGCGGGTGTCGGGTCGGGCGTCGGGCTGGGGGTCGGGCTGGGGGTCGGCGCGCTCAGCGGTTGCAGGTGCCGAGGTCGACGGGAATCTGCGCACCCGTGGTACGGCGACCGTCGTCGCTCGCCAGCCACAGCACGGCCGACGACACGTCATCGGGTTCCATGAACGTGTGAGGCAGGGTGTTCATGAACAGCGGCCCCAGGGTCTCGGCCTCGGCCTCGATGAGCGCCATGAGCCCGGGCACGTCGCCCATGGCCGTGTTGACGCCCGCGGGATGGATGCTGTTGACCCGGATGTCGTACTGGCCGAGCTCGTTGGCGAGACCCCGGCATATCCCGACCACGCCGTGCTTGGCCGCCGTGTAGTGCAGCGTGAACGGCTGGCCCTTGATGCCGGCGCTGGAGCTGATGAGGATGATCGAGCCGCCCTGGCCCTGACGGATCAGGTGCGGCACCGTCGCCCGCACCGTGTGGAAGACGCCGGTGAGGTTCACGTCGAGCACCGACTGCCATTCCTCGGTGCTGATCTCCCAGGCGTGGCCCCAGGCGAGTATCCCGGCGTTGGCCACCACGATGTCGATGCGGCCCAACTGCGCCATGGCGTCGGCGGCCAGCGCCTCGAGGCTGGCCAGGTCGCGCACGTCGACCTGTCGGGCGATGACCCGGCGATCGTGCTCCTCGACGAGTCGGGCGGTCTCGGCCAGGTCGTCGAGGGTGCTGGGCCCCACCATGTTGTGCTCGACCCGGGCGCACACATCGCTCACCACGATGTCGGCGCCCTCAGAGGCGAGCCGGACGGCGTGGGCGCGGCCCTGGCCGCGTGCCCCGCCCGTGATGAACGCCACCTTGCCCGTCAACCGACCCATCGACCGCCCCCTGTTCGCCGTGACCGGCCCGCACTCTATTGCTCGCCCGCTTCCCGCTCCGCTCCTTCGCGTTTCCCGCTCCCGATTCCCGGCTTGGGAGCGGCGCGGCCACGTAGAGTTCCCAGCCGTGCGCCGACGGCTCTCACTCACCTGTGCGGCATGGGTAGCTCTCGCTGCGGTGGTGCGCGTCGGGGCGGTCCCGGCCGAGCGCTGCCCACCGGTCGACGTGGCTGCGCTGCGTTCGGGCGCGGCGTCGGCAGCGGCGTGGATCGAGGCGGCCCAGGCCGACGACGGCACCTACGTCTACGAGTACGACCGGGGCACCGGCGAGGTGATCGCCGGCTACAACGTCGTGCGCCACGCCGGCGTCACCATGTCGCTCTACCAGTACGCAGCGTCCGGCAACACGGCCATCCTCCCGGTGGCCGACCGGGGCCTCGACTGGATGCTCGACCGCCTGTTTCGCCAACGCGACTTCGCAGCATTCGCACCACCCGGCGAGCACGCCAAGCTCGGGGCCTCGGCGCTGCTCCTCGCCAGCCTGGCCTACCGCCGCGATGCCACGGGCGACACGCTCCACGACGATCTCATGCGCGAGGTCGGTCGTTTCTTCCTGGCCCTGCAACGCGACGACGGCGGGTTCCTCGCCTACTGGGACCCCGACACCGCAGCACCCGTCCCCGAGCTCACCTCCCTGTACTCCACCGGCGAGGCGTTCTTCGGCCTGGCCATGCTCCACAACCGGTTCCCGGGCGAGGGTTGGGACGACGCCACCCGTCGGGCTGCGCACTACGTGGCCACCGATCGCGACGAGGACGAAGGCCAACGCCTGGGCCCCTGGGCCGACCAGTGGTCGGCCTACGCCCTCGACGAGATGAAGACCTGGCCGCTCACCGACACCGACACCGCCTACGCCCGCAGGCTCGCCGCCCGCTTCGGGTTCTACACCCGGGGTGAGGCCCAAAAACGTGAGAGCTGGCCGCAGCGGTCGATCCGGCTCGAACCGGCCCGCGGCGCCGGGTTCGGGACGGTCGTGGAGGGCGTGACCTCCCTGTGGCGCCTGGCCTCGGTCGAGCCTCGCCTGGCCGATCTCGAAGCGCCCCTTGCCGAACGGGCCCGTTGCGCGGCCGGCATCTCAGCCTCCCGGCAGCTCGACGCGAACGATGCCGTGCGCTGGCCGGCCGCCGACCCGGCCCTCGTCGACGGTGCCTGGTACGACGGCGACCGCACCCGCATGGACGACCAGCAGCACTCCCTCTCGGGGCTCATCCGCACCGAGGCCGTCCTCACCGCCGTCGACGCGTTCGCCGCCGACGCGTCCTCCCCCATCATGGAGCGTTCGTGAACACGTTGCGGCTCATCGTTTTCCTGCTCGCCGTGGCGAACCCGTTTCACGCGGCCGCCCTGCTCGCCCCGGGGTTGCTCGGCCCCGACCGAGCGTCTCGCGCCAAGACGGTGGGGATCGGCGCAGCTTTGGCCGCGGCGGCGGCCATCGTGCTGGCCATCGTGGCCGACGAGGTGCTCGACGCCCTCGACGTCACGTCGCCCACCTTCCGCCTGGGGGCCGGGGTGGTGATCACCGCCACCGGGGTGCGCTCGGCGTTGATCGCACCGAAGCCCTGGAGCGAGGGGCTCCGCGGCGGACGCCTGAGCATGCTCGTGCCCGTGGCCTTCCCGGTGCTGTTCACACCGGAGTTGGCCGTCGCCGCCGTGAGCTACAGCGCCGACCGGGGGACCAGCGCCACGGTCGTGGCCATCGCGGTGGCCATCGCCGTCTTCGCCGCGCTCGCCGTCACCGGTGTTGGATGGCGCATGGCGCCGGCGGGCGCCGGTGAGCCTGGCGCAGCGGGAGGCGGGGGCGCTCGCCGGGCCGACCCCTGGCTCAGCGCCGCCGGACGGGTGATGGGCGCCCTGGCTGTGGTGCTCGGCATCGCGCTGGTGGTCGACGGCATCTTCGACGTGTGACGGTGGGCTTGGCCGACTGATGCCTCAGGGTGCCTCAGGGCTCCTCAGGTGCCTCAGGGGGCTCAGGAACGGGCGTTGGCCTGCAGCTCGGCCACCACGGCGATGGCGTCGGCCCGATCGGCGAACCACACCACCCAGGTCCCGTCGGCCACCTCGATCTCGGCCTGCGCCTTGATCCGCCCGCGCCGGCGCGCCGAGACCACCTCCTCCCACGTTGCGCCCAACGCCAGCCCGTCGCTCGTGAAGTACCAGCCCCGCTCGCACAGCACCAGTTCCCCGTCTCGCACGTGCCCGGTGAGCGCACCCCGCGCCGACGTCCACGACCGCGAGCTCCCGAGCTCGCGGCGCATGCGCTGGTCGACGGCGGCGTCGGGAGGCGGGGCGTCACGCACGGCGCGGGGTCGTCCGGGGCTCAGCGGACGAGGAACGGAGGCGTGACCACGGTGGCCCGCGCCGGGCGACCCCGGACGTCGACCGACACCTCGGCGCCCGGCTCGATCGCCGGATCGAGCAGGGCCAGTGCGATGGCCCGTTCGAGCGTGGGCGAGAAGCTCCCCGAGGTCACCCGTCCGACCTCGCGGCCGTCAAGGTGCACGAGATAGCCGTCGCGTGCCGCCTGACGACCCTCGAGCACGAGCCCCCGCAGACGCCGACTGACGCCGCGTTCCTTCTCGGCGGCCAGGGCGTCACGGCCCCGGAACGGCCCCTTGTCCCAACGCACGACCCATCCCAGCCCGGCCTGCAGCGGCGTGATGCCGGGACCCAGCTCGTGGCCGTGCAGCGGGTAGCCCATCTCGAGGCGCAGGGTGTCTCGAGCGCCCAGCCCGGCGGGTGTGAGCCCGGTCGCGATCAGCTCGTCCCACAGCGCCTCGGCCCGGGGCGCGGGAACCGCCACCTCGACGCCGTCCTCGCCGGTGTAGCCCGTACCCCCCACCAGCAACTCGGTGTCGTTCCACGACACACCGGCCACACGATTGCGCCCGACCAGAGCGGCAGCCGGCGACACCAGCGCCAGGCGCCGGCGAGCCTCGGGGCCCTGCACCGCGATGACGGCCCGGGTTGCCGTCACGTCGGTCACCTCGACGGGACCGCCTGGCCCAGCCGGCCCGGTCACATCCCGAAACGCAGCGAGCGCCGGACCGGTGTTCGAGGCGTTGGGCATGACCCAGAAGTCACCGTCGGGACGCCACCACACGATGATGTCGTCGACGACGTGGGCATCGCGGGCATCGAGGAGATGCGTGTACTGGGCCTGACCGGGACCGATCCGGTTGAGATCGTTGGTGAGCAGGCGTTGCAGGGCGTCGAGGGCTCCCGGCCCGCCGACATGGAGGGTGCCCAGGTGCGACACGTCGAACAGCACCCCGTCCGAGCGACAGGCCCGGTGCTCGTCGAGCACGCCGGTGTACTGAATGGGCATGTCCCAACCGCCGAAGGCCGCCATCTTGGCCCCGAGCGCGCGGTGCCGATCGTCGAGCGGCGATTGCCGAAGAGCCACCTCGGCCTCGACGCCCGTTCCGATGTCGCCGGGTTCGGAGCTCATGCGGACGGGCTCAGCGCTCGAGAGGGCCGGCCGGAGCCAGCGCCGCCACCGCTCGCAATGGCCGGTCGGCCATGGGGCCACCGTCGAGCCCGTAGGTGGCCAAGAGATGCAGGTAGTCGCGCTGGTACAGCAGCTTCACGTGGATGCCGTAGAGCTCGCGCACCCGACGGACCTTGCTGTTCTTCTTCGTGACCAGGTTCTGGTTCAGGGTCGTGATCTCGACGTACAGATCGTGCAACGGCAGGTAGAAGTCGGGCGTGAAGGCCTGCGTAGCGTGACCGTGACAGTCGAGCTCGAGATCGAAGGTTCGGGGCTCGTACTCCCAGGCCACGCCATAGAAATCGAGCAGGGCCGCGAACTGCCGCTCCGATGCGTGAGCGAACCGCACCCCGCTGGTCGCGGTGGGGCTGGTCGCGGTGCACTCGGCGTCATCGCCATTCCCGCCCGCGACCACGCCAAGCAGCGGCGAACGCGAGCGCTGCGGAACGTGGCTCACGGGCGGCCGCTCACGACCCGGCCACCCGGGGTGCGCGACCAGAGGTGCGCTGACCCCGAGGGACCACGTAGTCGGACTCGAAGGGGGCCGGGGCGGCGACCGGTGCGAACTCGACGATCGAGGCGTCGAGCTCCTGCTTGACGCTGCCGAGCGGCACGATGTTGAGCACGCCCTGGCCCTGGCGGACGAGATCGATGAGCTCCTCACCGGTGCGGGCCAGCACCGACCTCGTTCCGTTGATCACCAGATTGGCACTGGCGACGTCGGAACCCAGGTTGTCGCGCAGGTAGTCGATGACCTTGCGCACGCTCTGGAGCGACAGGCCACCGTCGAGGAGGCTCTTGATGACCTTGAGCTCGACGAGGTCGGTGTAGGAGTACAGCCGCTGGGTTCCGCTCCCGTGAGCCTGGGCCAGTGAGGGACACACCAGCTCGGTGCGGGTCCAGTGGTCGAGCTGACGGTAGGTGATCCCCACGATCTTGCAGACCTGGGGACCGCGAAAGCCCTCGGTGATGTCGGGGCCGGTGGTCATGGTTGGCGCTCCCTGTGACGCCGGGGAGCCCGCGCCCCCTAGGGACGGCACTCGCTGCCGGCAGCGGCTCACACCGCCGTAGTTACGTTCGTGTGAGGAACATACGCTGGCAACCGGCCGCGGTCAACTGTCTTGTCTCGGCCGGCCCCCCACCCTCCGGGACAAGGCGCTGTTTGAGCTTTTGACCTTGCCCTTCGCCGAGCGCAGCGAGGTCCCGAATTCGTCGCCGACGTGCCGAAGGCACTTGGAGGCGGCACAAGATTGTGGCGACACAAGAACAGTGCTCAGGTGGCGAAGTCCTCGGGTCTCACCTGGTCGAGGAACTCGCGGAACTCCGCGACCTGCTCCTCTTCGTCGTCCTTGTCGAAGATGACCCCGGCCTCGTCGAGCACGGAATCTTCGGCGAAGATCGGCACCTGCTCCTCGAAACGCACCGCCAGCGCAATGGCGTCGGACGGTCGCGACGACACCCGGTGGACGGTCCCGCTGGCGTCGAGCATCTCGAGCTCGGCGTAGAACGTGCCGTCGCGCAGCTCGGTGATGACGACCTT
>JANLSK010000224.1:0-11219 GCA_031362415.1 Actinomycetes bacterium | reverse complement strand
ACGTCCGGCTGCCGCACTTTGGGCATTTTGTCCCTGGTGCCCCCCCGCCCCACGCCGAGGTTTATCCTGGGGCCGGTGGGGGCGACGGCCACCAACGCGCCGCGCCCGCCCACCTCTCGCTGCTGGGCGCGCGCGGCCGATCGCCGGTTGGTGTCACGGGGTCGCCCCATGGGGACACCGCCGGCCACGGTCACTCGGTCACTCGGTCAGCGTGGGGATGCCGCCGCCCTGGCTCAGCCATTCCTCTTCGATGGCCTCGAGCCCGCCGTCGGCCTTGATGGCGGCAAGTGCCTCGTTCACGCACGCCACCAACGGGTTGCCGTCCTCGAACAGGAGCCCGAGCTCTTCGGCCTCACCCACCCGGGGCAGGACGCCCACGATCGAGGCCTCGGGGATCTCGATGTCCGTGATGTAGTACGCGGTGGGGAGGTCGAACACGATGCCGTCGACCTGGCCGGCGTCGAACGACGACTTGGCTGCGGCGTTGTCGTCGAAGACGAGAGCGTCGCTGTCGGGTTGGATGACCGTGTCGATGTAGGCGAGGCTGGTCGTGCCCACCGCTGCGCCGAGCTGGGCGTCCTTGAGCTCGGCCAGCGACGTGGCCGAGGCGATGTCGGCGTCGGCTGCGGCCACAAGCGCTTGTTCGACGGTGTAGTAGCCGTCGGAGAGGTCGACGACCTCGTCACGATCGGCCGTGATGGAGTACTGCTGGACGTTGAAGTCGAAGTCCTTGGGCCCGGGGGCGACGGCCTCGTCGAACCCGGTTCGCACCCACACCACCTGGTCGGAGGTGAAGCCCATCTGCCCGGCGAGCGCATACACCAGCGCGCTTTCGAAGCCCTGCTGATTCGTGGGATCGTCGTCGACCATCCACGGCGGGAACACCGATTCACCCGTGGCCACGGTGAGGGTGCCCGGCGCCTTCAACGCCAGCTGGTCGATGGCGCACGCTCCGGCGCCGCCATCGGTGCCGGCGGCAATCGTGGTCGCTGCTGCGTCGACCGTTGTCGCGGCCTCGCCGGCCACCGTCGTGGTGGCGGCGTCGTCATCGTCGCCGCATGCTGCGGCCACGAAGGCGAGGGCCAGCAGTGCAGCCGTGATACCCGTGCGCCTCATGTTCGATCCCCTCCCTGGGCTCACCGCGGGCCCGGGTGTCATCCATCGCGAGCCGCGAACTCTAATCAGACCGATCCGGGGGCACAGGGACGGGACGGACGGGCCCGGCGTTCCCACACGCCACCGAACCGGCCGACGGATCCGCGCCGGTCTCGGCTCGTGGGTGTGGGGGCTGGGTCAGCTCGGGAGCTCCCGTGCCTGGCGGGCGGCGGCCTGGTCGGCCTTCCATGCGGCGACGGCATCGGGGTACTCGGGCAGCTCGCGCGACAGGGCCTCGTAGGCCAGCGACACGTCGAGGATCTGGTCGGCCATCCAGCGGACATACCGGTTCACCGCCATCTTCGTGGCCCGAGCGGCGTACACCGGTTGGGCGGCGTAGCGGCCGGCGAGCTCGTAGGCGACGGCGTGGAGCTCGGGGCCGGCGACGCTGCGGTTCACCAGGCCCATCGCCGCCGCCTCGACGCCGGTGACCATCGCGCCGGTCAGGAGCATCTCCTTGGCCCGCTGCGGGCCGATGAGCAGCGGCAGCACCACGGCGCCACCGTCGCCCGCCACCAACCCCAGGCTCACATGGGGATCGCCGATCGTGGCGTCGTCGGCCATCACCGTGCTGTCGCACAAGAGCGCCAGCGTGAGGCCCAGCCCCACGGCCGGGCCGTTCACCATGGCCACGATGGGCTTTTCGAACTCGAGCATCCGGTGCACGAGATGCCAGCCCCGACGGTGCACCCGGGGATCGGGCCGCGAGCCGAAGGCCTTCACGTCGCCGCCGGCTGTGAAGCTCCGTCCGGCACCGGTGAGCACCACGGCACGCGTCGACTCCTCCAGGTCAACCTCGCCCAGAACATCCATCAGCTCGATCACCATGTCGGGGTCGAGGGCATTCATGCGCTCGGGACGGTTGAGGGTGATGGTGGAGATGGCCTCGTCGTGGCTGACGAGGATGCGCCCCGAACGGATCATCAGGTGCTCTCCTTGGAAGGCGGGCCGGTGGAGGGGACCAGCGGGGCCGACGACCCCGGCCGGGGCTCTCGGGGCAGCCCCAGCACCATCTCCCCCAAGGTGTTGCGCTGAATCTCCGAGGTTCCCGCGAAGATCGTGCCGGCCCGGTAGTACAAGAAGTTGCGTTGCCGCCGCGACGGGCCGGCGACCGACGCCAGACCCAGCATGGCCATCGACAGGTCGTGCATGCGTTGGGCCATCTCGCTCCAGAAGAGCTTCACGACCGAGCTGACCGACCCGGGCTGGCCACCGCTCTCGAGCGAGCTCAAGGTGCGGTACAGGTGCAGGCGGTAGATGCGGAGATCGGTGAAGGCCCGGGCCAGACCCTGGCGCACGACGGGACCGTGGGACTCGGTGCGCGCCTGTTCGAGCAACTCCTCCAGGAGCACGGTGTGCACGATCAGCTGCCGGGGCGACGTGGCCCGTTCGTAGCCCAGGGTGGTGCTCATGATCCGCCAGCCGTCGTCGGGATCACCAACGAGCGCGTCGTCGGGCACGAACGCCTCGTTCAGGAACACCTCGTTGAACTCCGACTCGCCCGTCATCTGCCGCAGCGGGCGCACTTCGACACCGGGCTGGTCCATCTCGAGGAGGAAGTAACCGATGGGCGGACGACCTCCCCGACGCTCACCGGTCCGGGCCAGGAGCACCCCGTATCGCGAGTACTGCGCGTTCGACGCCCACACCTTCTGGCCCGTCACGCTCCAGCCGCCCGTGACCCGGACCGCCTGCGTGCTCATGGCGGCCAGATCGGATCCGGCCCCGGGCTCGCTGAAGAGCTGACACCACAGATCGTCGGCGGTGAGGATGCTCCGGAGGTGACGTTCGCGCTGCTCGGGCGTGCCGTGCTCGAGGAGCGTGGGACCGACGAGGTTCACTGCGACCCGATTGACGATCTCGGGCGCTCGCGCCAGCGCCACCTCTTCCTGAACGATGAAGGCCTCGATCCAGCCCAGACCCCGTCCGCCATGCTCCACGGGCCAGTGCACCGCCACCAGGTCACGCTGGGCCAGGCAGGCCTGCCACTCGCGCTGGAACTCGACCAGGGCCCGGCCGTCGATCGGACCGTCGTCGGCTCGTGGCGCGTGCGCCCGCAGCCACGAGCGAACCTCGTCGCGGAAGCGGTCCTGCTCGGGAGTGAAGCCGAGATCCAGTACTCCCCCGATCAGATCGACGGTGTCGTCGTCGTGGACGCCGACGTGGATTGCTCAGCCGACGTGAGTTGCGAGGGAGGCGCAGCGCCCAGAACGGCGCGCAGTGTCTGCTTGTCGACCTTTCCTCCGGCGTTGCGGGGCAGCGAGCTCATGGTCTCCAGTTGCTCCGGCATCTTCTGGAACATCAGCCCCTTGCTCCGGAGGAAGCCCGTCAGATCGACAAGCGTCGGTGGACGAGCGGGATCGGCCGGTACCACCACAGCGCAGCACCGCTCACCCCGTCGCTCGTCGGGCAACCCCACGACGGTGACGTCGGCGACGGCGGGATGCTCGCCGAGCAGGTCCTCGACCTCGCGAGCGGAGATGTTCTCGCCCATGCGGATGATGACGTCCTTGATGCGCCCGGAGACGACGAGGTTGCCGCCCGGGTCGATCCGCACGAGATCGCCGGTACGGAAGAACCCATCGGCGTCGAACGCCTCCGCTGTCAACGTCGGGTCGACGTAGCCTCGGCACAGTTGCGGGCCCCGCAGCCAGAGCTCGCCCTCCTCGCCGGCAGCGCTGGCCGATCCGTCGGGACGGCGCACCGACAGCACAAGCCCCGGGTTGGCCCGACCCTCGGTGAGCGCGAGCACGCCGTCGGGCGCGTCGGGATCGTTCCCCGTGGTGTTGGGGCACTCCGTGAGTCCATAGTTCGACACGATGCCCACGCCGAACGCCTCGCGCAGCGCCGCGTGCAGCGACGGGCTCTTGGGGGCGCCCCCACTGGTGAAGGCCCGCACGCCGGGGAAGATCGGCGTCCCGGGACAGCGCCGCTGGGCAGCGAGGTACCCGTGGAAGAAGGCCGGCCCGGCGCCGGCCAGCGTGACGCCCTCCCGGGCCAGCACGGCCACGGCGTCTTCGGGCACCCAACGGTCGAGGAGCACGTTGGCGCACCCCGACTCGAGCGATGCGATGAGCATTTGGATACCACCGACATGGGTGACCGGGAACGGCAGCGCGTTGCGGTCGGCGGCCGTCATGCGCACCGAATGCACGAACGCCCGGGCCGCAGCCAACAACGTGGCGTCGGTGTGCAGCACGCCTTTGGGCTCAGCCGTCGTCCCCGAGGTGTGAAAGACCCACCGCACCGGGTCGTCGCCGGCGCCGTGATCGACGCCGTCGTGCTCGACAGCGCTGTCGATGGCCACGGCAGGTGTCGGGGCTGGCGTCGACTCGGGGAGCCGGCGCTCGCCGACCACGAGCACCCGCACCCCAGGCAGGTCGCGCACCGCCCGTCGGGCCTGATCGGCCAGGGCCGCCGTGCCGTAGGAGTCGGGCACCACCACGAGCGATGCGCCGGTCGTGCGCACCGCGTGCTCGATCTCGCGTTCCCGGTAGGTCGGCAGCAGCGGCACCTGCGTCGCGTCGAGCGTCGCCAGCGCGCCGGCCAGAACCAGCGCCTCGATCCAGGTTGGGAGCTGCCAGGCCACCACCACGTCCGGGCCCACGCCCTCGGAGGCGAACGCTGCCGCGACCCGTTGCACGGCCTCGTGATACTCCCCGAAGGTCTGATGCCGTCCGCGGTCGTCGGCCGACATCAGCGCCTCGGGCGTGGCCGTCGCCCGGCGGTCGATCCAGGTGGTAAAGGCCCGCGTCCGCAAGCGGCCGTCGGGCACCGCTGCGGTTTGCCGGGCGGGGCCGTGCTCCGACGCGTTGCTCACCTCGGCCAGCTTTGTGCCGACCGCCTCGTCGACGCAACCGCCGGGCCGTGGGAGCCATGAGGTCTCGAAACAGTCAGAGCGAACAGAGCGCGCAGTCGCGTTCACCTTTGCTGGACAGGCGATGACGCACCCGCCATACTCCCGCCGCCCGAGGGACGACGGCCGTCGCGCCGTGCGACCCCCACTGCGGAGGACCCGATGGCCACCACACCCGCGTACGCGGACCGGTTCGAGACCATCGCGATGGAGCGACGCGACGGCATCCTGCAGCTCACGTTCCATACCGATGGCGGGTCGCTCCGCTGGGGTGCCGGCCCGGTGCGCGAGATGCAGGAGGCGTTCGCCGCCATCGCCAACGATCCCGAGAACCGGGTCGTGATCCTCACTGGCGCGGGCGAGGAGTTCAACGGGCCCAAGGGATCGCCGGCGACGTTCCCCAAGTCGACGGCACGAGGATGGGAGTTCGCGCACTGGAACGTCCGCAAGCTCCTGGGCAACCTGCTCGACATCGAGGCCTTGGTGATCGCGGCGCTCAACGGACCGGTGTGGCGTCACGCCGAGACTCCCCTCCTCAGCGACATCGTGCTGGCATCAGAGACCACGGTGTTCCAGGACTCGGGCCACTTCGTCAACGGGCTCGTGCCCGGCGACGGCATGCACCTCATCATGCCGCTGCTGCTCGGGCTCAACCGGGCCCGTTACTTCATGCTCACCGGCCAGGAGATCGATGCCCACACGGCGCTCGAACTCGGGCTCGTCGCCGAGGTGCTGCCGCCCGAGCTCGTGCTCCCCCGGGCGTGGGAGCTGGCCGAGCAGCTCGTTCGACAGTCTCCACTCGTCGTCCGCTACACCCGGGTGGCGTTCGTGCATTCCATCCGGCAGCTCCTCGCGGCCGACCACGGCTACGGGATCATGCTCGAGGGCATGGCCTGTCTCGACGACTCCGAGCATCGAGACGGCTACGTCCTCGGCGAGCGCGACTGAACACCCCTGACCAGACACGCTGCGAAGGGCCGGGGGCCACCCGAGGACCGCCCGTCCGTCACCGGGCTCGGGTGGCAGCCTGCCAGCGCTGCTCGACATCGCTCCAGTTGACGACGTTCCAGATGGCGCTCATGTACTCGGCGCGACGGTTCTCGTACTGCAGGTAATAGGCGTGCTCCCAGGCGTCGATCGCCAGGATGGGCACACCGCCCAGCACGGTCGACTGGTGGTGCACCTCGAGCTGCTCGATGATCAGCCCGCCCCCGAGCGGTTCATGGGTGAGCAACCCCCAGCCCGAACCCTGAACGGTGACCGTGGCCTGGGTGAACTGCGCCTGGAACCCGGCGAACGAACCGAACGAGGCGCCGATGGCCTCGGCCAGCTCTCCGGCAGGCGCGCCCCCGCCATGAGGCGACAGGTTCGCCCAGTAGAGGCTGTGCAACACGTGACCGCCGAGGTTGAACGCCAGGCTCTTCTCGAGACCGACGATCGAGTCCCACCGATCGTCGGCTCGGGCCTGGGCCAGCCGGTCGAGCGTGGCATTCGCCGCCGCCACATAGCTGGCGTGGTGCTTGCCGTGGTGCAGCTCGACGATGCGACCGTCGAGGTGCGGTTCGAGGGCCCCGGGGTCGTAGGTGAGGTCGGGAAGAACGTAGGTCATGCGCACTCCTCTCAGTTCCCGAGCGTAGGGCGTCACGCTGTTGACAACACCCGGCGCCGGCGTCGGCAACGCCCTGCCGGCACTCGTCAGAGCATCGACTCGATGAGCTGCGCCAGGGCCTCGACGTCGGTGGTAACCGTGAAACCGTTGGTGCGCAACCAGATCAGGTTCGTACGACACACGGCGACATCGGCATAGCGGTTGAGGAAGACGACGACGTTGCGGCCGGCGAAAGGTATCGCGGCCAGTCGCACGGCGTTGATGGCCCCCAACCCGGCGTCGGCCACGAGCACCACGACGTGAGGATGGAGCCACCGGGCCGTGCTGGCCGAATCGCCGTCGAACGTCATCGGCGACAACGGCCCGCCCACGGTCTCGACCCAGACCACGTCGGCCAACGGATCTCCGTGCTCGGCCGCCAGCTCCCCGTCGGAATACGACGGACGGCCGAGCAGCTCGGCGGCGATGGGCGGCGCGAGGGCCAGCTCGTACCAACGGTGCTGCGGGCAGACCGTCGACGCGGCCTCCCCTGTGGCCAGCGCAAGCACCTCGGCGTCGGTCGTTCCCGATCCCGCCTCGGACGGGTCGAACGACTGCACGGGCTTGCGGGCAACGACCGTCTGCCCGTTGTCGCGCAACGCGCGCAGCACGGCGGCGCCCACCCAGGTCTTGCCGACCTCCGTGGCGGTTCCAGCGCACAAGACGATGACGCTCATCGGCAGACCGCATCGATGGCGGCGCCGACCGTCTCCACGATCCGCTCGATCTCGGTGGCCGTCGAGGTGAGCATGGGCATGAGCACGATCACGTCGCCCAGCGGGCGGATGAGCACACCACGGCGAACACACTCGGCGGAAACGAGGCGGCCCAGCCTTCGTCCCTCGGGGCAGGCGTGCAGCTCGACGCCCACCATCAGACCGTGTTGGCGAACCTGTCGGACCGCCGGATGCTCTGCGATCCCGACGGCGAGGAGCGCCTGCAACTGGGCGGCCCGGTCCCGCACGTTGGCGAGGACGTCCCACTCCTCGATGAGCTGGAGGTGGCGCAGGGCGACGGCTGCGGCCAGGGCGTTCCCCGAGTAGGAGTGCCCGTGATACAGGGTGCGCTCGGACAGGTCGGCGCCGAGGAAGGCGTCGTAGACGCGCCGGGAGGCAACCGTGGCGGCCATCGGCAGGTAGCCACCGGTGAGACCCTTGCCGATGCACAAGATGTCGGGACGAACGTGGCACTGCTCCAGCGCGAACAGGGTTCCGGTGCGTCCGAAGCCGGTGGCGACCTCGTCACACACCAGCAGCACGTCATGCTCGGCGCAGGCCTCGGCGACCGCTCGCACGAAAGTCGGCTCGACCAGCACCATGCCCGCAGCCCCTTGCACGAGCGGTTCGAGCACCACCGCGGCAAGCGTGGCCCGGTGCTCGGCGATCGTGCGCACGGCGACGGCGACGTCGCCGATCGGCGCGCGCAGCACGGGGAATCGCAACGGGTCGTACACCGTGGTGCCGAACCCGCCGTCGCCCACCGACAGCGCCCCGATGGTGTCGCCGTGGTAGGCGCCGTCGAACGCGAGGTAGGTCGTGCGACCGCGCTGCCCGGTGTTCGCCCAGAACTGCAAGGCGATGCGCAGGGCCTGCTCGACCGCGGCGGCGCCGTCGGAGGCGAACAGGAAGTGGGGATCGTCGACGGGCACGACCGCGGCGAGCGCTTCCGCGAGCTCGATGGTCACTCGATTTCCGTTGCCCAGCAACGTGGAATGGGCGATGCGGTCGAGCTGATCGCGCACCGCCTGGTCGAGCTCGGGCACGTGATGGCCCAGGGTCGTGACCCACAGCGACGAGATGGCGTCGAGATACCGGGTGCCGTCGACGGCGATCAGCTCACGGCCCTCACCGCGCTCAACGATCACGGGGGCGTTGTCGGCGTAGCACGCCATCTGGGTGAAGCCGTGCCAGACAACGGCTTCGTCGCGCTGCACCCAGTCGTTCATTGCGTGGCCCCTGAGAGCGCGGACGGGCATCCGGTAGGGCACTCGGCCTCCCACCGCGTCGGCGTGATCAGCACCCGAAGTCGACGGCCGCACGTGGAGCAGAACCGGGGCGGGTCGAGTGTGCGTCGGCACTCCAGATCAGAGCAGTCGAGGCTCCCGCAGGACGGGCAGTGCATCGAGGTCGCCATCAGATCGCCTTCGAGAGCGCCCCGATCGGCATGCGGAGGTCGTTGAGCATCTGCAGGTCGTCCTGGGGCGAACGTCCCAGGGTGGTGAGGTAGTTGCCGATGATGAGCGCGTTGATACCCGCGGTCATCCCGAGCGCCTGAAGCTCGCGCAAGGTCACCTCGCGCCCGCCGGCATAGCGCAGAATCACCTCGGGCAGGGCGAGCCGGAACAACGCGATCCACCGGATGGCTTCGAGCGGCTCGACGAAGGGCCGGTCGCCGAGCGGCGTCCCCGGCCGGGGGTTGAGGAAGTTGATCGGCACCTCGGCCGGCTCGACATCGCGGAGCTGGCCCAGCAGCTCGATGCGCTGCGCGACCGTCTCGCCCATACCCAGCAAGACACCGCAGCACAGCTCCATGCCCCGCTCACGCACCAACGCACAGGTTGCCGCCCGCTCGTCCCACGTGTGGGTGGTGACGATCTCACCGAAGAACGAGCGGGCCGTCTCGAGGTTGTGGTTGTAGCGGTGCACGCCCACCTCGGCCAGACGGTCGGCCTGGCGCTCCGTCAAGATTCCGGCCGAGACCGCAACGTTGAGGCCGGTCTGCTCACGCACCAGCGGGACGATGCGTACGAGCTGGTCCATGATGAACGGGTTGGGGCCTCTGACGGCGAGGACGATGCAGAACTCCGATGCCCCGAGCTGCTTGGTCTCCTCGGCGGCCCGGAGGATCTCTTCGGCGTCGAGGAACGGCGTGGCCTTCACCGGCGTGTCGAACTTCGCCGACTGGGAGCAGAAATGACAGTCCTCGGGACAGCCGCCGGTCTTGGCCGAGAGGATCCCTTCCACCTCCACGTTCGGCCCGGCCCACGACAACCGAACCTCGTGCGCCAGCGCAGCCAGCGACGGGACAGCGTCGTCGGGTAGCTCCGCGAGCTGAGCGAGCTCTTCCAAGCTGAGCATGCGACGCTCGTCGAGTAGGGCATCTCCTGCCGCAGTCAGCAGATCACGAGCACGGGTCATGGGGTCTCCAGGGGTCTGATCGTGGTGTCGAGGGAGCCGGGCAGGTCGGCCAGCGCCCGGGCGAGGGCATCGACCTGCTCGAAGGTGTGGGCCGCGCAGAGCGCGACCCGGAGCCGGGACGTCCCGGGTGCCACGGTGGGCGGGCGTATGGCCGGGACGAGCATCCCCTGTTCCAGCAAGGCTTCTGCGGCGTGCAGCGCCCGCTCCTCAGAGCCCAGGACGACGGGAACGATGGGCGACGGGTGCCCGGGTCGCACCCGATCGACCAGGGCCCGCAGGTGCCGGCGGAGCGATTCGCCCTCGGCGCTGCGCACCACGGTGAGCGCAGCGAGCGCCGCTGCGGTGTCGGCCGGGCTGGGCGCGGTCGTGAAGATGAACGACCGGGCCCGGTTGCGGAGCAGGTCGATGATCGGCCCGGGGCCGGCGACGAACCCCCCGAGCGCGCCCAAGGTCTTCGAAAGCGTGCCCACCCGAACGACCTCGGCTCCGTGAGCCACCGGCTGGTCGGTTCCCAGGACGACGTGGGCCTCGTCGAGCACGAGCAGGCTGCCTGTGGCCGCACAGAGCTCACTGAGCCCGGTGACGTCGGCGATGTCGCCGTCCATCGAGAACACCGAGTCGGTGACCACGATCGCTCGTCCCCTTCCTGCGCCCGCCAGGAGCTGCGCGACATGGTCGAGGTCGTTGTGCCGCGCCACGAGCACCTCGGCCCGGGCGAGCCGGCATCCGTCGATGATCGAGGCATGGTTCAACTCGTCGCTCACGACCCTGACCCCGGGCCCCGCCAGCGTGGCGAGCAGGCCCAGGTTCGCCGAGTACCCGGTGGAGAACACCAGGGCCGCCTCCGTGGCCTTCCAGGCGGCCAGCGCCGCCTCGAGCTGGGCGTGGATCGGCCGGGTTCCGACGATCAGCCGCGACGCGGTCGATCCGGTACCCCATCGATCGATCGCTGCGTGGGCCGCAGCGATGACGGCTGGATGGCTCGTGAGCCCGAGGTAGTCGTTGGACGCAAAGGATGTCACCGAGCCCCGAGCGGCCACGGTGCCGACGGGGCCGCAGGCGTCGAACGACACGGTGCTGCGCCAGCGCCCCTGAGCTCGGATGGTGTCGAGCTCCCCGTTGGCCCACCCGACCCAGCTCATGAACGACAGAACCTACGACACGGGCCCGGCCTCCAGCGGATGCGGCCCGATCATCTCAAGTCGAACCCGGACGGGTCGGTTCACCGCAGCTGTCCCTCACGAGCCAGCCTCGATCGTCCGCAGGAGCGCCTCGAAGCGCCGGGCGTGGTCGGCGTCGGCCACGGCATGGCGTTCGAACCACTCGGCCACGTCGTCTCGGCCCTCACGGCGAGCTGCCCGAGCATAGGCCGGGTAGATCTCTGCGGCCTCGGCCCGTTCCGATTCCAGCGCGCTCTCCAGCA
>JANLSK010000208.1:0-4899 GCA_031362415.1 Actinomycetes bacterium | reverse complement strand
AGCTGGAGGATCAGCACCACGGGCAACAGTGTCGTCGCCCGCTCTGCTGATCCCGCCAGGGCCGAGATCAGCAGGCCCAGGGCCATCGAGGCGAGACCGGCGACCGCGACGATCACGATCAACTCGAAGGGGGCCCAGCCCAGCAGGATCGCCGATCGGGGACCCTGCTGGCGGGCGGTGGCCAACGCCACGACGACCACCGTCTGGCCGATCACGATCACGCCCAACACGATCGTCTTGGCGGTCACGTAGGCCGAGAGCGACAACCCGACGGCCCGTTCGCTCCGCAGCAACGGCAGATCCCGAGCAATCTCACGAATGGCGACGTTGGCGCCCAGCCACGTCACGCCCAGGATGAGCACGAACAGCACCAGGGGGGCCACCGACACGAACCGCACCTCCTGCGGGTCGGGCGCGCCGAGCTCTCCGGCGGGTAACGCCACGAGCATCAGCAGCCCGAGCACCGGAGCCTGGGCCAGGAGCAGCGCCAGGTTGCGCCGATCGGAGCCCAGCACGGCCGTCGACCGGGCGACGAGCGTCCGGAGCTGGACGAACCAGGACAGGCGACGCCTCCGCAGCTCGACGAGGCCCGACGCGGCCCTGTCCGACGGCGCGCCCGATCCGGAATCCGGGGGCGCCGCCGTCCGGTCCGAAGCTGGAGTACCCGGCGACACGGGCAGCGTGGCGGGGCGCTCGAGGCGGATACGGCTCGTTGGTGTGGCCGCGGTGATCGGGCCGACGAGCGGCTGGGGTTGTGCGTGCTCGTCGGCGGAGGGACGGGGCGGGCGCCAGTTGCGCATGGGGTCCGCGCTCAGGGCGCTGAAGACGTCCGTGAGGTCGTCGGCCCCGAAGCGCTGGGTTGCCAACCCCGGCGGTCCGAGGTACGCCGGCACTCCGCCCGGTGCGAGCACGAGCACGTCGTCGCACAACCGGATGCTCGACAGATCGTGGGTGACGACCACGATGGTCCGGCCCCCGTCGGCCAACGCACGCAGCGTACGCATGAGCGACCGCTCCAGACCGGGATCGAGCCCCGAGGCGGGCTCGTCGAGGAACACCAACGACGGCTTGGTCAGCAGCTCGAGCGCCACGCTCGCCCGCTTGCGCTCGCCGCCCGAGAGTTGCTGCATCGGGGAGTCGGCCACGTCGGTGAGCCCGAGCTCGTCCAGCACGTCGTCGATGCGGGCGACACGCTCACCGCCGGTGACGTCGCTCGGGAAGCGCAGGCGCCCGGCGAACTCGAGGGCCCGACGCGCGCTCAGCTCCCGCTGCAGCACGTCCTCCTGGGGAACGAACCCGATGCGGTTCCGCAGCTCGGCGTAGTCGTGGTAGAGGTCGCGCCCGTTGTAGAGGACGGTCCCGCTGGCCGCCGGACGCCGGCCGGACAGGGCGTACAGCAGGGTCGACTTCCCCGAGCCCGACGGCCCGATCACGCCGAACAGCGCTCGTTCGCCGAGCGAGAACGAGACGTCGTCGACCAGCGAGCGCCCGGTGCCGGTGGTGACGGTGAGACCGACCGCCGAGAACGACACGGCTCCGTCGTCGCGGTACTCCTCGAAGCTGCCGTTGTGCAGGCGGAACAGGCTGAGGCCCACAGCGACGATGTCCCGCTCGCCGATCGGGCTGCGAGCGACCGCGGTGCCGTTCACGTACGTGCCGTTGCGGCTGCCGAGGTCGACGACCTCCCAGGTGCCGGTGTCGGGGTTCCATCGCACCTCGGTGTGGTAGCGCGAGACGAGCAGATCGGAGACGACGATGTCGTTGTCGGGCCCCCGCCCGATCCGTAACACCGGTCCGGGCCGGTCGCCAGCCGGGGCGGCGACGGCATGGACGACACTCGGTCGGGGCGGCCGCACGATCGGCGACGCCACGATGATCGTGGCGCCCATCGGTACCGGCGGAGCCACCGTGGCCATCGGTCGCGGCGTGGCCGGCGTGGCCGTCGTGGCCGTCGTGGCCGTCGTGGCCAGGATGCGCACGATCATCGAGGTGGACCCGGCGTGGAGCGTGTCGCCCGACTGGAGTCGGGCCGAGCCCACCAGCCGCACCCCGTTGACCGCGACCCCCGGCTCGCTGCCGGCATCGGAGACGTGCACGGCGTCGGCGCTCACGTCCAGGCGCAGGTGGACGGGCGCCAGCTCGGGATCAGCGATCATCACGCCAGCGCAGTCGGAGCCGACCTCGACGGTCCCACTGATCGGCACGAGCCGGGCCACCTTGCCGGACTCGCGGATCTCGAGCCTGACCGCGTCGATCACCGCTCCTCCATGGTCGCCGTCAGCGGAACTCCCCTGACGATCCGCGGGTGCCGTGCGTGCATCCACCGCTCCCCGCCGGAGTCTACGGACCGCCCTCCCGCCTTGTTGACCAGGACCGCTCATGGCGCAGGCTCAGCCCCACGAGAACGACGAGGTCGACGTGCGCCACCCGGCCGCGGTCAACCGTCCGGGTCCAGGTCGTGGCGGGGACGGGCTACGACGGCTGGACAAGCGAGCCAATCAGCGAGCGTCCCTCCGCTGCTGACCACGACGACCTCGGCCAACGGCCGCTGACCCGACCCAAGCACCCCGAGCAGTGGGCACAACACGTCATGGGCGACGTCCGACTGCCGGGTGCTCGAGGGTCTGCTCAGTGCTCCCTGTGGTCGTCAGGGGCCAGCGCCGATTCACCGGTGAGGACGGTCTTTTGCACCTTGCCCGCGGCGTTTCGGGGCAAGGGTTCGCGGCGGATCTCCCAGTGCACGGGAACCTTGAACGGCGCCAGGGTCTCGCCCACCCACCGGGCCAGTTCGACGAGGTCGAGTTCGGCGCCCGTGACGGGGACGACGACGGCCTTCACTTCCTGGCCGAGGATCTCGTGCTCGACGCCGATCACGGCCGACTCGCTCACCGCCGGATGCTCGTCGATCCGGTGCTCGACCTCGATCGGGTAGATGTTCTCGCCGCCGCGCAAGATCATGTCGCGGGCTCGGGAGTTGATCGTGAGGAACCCGTCCTCGAAGCGACCGATGTCGCCGGTGGCCAGCCAGCGGCCCCGTTTGAGCGTCGCCGCGTTCGCGGCCTCGTTGTTCCAGTAGCCGAGCATCGTGTAGGCGCTGCGGACGTGGATCTCGCCCTCCACACCGTCGGGCACGGGCTGGCCGTGCTCGTCCCAGATCTCGATCTGACAGGTGGCGTTGGCGAACCCGGCCGACTCCGGCCTGGCGTCGTAATCGACTCCCGTGTTGGCGGACACCGATGCCACGGTCTCGCTCGATCCGTACCCGTTGGCCAGGGCCCCGCCCAGCGACGGGAACGCGGCCTTGATCCGCGTCAGGGTCGCCGGCGCGGTGGGCGATCCACCGAAGCCCACGGTGCGAAGGCTCGACGTGTCATAGTTCCCGAACGCCGGATGGTCGATGGTCCGCAACCCCAAGCCCCCCAAGGGCGACCAGGCGGTGACCCTCTCCTTCTCGATGAGGCGAAGCACGTCCTCGGCGTCGAAGCGGCCCTCCCGCAGCACCATGCGCCCACCGGTCGAGAGGCCCATGATGATTCCGGCGAAGAGCCCCGAGACGTGGAACATCGGAGAGGTCAAGAGCGTCACATTCTGGCCCGTGGGCATGGTGACCGCCGGGGCCGGCGCCGGCGGATCTTCGCCCCGGGCCCGAGCCTCCTCCTCAGCGATGGCGGCGGCGCGCATGCGGGCGGCCCCGTTGCAGAACTGCACGTGGACGAAGCCGATCAGCCCTCGGTGCGAGATGGTCGCTCCCTTGGACTTCCCCGTTGTGCCGCTGGTGAACAGGATCAGCGCCGGGTCGTCCTCGGCCAGGTCGACATCGGGAAGGTCGGCGTCGGGGGCGTACGACTCGAGCGCGGCGAACTCCGTCTCGATCTCGAGCGTCCGCACGCTCACGTCCCGACCCGCGATCCGGGCCAGACGCTGGCGATCAGCCACGAGGAGCTTGGGCTCGGTGAGCTCGATGGCGTAGACGATCTCGTCGGCCGTCCACCATCCGTTGCCGGCGCAGACGATGGCGCCCAGGCTCACCGCGGCCCAGAACGTGATGGGCCATTCCGGACGGTTGGCCGAGATGATCGCCACCCGATCGCCGGGGCCGATCCCGTACTCGGTGCGCAGCGCGGCGGCCACCGAGGCCACGAGCCGGAGGTGCTCGGCGTAGCTGATCGTCCGTTCTCCCATGGTCACGTACCCGGCGTCACCGTGGACGGCCGACGAAGCCAGCACCGACCGCAGGTGCGGTTGACGCCGCTTGAACATGGTGACCCGCTCACCGAGCACGTCGCCCTCGACCACCTCGAACGGCCCGCCCGGGCCCATCAGCTCCGCCAAGGCCTGTTCTCGGGGACTCACGCTCACCATGCCCGTGAGACTACGAGCCCGTGCAGGCTCGCAGCACCCTCATCGATCGTCGGCGCCCGTCGTCGGTCTTCTCACGGCGCGCCGTGGTCGCTGTCGTCCGGGGAGGACTCGAACCGGGCCCACTCGTACAGCTCCCGGGCCGCATGGTTGTCGGCCATCACGCATCTTTTCGGCTCCGGGCGGGGCGTGAGCGCAGGGCATGGGCGTCAGATATCTATCAGCATAGGTGGCGTATTCGACTTCTCCTTTTCCTCGCCGAATCAGGTCATTACTGTCGTACACCCCTGGTATCATGGTCGTCAATGGATGGGAAGCGCTTTGCTGATATCGAACCGGAGGAACTGGCCGACACGCTCGGCGAGCTACGAGCATTGATGACCACCATTCATGCCGAGCTGATCGACGTGATCGCCGCATTCGACGAGTCGCAGTGCTACCGGGTCGACGGGATGCCCGACACCGCATCCTGGCTCGCAGCCCGGTCGAACCTCTCGCTCCCCACCGCCCGACGCGAAGTCGCCATCGCCACCCAGGCCC
>JANLSK010000192.1:0-19073 GCA_031362415.1 Actinomycetes bacterium | reverse complement strand
CGTCAGCCGACATGTGCTTGCGGGGATCGAGGCCTTCGGCGAACAGCGTCCGCCAGCCGTCGCGATCTTCGATTCGGGGCGCACGCTCGCGGAACTCGGCGTCGACACGCTCGACGTAGAGCTCGATCGGCTCGGTGACGTGCGAATCACTCGAGACGAAGGTGGCGCCTCGATAGGTCTCCACGAGCATGTCGGCCATGACCTGGTCCCCTTCCTGGAGGCGGTCCCGTCGACGACCGCCCTTGGTGCACAAGGTTTCCACGGGCTCGGGCATGACCGCCAACCCGGTCGAGCCTGGTGATCGAGGCCGAAACCGTTTGGTGGGCCCTCGTTCGGGGAACGCCAATGGAGACACCTCGATTGGGAGCGATCCATGGCAGTGAATTCGAAGAAGCGAGCCAAGCCCGGACCGGGCGCCAACGCTGGGGGCGACGGCGACGGGACCGTCGGTGCCGGCGGCGAGACCCACCAGACCGTGTCTGAGGCCGGCCCGACGTTGACGACGCAGCAGGGCATCCCCGTCAGCGACGACCAGAACTCGCTCCGCGTTGGTAGTCGGGGCCCGGCGCTGCTGGCCGACTTCCACCTTCGCGAGAAGCTCTTCCACTTCGACCACGAGCGGATCCCCGAGCGGGTGGTCCATGCCCGGGGCTACGGCGCCCACGGCTACTTCGAGCCCTACGAGTCCCTCGCCCACATCACCGCGGCCGATCTGCTCCAGCGTCCCGGCGAGCGAACCCCGGTTTTTGTTCGCTTCTCAACCGTTGCCGGCAACAAAGGCTCGGCCGATCTCGTGCGCGACGTACGTGGATTCGCGGTGAAATTCTACACAAAGGAGGGAAACTGGGACCTCGTTGGCAACAACATCCCCGTCTTCTTCATCCAGGATGCCATGAAGTTCCCTGATCTGGTCCACGCGGTCAAGGAGGAGCCCGACCGAGGTTTTCCCCAAGCCGCCTCGGCCCACGACAACTTCTGGGACTTCATCTCCCTGATGCCCGAGTCGACGCACATGATGTTGTGGGCCATGTCCGACCGGACCATTCCGCGCTCGTTCAGATTCATGGAAGGGTTCGGGGTCCACAGTTTCCGCCTCATCAACGGTGCGGGCCAGTCAACCTATGTGAAGTTCCACTGGAAGCCCAAGCAGGGTGTCCAATCGGTCGTGTGGAACGAGGCCGTGAAGATCAACGGGGCCGATCCCGACTTCCACCGACGCGACCTCTGGGACGCGATCACTGCTGGCGATTTCCCTGAGTGGGAGCTCGGCATCCAGGTGTTCGACGACGCCTTCGCCGACGCCTTCGAGTTCGACATCCTCGACGCCACGAAGCTCATCCCCGAGGAACAGGTCCCGGTGAGAGTCATCGGTCGGATGGTTCTTGACAAGCTCGTCGACAACGTCTTCGCAGAGACTGAGCAGGTGGCTTTCTGTACGCAGAACATCGTTCCTGGTTTGGATTTCACCAACGATCCGCTGCTGCAAGGCCGTAACTTCTCCTATCTCGACACGCAGTTGAAGCGTCTCGGCGGACCGAACTTCACGCATATTCCTGTCAACGCTCCGAAGTGCCCCGTTGCTCACTTCCAGCAGGACGGGCACATGGCAATGACCAATCCGTCCGGTCGTGTCAACTACGAACCGAACTCATTGAGCGGCGAGAACAAAGGTCCACGGGAAGATCCCGAGCGGGGCTTCACCAGCTTCGCGGCGAGCGAGAGCGGCGACACCCGACGGGTGCGATCGGAGACCTTCGCCGACCACTACAGCCAGGCTCGGCAGTTCTACGTGAGCCAGACACCGGTGGAGCAGTCGCACATCGTGGGTGCCTTCGTGTTCGAGCTCAGCAAGGTGAAGACCCCGGCCATCAGGAGCCGAATGGTCGCCAATCTCGGCAACGTCGACCCGACCCTGGCCCAAGGTGTGGCCGACGGCCTCGGGCTGGTCGATGTCCCCGCCCCGAGCCCGGCGGCCAAGTCCCCGATCGATCTCCCCGCTTCCTCGGCGCTCAGCATCCTCGGCAACAGCCCCGAAACGTTCCGGGGCCGCAAGGTCGGCGCCCTGATCTCCGACGGATCCGACGCCGATCTGATCGGAGCCCTCCAGGAAGCCGTCGACGCCGAGGGTGCGAGCCTCGAGCTCATCGCGCCGAAGGTCGGGGGGGTGACGACGAGCGACGGGGCGACCCTCTCCGCCGATCACAACGTGACCGGAGCACCGTCGGTGCTCTTCGACGCCGTGGTGCTCCTGGTGTCGGCCGATGGCGCTCGGGCCCTGGCCTTCGACTCCGCAGCCAAGGATTTCGTGACCGACGCCCATGCTCACTGCAAGTTCATCGGCCATGTGGAAGCGGCACGACCGCTGATCGAGGCCGCCGGTGTCGCCGAGATGATCGACGACGGCTACGTGACCCTGGACACGACCGGAGATCCGTCCGCCTTCATCACGGCCTGCCGTGCGCTGCGTTACTGGGAACGCGAGTCACAACGGGAGTTGCAGGCGCAGCCGTAGCGGTTGTCCCACGACGACGCATGGTCGTGCACCAGGGCGTGGGCTCTCTCGGAACACTCAGCGCACCTCGCTGGGACCGAGATCGGGGCCGAGATCAGGCTCGACCGGCGTGAACCGGAACAGCCGCTCTGCGTTGCCCCGCAGAATCTTGTCCTGCGTGGCCTCGGGGAGGTCCTGCACGAGTTTCTTGGCGCTCTCGATGCAGTCGGGCCAGGTGGTGTCGGAGTGCGGGAGAACTCATCCTTGCGCTTGCCCGCAGTGACCGAAAGGCCGACGCGTGCCGTGCGTCGTGGGGTCACGGTCCTCCTCGATCGGTGGTCGCCGGCCGGGCGTCGCCCGTCGAGCTCGGTTCAATGGACGGAACTGGTCCCACCGCTCCCCCTGGAGGCGCCCGAGCTGGTGATCAACGCTGGCGGACGGGTCGGTGGCGCGCAACGCCACGGACTAGCGGGCCGTGACCGTGTCGGTGTCTCGGCCCGATCGCAGAACCGTGCCAGGGTTCGCCCCGGTTGACTCGCCGTCGCGGACGGTCTCGACGCCGTTGACGAACACGCGGTGCACGCCCGTCGATCCGGCCAGGAGGCGAACGGCCCCGCCGGGAAGGTCGTGCACTAGCCGGGCCTGTTGGGCCCCGACCGTCGCCGGATCGAACACCACCAGATCGGCGAACGCGCCCTGAGCCACACGGCCCCGATCGCGCAGGCCGAACAGCCGCGCCGGCTTGTCGGTGAAGTTGTGGATCGCCTGCTCGATCGCCATGAACTCCCGTCCCCGCAGGCACTCGGCGAGGAACTGGGTCGGGTACGACCCGCCGCACATCCGGTCGAGATGAGCGCCGGCGTCGGAGCCGGCCATCAACACGTCGTCGTGGTTCCAGATGCTTGCTCGGATCGCCCAATGCTCGTCGTCGTCGCCCGCGGCCGGCGGCCACAGCACCGTGCGCAGGTCGTCGGCCAGCGCGACATCGACCAGCGCGTCGAACGGTTGGACACCCTGCTCGCGGGCGATGTCGTTCACCAGGCGGCCCGTCAGACCGTTGTTGGCGGCGCTGTACGTGTCGCCGATCCGGTATCCGGCGAAGTTTCCGAGCACACGGAACATGCCGGCCTCTTCGGCGTTGGCTGCCGTCTCCAAGCGCCGGCGAGTGTCGGAGCTGCGCAGCGCGTGCATGCGCTCGGCCGGCGGCAGGCCCATGACGTCTCGCCACCCCGGGATGAGGAACAGCGCGCAGTAGCTGCCGAAGCTCATGGTCATGGGAACGATGGTGGGCATGAGCAAGGCGACGATCCGCCCACCGAGCGTGCGAGCGTGACGTGACAGCGACAGCTGCTGCACGGCGCGCTCGGGGTAGGCGGCATCGACGACGAGCAGGTTCCAGTTGAGCACCCGGTTGGCGACGGCCGACATGCGCGACAGATGGTCGAGCTCGAACTCGCTCCACCCGGTGCTGCCACCCTGGAAGATGCCCGAGAGCGTGGTGCCCGGATACCGGCCCACGACCTCGCACAGCGCGAGGTGCTCGCCCGGCTCGGCGCCCTTGGCCGGGACCGGATGGCCCTCGGCGTCCATGTGCGCCGTCGAGATGTCGGTGGACAGCCCGAGGGCCCCGGCAGCCAGTGCCTCGGCCAATGCCGCCTCCACCAGGGGCAGCGTGCGCTCATCGGCGGCCGTCACGTTGGCGTCGGGCCCCAGCACGTACCGGCGTAGGGCCGAGTGCCCGGCGATGAAGCCGGCGTTCAGCCCGATGCGGCCTTCGAGCGCGTCGAGGTACTCGCCGAAAGTCTCCCAACTCCACGGGACGCCCGTCTCAAGCGCACCGAGCGGCATGCCTTCGACCCGGGCCATCATGGTGCGCGTGTACGGCGCGTCCTGCGCCCGCAACGGCGCCAAGGCGAACGAGCAATTCCCGCCGATCACCGAGGTCACACCGTGGACGTTCGACGGCGAACCGGCAGGATCCCAGAAGAGCTGCGCGTCGTAGTGGGTGTGCGGATCGATGAAACCCGGGCACACCATCAGCCCATCGGCATCGAGCGTCTCCCGTGCCGACTCGTCGACGCGGCCCAGGGCGACGACCCGACCGTCACGCACACCGACATCGCCCCGTACCGGAGGGGCGCCCGTGCCGTCGACGACGGTCGCTCCCGTGATCAGGTGATCGAGCATCGGCCCTCGTTCCTGTCGTTCGCCGCCTCGCCCATGGCGCGACTTCGGCGCCGTGTGCCCCTCGACGCTATCCCTCGAAGACCTGGAGCTTGGGGTGGTCGTCGAGGCGATAGTCGTTCGTGAGGTCAGCCACGAGCTCGATGGGAGCGACCTTGTCGAGCGCGTCGAGCGTCCAGCCCCCGTCGTGCACGATGAACCGCTCGGGACCGGGTTCGCTGAGGAGGGCAACGGTGTCGCCTCGCACGTGGAAGGTGCGCCCGTTCACGTTGCTGGCCGCGTCCGTGCAGAGCCAGACGACCATCGGGGAGATCTTCGACGGTGGGTGCGATTCCGGGGTGGCGGCTTCATACGCTCCCTGTGCGCCGCGCGGCGCCATCGTGAGCGCCATGAGCGTCGACCATTTCGCCGTGCCCACCGCGTACTCGGCGGTTGAGGTCCCGAGGGCCAGCGGGCGGATCGCGTTGCACCGCACGCCGAATCGGCCGAGCTCACGGGCGATCGTGCGGGTCAATCCCACGACTCCCTCCTTCGCCGAAGCGTACGCAACGGCCGAGGGATGACCGAAGCCTGAACCGGAGCTGGTGTTCACGATGGCGCCGCTGCCCTGACGGCACAGGTGCGGAGCGGCTTCGCGCACCATGGCGAAGTATCCCTTGAGGTTCACGTCGAGGGCGAGATCCCACTCTTCCTCGGTCACGGTCCAGAGATCGGCGTTGCGCGCCGCGGTGGCGTTGTTCACCACGATGTCGAGGCCGCCGAACACGTCGAGGGCATGGCGGACGATCGCCGCGGCACCGTCCCACGTGGCCGAGGTGGTGTCGGCGACGGCAACGCCTCCCGCGGCGACGATCTCGGCCACGACGCTCGCGGCGTCGGCGCCTGTGCGACGCCCGGTGTCGTTCACCAGCACGGAGGCGCCCTCGGCCGCCAGAAGCAGTGCATGAGCCCGCCCGATGCCGCCACCCGCTCCTGTGACGATCGCGACCTTGCCGTCCACACGTCCGCTCACTGGTGCGATCCCCTCGTCGGTGCCCCCTCGGGCGACTGGGTGCGAGGTTACGGCACCTGGGCCGCGACTTCGCCAGCGGTCGGCGGCCACGGTGGGAGGCCACGTGTGCGTGCGACGTCCCGTGCCTCGGTCGACGAGCTCCTCGACGGCTAGGTCAGCCGGTATCGGATCGGCAGGTGCTTGACGCCACCGTTGACCACCGATGTCAGTCGCTGCACGGGACCCGAGATCTCGAACGACTCCAGCCGTGCGAGCAGGTGGCGGAAGATCGTCTCGAGCTCGACCCTCGCGACGTGGGCGCCGATGCAGAAGTGCTCGCCGAAGCCGAACGCCAGGTGAGGATTCGGGCGACGGTCGATGCGGAACGCGAACGGATCGTCGAAGACGTCCTCGTCCCGGTTCGCCGAGGCGAAGAAGAGCGCAACCTGCTCGCCGGCGCCGATGTGCTCGCCGCGCACTTCGCAGTCCTCGGTCGCGGTACGGGTGAAGTGCGAGATCGGGCTGACCCAGCGCAGGATCTCCTCGACGGCGTCGGGCAGCAGCTCGGGGTGATCGCGTAGCTTCTGCCATTCGCTGCGGTGCTCGCTGAAGGCCAAGAGACCCCCGCTGATCGCGTTGCGGGTCGTTTCGTTGCCCGCCTCGACCATGAGCTCGCAGTACGCCAGCAGCTTCCGTTCGGTGAGCGGCGCCCCGTCGATCTCGGCCCGGATCAGCTCGCTCACGAGATCGTCCTGGGGATCGAGGCGACGCTGCGCGATCAGGTGCCCGAAGTAGGCATGGAGCTCCCTTCGGGCCCGCATGCTCGTCTGGGCGGGCGTCTCGCCTGGTTGGCGGAACTCCGGATCGTCCTTGCCGATCACCTCGTTGGTCCAACGAAACAGCAACTTCCAGTCGGCGCGCGGCACCCCGAGGACCAACGACACCACGGCGATCGGCAACGGCGCAGCGATGCTCTCGACGAAGTCGCACTCGAGCGTCGCGCCACCGGTCGCCGCGGCGTCGACGATCTCGACCGCGATGCGCTCGAGTTCCTCGCGCCGTCCCCGGACCCCGCGGGGTGTGAAGCGCAGGCTCGTCAACCGGCGCATGGGCCCATGCTGCGGGGGGTCCATGGTGACGACCATGTCCGACGGCCCGATCGGCGCGTCGGCTGGGCCGATGACGATCCCCCGAGCGCTCGAGAAGCGCAGGGGCTGCGACGCGATCTGCGTGATGTCGGCGTGCTTGGTGATGGCCCAGAAGGGCCGGAAGCCGGCGGGAGCGGAGTAGGCAACCGGGGCCTCGGCCCGGAGCCGGGCCCACAGCTCGTGGGGGTAGCCCTCCCGTGCGTACCGCTGAGCATCGACGAGCTGCTCGGAGTCGGCTGCGGAAATCACCCTTTCACCCTCGCAGAGTTCCGTTTGCGGGGTCAAACACCTGCAGGGAGGCCGGGCCGGGTGCCGGTGGGACCCGAGCATGCGGCGTTGCGATGGAGAGGGCCGTTCTCGTACCGTGCCAACGACATCATCGCAACCTTCGCGAGGACCACGGCATGACCGACTTCGAGGCGATCGACTACTTCTCCGACAGGTCCGTGACCGCCGACCCGTACGCGTACTGGGACCACATGCGCCAGCGCTGCCCCGTGCAGAGCGAGAGCCACCACGACGTGGTGATGATCACCGGGTTCGACGAGGTGATGTCGGTGTACCACGATACGGCCACGTGGTCGTCGTGCAACACCGTCAGCGGCGTGTCCCCCTTCCCCGTCCCGCTCGTGGGCGACGACGTCACCGAGATCATCGAGCAATACCGCGACCAGCTTCCGTTCGCCGGCGAGCTCCCCGCCATGGATCCGCCGCAACACACTGCGCATCGGGGTCTCCTGTTGCGGTTGATCACCCCCAAGCGCCTCAACGAGAACGAGGCGTTCATGTGGCACCAGGCCGACCGTCAGATCGACGAGTTCCACGAACGGGGCTCGCTGGAGTTCATCACCGAGTTCGCCCAGCCCTTCACGGCCCTCATCGTCGCCGATCTGCTTGGCGTCCCCGAGGAGGACCGCGTCGCGTTCCGCGCCGAGATGGTGGGCAACAAGCTCGAGCAGCGGTTGGCGAACCCGCACGACATGGAACGCGATCCCCTGCAGTATCTGCACCATCGCTTCGTCGGCTACGTCGAGGACCGTCGTCGCGAGCCTCGCGACGACGTGCTGACCGGTCTCGCCACGGCGACGTTCCCCGACGGATCCCTGCCCGAGGTGAACGAGGTCGTCCGGATCGCGGCCAACCTCTTCGCGGCGGGCCAGGAGACCACGGTCCGCATGCTGAGCGCGGCGCTGCGCATCATCGCCGAGGAGCCCGAGATCCAGCAGCAGCTACGCGACGACCGGCGTCTGATCCCGAACTTCCTCGAGGAGACGCTGCGCATGGAGACACCCCTCAAGGGCCCGTTCCGGCTCTCGCGGGTCCCGACCACCGTCGGCGGGGTCGACCTCCCCGCCGGGACCAGCGCTGCGCTCCTGCTCGGGGCGGCCAACCGTGACCCGCGCCGCTTCGAGTCCCCGAACGAGTTCCGGGTCGATCGGCCCAACGCCCGTCAGCACCTGGCATTCGGGCACGGCATCCACACCTGCGCCGGTGCCCCGCTGGCCCGGTCGGAGGGCCGCGTGGCGCTCGAGCGCATCCTCGACCGGATGCACGACATCAGGATCTCGGAGGCCGAGCACGGCCCCGCCCACGATCGCCGGTTCCGGTATCTCCGGACCTCCATGATCCGCGGCCTGACCACGCTGCACCTGGAATACACGCCCGCCGGCTGAGCAGGGTCGCTCAGTGCCGATGGGCGCTCCCGGGATCAGAGGTCGTAGAAGCGCCGGGCCGATGCGCCCAGCACCTCAACTTGCGCAGCCGCCGGGAGCGGAGCGACGGCCTCGCGGAGCTCCTTCACCACGCCGGGGATCTTGGCGTCGGGATGCGGATAGTCGGAAGCCCACAGCACCTTGTCGGCCCCCAGGTGCTCGGCGGTGAACGCCAGCGCCACCTCGTCGGGGTCGAAGCTGATCACGCACTGGCGGGCGAACAGCTCGCTGGGCAGCATCGTCTGGTCGTCGCTGCCGAAGATCTTGAACTGATGGTCGAACCGTTCGAGCATCGGCACGATCCACCCGCCCGTCCCTTCGAGGAAGGCCACCTTGAGGTCGGGGTGGCGTTCGCAGATCCCGCCGAGCACGAAGTACGCCACCGCGAGCTGCAGGTCGACGGCGTTCGTGATGCCCTGCCGAAGCGCCAGTCCCCGGCTGGGATCGCTGATTCCATCGGCCAGACCGAGCAGCCGGCACGAGTTCGGCATGTCGCCGTGCGGCGACGGATGTACACCGATCGGGCAACCGATCGCGGCGATGCTGGCCCAGAACGGGTCGTAGTCGGGATGGTTGAGCTTCTTGGTCCCCAGGTACGGCGCAGGCCTGATCATGATGGCCTTGAAGCCCAAGTCGTCGACGCAGCGCCGGGTCTCGGCTACGGCGGCATCGTGGTCCTGGACGGGAACGAGACCGACGCCGTAGAGGCGCCCGGGCGCGGCGGAGCAGTAGTCGCGCAGCCACGAGTTGTACGCCCGACACGCCGCGCCGAAGAGGTCGGGCTCCTCGACCCAGGTGAGCATGGACGTCGGGTACAGCACGGCCCGATCGATGCCCTCGGCGTCCATGTCGACGAGCCGGGCGTGCGGGTCGTACCCGCCCGGACGCCCCATCTTCAAGCGCGACTCATCGTCCCACGTGTCGGTTCCGACGTCGTCAGCCCACGACGCGCCATCGTCGCCATCACCGCCACTGCCATCCCCACGTTCGCCTCCATCCCCACCGCCGCCGAGCATCTCGGCGATCGGCGCGTCCGGGTAGGCGCGGATGATCCCGAGGTACTGCGCCCCACCGCCGGGATGGTCGAGCCGATCACGGAACGCGGGCTCGGAGTAGTCCTTCCACACCGAGTCGGGTTCGACGACGTGACCGTCAGAGTCGATGACCTCGGGCCGGGCCTGATCTGGTGCCATGGACGAGCCCCCCTCGCGAGCTTCAGTGCTGGTGGACGATGATGCCCCGGATGTTCTTGCCGGCGTGCATGTCGGCGTAACCCTGGTTGATCTCGTCGAGGCGGTACCGGGTCGTCACCAACTCGTCGAGGCGCAGCTTGCCCTGCTGGTAGAGCTGTGTCATGAGGAGCACGTCGGTGTTGAGGTTCGACTCGCCGCACAGCGATCCCTGGATGCGCTTCTGGAAGAGCGTCAGGTGGGTGGGCGAGACGGGGATGCCGGTGCGCTCGTCGCTGCCGATTCCGGTGAGCACGCAGATACCGGCCTTGCGGATGGCCTCGACGCCCTGGGCGATGTGCTCGCCGGTGGTGACGCCGACGCAGATCACGCAGGAGTCGGCGCCCTGTCCGTTCGTGTGCGATCGGGCGATGTCGGCAGCGGCGGTCATGTCGGCGACGGCGTGCGTGGCGCCGAGCTCGAGCGCGACCTCCCGCTTCATCTCGACGGGGTCGACGGCGATGATCGTGGTCGCTCCAGCGTGCGACGCCCCCTGGACCGCGTTGATCCCGATGCCGCCGATCCCCATGACGATCACCGTGTGGCCCGGGCGAACCTGAGCCGAGTTCACCGCCGAGCCCCATCCCGTGGGCACACCGCAGCCGACGAGGCACATGACGTCGAGCGGGAGATCGCCGGGGATCTTGACGGCCGACAGGGTGGAGATCGTCATCCACTGGCTGAAGGTCCCGAGCCCCGACATCTGGCTGATCGGCTTCCCGTTCTCGCTCAGGCGGACGCTGCCGTCGTCGCGCGTGCCCCACAACGTCCCGGCTCCGGTGTCACACAGGTTCTGCATGCCCGACGCACACCAACGGCACCGCCCGCACGACGGGACAAACGAGGTGACGACGTGATCACCGACCGACCAACCCGGTGTGTCGGGGCCCACCTCCTCGACGACACCCGAGCCCTCGTGGCCGGCAACGACCGGTAACAGCCGCATCCCCATGTCGCCCTTGGAGATGTGATCGTCGGAGTGACACAGGCCCGAAGCCACGACGCGCACGAGAAGCTCGCCCTGGCGGGGCCCGTCGAGATCGAGCTCGGCGATCTCCCATTCCCCGGGTGCCTTCCGCAACACCGCCGCCTTGGTCTTCACCTGGTGTCCCTTTCGAGGTGGGGAGGGCGCGAGCAGCCAGGCAGCCGCTCAGTCCTCGCGCACGAAGCCCTTGCTCGACTCGTCCCAACTGAACAGATACGCGCTGGGATTGCCGTCACTGGCGGAGCCCGGACCGTAGGTGCGCGGCGTGGGATCACCGGGGACGGTGACCTCGAGCCCGTCGACGGCTGCGGCGAACGTGCCGTAGTTGAGGTTCTCGCCGGCCGCCTCAAGAACCGCCACCAGCAGTGCGATGTCGGGGCAGGCCTGGAACGCGGCCTGGTACGGCTGGTTGCTGCGGTCGTCGGGGTCGAAGCCCGAAGGGTCGGGGGTCTCGATCCCGGCCTCCGCCAGCAGCTCGACGCAGTCGGACATGGCCTCGAAGCGGGCCTGCTCAGGCCCGTACGAGCCACCGGCCAGCGCTCCCTCGAGGATCGAGGTATCCGTGGTCGACTCGTTGGTCACGAAGGCGTTGGCGGCGCTGATGTCGAGGAAGCGCAGCAACGGGCGATACGACGGATCGTCGTTGATGTTGATCGGCCACTGTGCCGAGCTGGGCCCGACGAGCAACAGCGTGTCGACATCGGCCGCCTGGAAGAGCTCTGATGCCAAGACGACGTCAGCCCGAAGTGCCGCGGTGTCGTCGGTCGGGGCATCGATCACCGCAACTTCAGCCACATCGATTCCGGCCTCTTCAAGGGCGGGCAAGACGACATCGTCGACAAGGGCGCTGTCGCCGGCGTGGGCGAACACCCCGACCGTTCCCTCGAGGGCACCGCTCTCGGCCAGCGTGTTGATGACCGTGATGGGCAGCTCGGTGTCGGGCTCCCATGCGATCCACGGGGCTCGGGCCTGGGCTTGGCGCTCGGGGGTGATGTCGCCTCCGATCACGGCCGTCTCGTAGGTGCTGACGGGGCACAGCACGGCGTCGAGGAGCACGAAGCCGACGATCACGAAGACGTCCTCGTCCTCGGTGAGGCGCAGGCAGGCTTCCTCGGCCGGCGTGGGGCTGGTGGGGTCGATGGGCGCGAACACGGCTTCGAGTTGCCGGCCGTGGATCCCGCCGGAGGCGTTGACGTCGTCGATCAGCGCCTGGTACACCGCCCGGTGGTCGCCGAGCTCGAAGTCGAGGTTGACCGCAGCCAGGGCCTCGGTGTCCACGTAGGTGATCCCGACCTTGATCGTGTCGTCGGTGACACCCGGTGACGGGCCGGTGATCAACTCGGTGGTCGTGGTCTCGTCGGGAGGCGCCTCGGCGGTCGTGGTGGTCGGTCCGGCCGAGGCCGTGGCGGTGTCATCCGTGACGGTGGTGGGCGAGGTGTCGGCCGGGGCCGTCGACGAGGCCGTCGCCGGTTCGGCTGCGTCGTCATCCGACGTACAGCCGGCCATCGCCAGCGCGACAACCAGACCCAGAGCAACGACGTTGTGGCGCATGACCATCTACCCCTTCTGACAAAGTCGTGGCGGGGTCGGCCCGCACCGGGCGGACTCTAAACCTTTCCACCAATATGGAACAACCGCTCTCATTCATGAGAAGCTCCTTCTCGGCTCGCGCTGCAGGTCAGCAGCCGAGAGGCATGGGGGGCGATGGTGTTGACCAGGACGGCGCGCGTCGATGGTTGAGCCGAGTGACGGCGGCCCGACCGCGGGGCTCGTGCAGGCCATGCTCGACTCGGAGGCGCAGCGTCAGGCCGACCAGGCCGAGGCCACGCGCGAGGTGCTCTTCGCCGACGAACTGCTCCCGGGGGTGGGCGCCGAGGAGATGAGCTTGCGCGAAGGGCTCCGGGCCGGCGGCATGACCACCTTCGTCGTGCTCGTGCTCCTCCAGGCCTTCGACGAGCTCGAGAGCGCCACCCTGCAGGTGTTGGCCCCCGACATTCGTGACACCTTCGGTATCGGCGACGGCGCGATCGTGTTCATCAGCGCGGCGTCGGGAGCCTTCCTGGTACTGGGCTCGCTACCCATGGGCTGGCTGGCCGACCGGTTCCGGCGGGCGCCCATCATCGCCTGGGCCGGACTGTGCTTCTCGGCCATGGTGGTCACGTGCGGGTTGGCGATCAACGCCTTCACGCTGTTCTGGGCCCGCTTCGGGGTCGGGGTGGCCAAGTCGAGCAACATCCCCGTACACGCCTCGCTCATCGCCGACTCGTACCCCATCGCCATCCGGGCCCGCATGAGCGCCACCATCATGGGCTCGGCCCGTCTGGCCGGGGTGCTCAGCCCGGCCCTCGTCGGCGGTATCGCCATGCTGGCGGGCGGGACCGAAGGCTGGCGGTGGCCCTACCTCCTCCTCGGCATCCCCGTCATACCCATCGCGCTGCTGGCCTTCCGCCTCCCCGAGCCACCCCGAGGCCAGTACGAGATGCTCGACGTGCTCGGCGAGGTCGTCGGCGATGTCGGGAAGGTCCCCATCTCGGTGGAGGCGGCGTTCGAGCGCCTCAACCGCATCCGCACCTACAAGACCATGATCACCGCGTTCGCGGCCATGGGCTTCGGCCTGTTCACCGGGCCCGTGTTGCAGAACCTCTACCTCGAAGACGAGTTCGGGCTCGACGCCTTCGGCCGGGGGCTCGTCGGCACCGCCAACGGGCTGGGGCTGTTGCTCGTGCTGCCGTTCGCGGCCAAGCGCTACGACGCGCTCTTCCGGCGCGACCCGGCCAAGGCCTTGCGCCTGCTCGGGATCCTGATCGCCCCGGTCGGGGTGGTGCTCCCCATCCAGTACGCCATGCCCAACGTGGTGGGATTCGCGATCGTCGGGGTGGTGCCGTTCGTGTTGCTGCTGACGGCCTTCACCATGGTGAACCCGGTGATCCAGTCGGTGGTGCCCTATCGCCTGCGCGGGATGGGCTCGGCGCTGGCCGGCATCTACGTGTTCTTCGTCGGGGCGACGGGCGGGGCGCTGCTCGCGGCCTTCTTCACCGACGCTCTCGGGCCCCGGGCTGCCGTCCTGCTGCTGAGCGTGCCCTCCACAATCATCGGTGGCCTCCTGGTGATGCGTAGCTCCTGGTCGATCAAGCGGGACCTGTCGTTGGTGGTGGCCGAGCTGCGCGAAGAGCTCGCCGAGCACCAGCGCCAACAGGTTGCCCCCGAGCACGTTCCCGCGATCCAGGTGAGCGACATCGACTTCGCCTACGGGCCCGTGCAGGTGCTCTTCGGCGTGGGCTTCGAGGTCCGTCGCGGCGAGGTGCTGGCCCTGCTCGGCACCAACGGCGCCGGCAAGTCCACCATCCTCAGGGTCATCGCCGGGCTCGGGACGCCATCGCGCGGCGTGGTACGCCTGCACGGAACGCCCATCACCTATGTGGCGCCCGAGAAACGGGTGAACTACGGGATCCGGCTGCTGCCTGGCGGCAAGGGCGTGTTCCCCCACATGACCATCCGCGAGAACCTGGAGATGGGCGCGTACGTCTACCGGAGCGATCACGCCGACTGCCAACGACGCATGGAGCGCGTCCTCGATCTCTTCCCGGTGCTGCGCGACCGTCCCAAGGATTCCGCGGCGACCCTCTCCGGGGGCCAGCAGCAGATGCTGGCGTTGGCCATCACCCTGCTCCACGATCCCGACGTGCTGCTGATCGACGAGCTTTCCCTGGGCTTGTCGCCGATCGTCGTGCAAGAGCTCCTCAGCGTGGTCGAGCGGCTCAAAGGCGAAGGCATGACGATCGTCATCGTCGAGCAGTCGCTGAACGTGGCCCTGGCGATCGCCGATCACGCCGTGTTCCTCGAGAAGGGTCAGGTCCGCTTCTCGGGACCGGCGGCCGAGCTGGCCCAGCGCGACGACCTGGCCCGCGCCGTGTTCCTCGGCCGGGAGGGCGGCTGAGTCGTGATCGGTGTGGCGTGGACGGCCCAGCTGCTCTTCAACGGCCTGGTGTCAGGAATGGTCTTCGGCCTGCTGGCCCTGGGTATCGTGCTCGTGTACCGGGCGAGTCGTGTCATCAACTTCGCCGTGGCCAACATGGGCCTCATCGGCGGCGGGCTGCTCGTGCTCATGACCGCGCAGTACGGCATCCCGTACTGGATCGCCGTCGTCGTGGCGTTGGTGGTCGGCACGCTCTACGGCGCGGTGATCGAGCTCGTCGTCATACGCCGGCTCTTCGACGCCCCCCGGGTCATCGTGTTGGTGGCCACCATTGGCGTGGCCCAGCTCTCGGGGGCGATCCTGCTGGCGTATCCCGAGATCGACGTGGCCGGAGCCACGTTCCCCCAGGCCATCGGGTCGGCCCGCGAACTGGGCTCGGTGCGCATCACCGGTGCGCAGCTCTCGATCCTCATCGTCGTGCCCCTCGTGGCGGCCTTCCTTGCCTGGCTTCTCACCCGGACCACGTTTGGCAAGAGCGTCAAGGCCTCGGCCGAGAATCGCGACCTCGCCCGCATCAACGGCATCAGCCCCAAACGGGTCTCGATGTTCGTGTGGGCGGCCGCGGGCACCTTGGCCACGTTGTCGCTCAGTCTGATGGCCGGTCAGAGCGGCTCGGCCAGCGACCTCGCTACGCTGGGGCCCAGCACCCTGGTGCGGGCGCTCGTGGCCGCGGTCGTGGCCCGGATGGTCTCGTTTCCCGTGGCGTTCCTCGCCGGCATGGTCCTCGGCGTGTCCGAGGCCCTGCTCTCCTTCAACTACCCACGCGAGTCGGGCCTGGTCGACTTCTGCGTGCTCGTCGTCGTGCTCGTCGCTGTGTTCTTCCAGAGCCGACGGTCGTCCGATGAGACCCAGGCGTTCTCGTTCACGCCCAAGCGCAGACCCGTCCCCGAGCGACTGCGGGCCCGCTGGTGGGTGCGCAACCTCGACCGGGGTGCGCTGCTGGTGCTCGTGGCCGTGGCGGTGGTCCTGCCGCTGCTGATCGACAAACCCTCGAGGCACTTGCTGTACACGACGATCCTGATCTTCGCCATCTGCGGCATGTCGCTCACGGTGCTCACCGGTTGGGCCGGTCAGCTCTCGTTGGGCCAGATGGCCTTCGCCGGCATCGGGGCCTACCTCGCAGCCGGGTTCCACGCCGGCATCAGCGTCGACATCGGCTGGCGCGACACCCGGTTCATCAAGGGCGGTCTGGTGGCGCTCGACTTCGGGCCTTCGGTGGCGCTGGCCACGCTGGTCACTGCCGGGCTCGCCGCGCTCGTCGGCCTCGGGGCGTTGCGCGTGAGGGGCCTCTTCCTCGCCGTGAGCACGTTCGCCTTCGGCCTGGCCGCCAGCCAGTACCTCTACCGCCGACCCATCCTCACGGGCGGGTTCGACGGCGCGGTGCCGTTCCTGCGCACCGACCTGTTCGGCATCGACCTGAAGGAGCAGCGGACCTACTACTACCTGGTGCTCGTGGTGCTGCTCGTGGTGGTGGCCGTCGTGGCGCGGCTGCGGAGGACGGGCGTCGGCCGCACCACGATCGGCGTGCGCGACAACCCCGATGGAGCGGCGGCCTACACGGTGAATCCGACGCCGGTGAAGTTACGGACGTTCGCCGTGGCCGGCGGGCTCGCCGCGCTCGGAGGCGCGTTGCTTGCTGGCTCGCTGCAAAAGGTTCAGGCCGACCGCCTCATCGGTGTGAGCCACTCGCTCACCCTGGTGTCGATCGTCGTCATCGGGGGGCTGGGCTCGACCAGCGGACCCATCCTCGGGTCCATCTGGGTGCTGGGCCTGCCGGCGTTCTTCCCCGACAACGAGCTCGTGCCACTGCTCTCGTCGAGCATCGGGCTGCTCGTCTTGTTGTTGTACTTCCCCGGCGGTCTCGTGCAGATCGTGTATTCGGCCCGCGACGCGATCCTGGCCTTCGCCGATCGGCGGGCCGGACCTGCAACTGAGAGCGTCAAGCGGCTCCAGACCGTGGGGGCACTGCTGATCCGGCCCGAGCGGCCGCCGCTGGCGGTCGACACGCCGGCGCTGCGCACGATCGACGTCGCCGTGCGCTACGGGGGAATCGTCGCCGTCGGTGGCGTCTCGATCGTGGTGGGCCCCGACGAGATCGTGGGGCTCATCGGCACCAACGGGGCGGGCAAGAGCACGCTCATGAATGCCATCACCGGCACCGTGACGAGCGGGGGGACGGTCGAGCTGCACGGCGAGGCCATATCGGGGCTCTCACCGTCGGCCCGGGCTCGACGGGGCCTGGGCCGTACGTTCCAGGCGGCCATGTTGTTCCCCGAGCTCACGGTGAGCGAGACCGTCCAGCTCGCCCTCGAAGCCCGTCACCGCACCGGTTTCCTGTCGAGCGCACTGTGCCTGCCGCAGTCTTTTCGCCTCGAGCGACGGCGGCGCTCCGATGCCGACGATCTCATCCACTTCCTCGGCCTCGGCCGTTACGCCGACGCCTACGTCTCGGATCTCTCGACCGGCACGCGGCGCATCGTCGAGCTCGCCGGCCTGCTCGCACTCGACGCCAGGATCCTGCTGCTCGATGAGCCGACCGCCGGGCTGGCCCAGCGAGAGACCGAGGCCTTCGGACCGATCATCATCGACATCAGACGTCAGTTGGGCGCATCGGTCCTCGTGATCGAACACGACATGCCGCTGATCATGGGTATCAGCGACCGTGTGTACTGCCTCGAGCTCGGACACATCATTGCCGAGGGAACCCCCCACGAGGTGCGCACCAACCCCGCGGTCATCGCCAGCTATCTCGGCACCGACGAACGGGCCATCGCCCGCAGTGGCAGCGCACGTGCCGCTGGAGGCAGCGGCTCCGGAGGCAGCGTCTCCGGAGGCACCGGCTCCGGTTCAAGGTCCTCCTGACCAACGACGACCCGGAGACGATCTCACCAACGGGCCATACGACCTGACACCTCGGGTACGTCCTCGAACGCGGTGGACTCGATGGAATCGAGCACGACGTCCTTGGACTTCAGCCGGTACCCGTCAACGGTGAGCCGCAGCGTGAAGTGCACGACGCCCGTCGACAGCGTGCTCGGCTTGCGTTCGACGATCTGGGTGACGAACAGATACGACTCGAGGTCGATCTCGTCGCCTCGGATCGCAGCGACGAAGACGTTCGATGCCTGGTGTCGCAGCGGATACGGGCTGTGCTGGCGGTGCTCCCTGGTCCAAGCCATCGCCGCGTCAGGGCCGTGGTTGTCGGACGCGATGAACTGCTCGTGCGGGTGCGTGCCGGTCTCGGTGCGCGATCGCAGGTGGCAGTCGGCGGCCAGGAGCGGGGCGAGCACGTCGAGATGGCCCTCGTCGTAGTGGAACCACCAGTGGTGGATGAACTCGTGCGCGGCGACGCCATCGTGGTCGGCCATCGTGATGGGCTCCTGTGGTCGATATCAGTCGGTGTCGAACATTGTCGGTCGGTGTCGATCGTTCAGGCGGAACTGCGAGCGCCGTCGGCTCGATCGACCCAGTCCTGCGTCGGGGCGATCGTGTAGGTGGAGGTGAGGGCGCGAATGAAGGCCTCATCGTGGAACGGGTCGCTCGGCTCTGCGACCTTCACGCCCCTGGCGCGCATGTCGGCGAGCAACGTGTCGACGACGCGTTCGTGGGTGAGGTCGTCGGTGTGGTCCATCACCAGCTTGGCCTCGTGCAGGTCGGCGTACACCTCGGCGTTCCAGTGCACGAGGAACCGCATGTTGGCGGGCTCATAGGCGCGCACCACCTCGCCGTCGGTCGTGACGGCCCAATCGTCGGACTGCGGCCGATACCCGAGCTGCGAGCGATGCGCCAGACCGGAGATCGCGCGCTCGTCGGGCCGGCCGACCGGATCGCCTCGGTGGAACATCAGCTCGTTCTGCACGACAACCCCCTTGTTCCACATCGGGTGTTCCACCCGCTGCGGCGCCGCCAAGGGCCCGTCGGGCCAGTACGTGAACGTGCCCTCCTCACCCTGCCAGAACCAGGTGATGATCTGAGCCATCTTCACGATGTGGTCACGGAACAGGCCCGACTTCCCCATGATGTTCTGCATCCACACGGGCGTGTTCTCGATGCGAACCCCGCGAAAGGTGACCGCGTCGAGGTGCGGGCTGAGCCCACTGTTGTGCGGACCGCAGATGTTGAACAACATCAACGTGGGCTTGGCGTACTTCGCACCCCAGTAGCCCTTCACCCGTTCGAGGAACTCAGCGTTGAAGAAGCAGTCGTTGACCTCCGGGTAGTAGCAGCACGAGTTCTCGGCCAGGAAGCCGCGGAAGTGGGCGGTCGAGATGGCGTCGAGCGTGAGCCCGTGATCCTTCTCGACCACCCCCGAGCTCGTGGCGATGAGCTCCTCGACGGATTGGAAATGATGTGCGGT
>JANLSK010000321.1:0-20587 GCA_031362415.1 Actinomycetes bacterium | reverse complement strand
GATCGTGGAGCCCGTCCCCGGCGTCACGCTGCCCCGGCAGGCGCCGCAGATCACCCTCGAAGGGGTCACCTTCGGGTATCGGCGACCGGGGGCCTTGGGCGGGCCTCCCGATGTGCTGGCGCTGCACGACGTGTCGCTGGTGATCGCGCCCGGTCAGCACGTGGCGATCGTGGGGGCAACCGGCTCGGGCAAGACCACCCTGGCCAAGCTGCTCACCCGCCTGGCCGACCCGACGGCCGGGCGCGTGCTCGTCGACGGCATCGACCTTCGGGAGGTGTCGTCAGCGTCGCTGCGATCGTGCCTGGTGATGGTGCCGCAGGAGAGCTTCCTGTTCGACACCACCATCGCCGACAACGTCCGCTACGCCCGGCCCGGCGCATCCGACGACGAGGTGCGGCTGGCTTTCGTCGAGCTCGGTCTCGAAGCCTGGGTCGACGGGCTGGCGCACGGGCTGCAGACGCCCGTGGGCGAGCGGGGCGAGCACCTGTCGGTGGGGGAGCGCCAGCTCGTGGCCCTGGCCCGGGCCTACGTGGCCAACCCGACGTGCCTGATCCTCGACGAAGCGACCTCCTCGGTCGACGCCGCGACGGAGACCCGTCTGGCCCGGGCCCTGCAGTCGCTGGCCGAGGGCCACACCTCGATCACGATCGCCCATCGGCTCGCCAGCGCCGAGCGGGCCGACACCATCGTGGTCCTGGCCGACGGGCGTCTCGTCGAGCACGGGCCCCACGCTGAGCTCGTGGCCGCTGGCGGGGTCTACGCCGGGCTGCACACGTCATGGATCACCGGGACGTCGTCGGCCCTCTCGGAGCCTCCGAGCCTCGGCGGATGACCTGATTCTCAACTGTCAGCGTGAGGCCCCGTATCCGGGGCGTCACGCTGGCAGTTGGCGTCTTCGGCATGCGAGAAGTCGGCCACCAGGAGCCCATCGAGCGCGCCTGGCACGGGTTCCATCTCAGACAGCGTCGGGACCGTGGCTCGTGCTGAGGCCGGGGCTCGCACCGACGCTGGGGCTCGCGCTGGGGCGGGGCCAGCGGGGCGACGTGGTCCTCGGCGGCGCCAGGCGGGCTCGGAGATGCACGAGTGCTGGCTCCCGTGACGCCACGGCGTCGCGCAGCACGGCTTGGAAGGGCTCGCCCACGTCGTCGACCCGGTGCGCTGCGACGCCGAATCCTCGAGCGATGGTGAAGAAATCAGGTGTGTGCAGCTCGGTGCCGTGACGCCCGTCGTCGCGTCCGTAGCGCAGCATCCCGTAGCCGCCATCGTCGACGACCACCACGGTCAAGGGCAAGCGTTCCTGCACGACCGTGGCCAGCTCGCCGAGGCCGAACAGCATCCCGCCGTCGCCGACGATCGCCACCGTCGAAGCGCCGGTGACCGCAGCACCGACCGCGGCGGGGAAGGCGAACCCCAACGTGCCCCACCCCATGGGGTAGTGCAGGCTCCGGGTACGGGTCACCGGGTGGTAGGCCGAGATCCAGTACCCGGCGACGGCCATGTCGGCGAACACGACGGCATCGGGTGCCAGCGCACCACCGACGGACGCGAGAAAGCGGATGGCCGATGCCGTCGCCGGGTCGTCGTAGATCTCCCGGAACACCCTGTCCCGCAGGGCCTGCAGGTCGGGCGGCCAGGATCCGTCGGGGCCGACCCGCGGCTCCAGCAACCCGGCCAGCGCCCCCAACACCTCGGCGCTGTCGCCGCGCACTACCACGTCCATCGGGTAGTTCTTGACGGCGTCGTCCCGGTCGACGTTCACCGCCACCCGGCGAGCCGGCAGCGGCAGCGTCCAACCCATGGTCGTCATGTGGTCGAGATCGCTGCCGACCACGAGCACGGCGTCGGCCCGGCCGATCAGCGCCGTCACCTCGGGCTCGTGGGGTGGCAGCCCCACGAGCAGCGGATGCCCATGGGGGAGCGTGCCCCGGGCGAGGAACGTCTCGATGACGGGTGCTCCGAGTATCCGGGCCACGACGTCGACCTCGGCCCCGGCGTCGCGGGCCCCGCCGCCGACCCAGATCAGAGGCCGCTCCGATCCGGTCACGATGGCCACCGCTTGGGACAGCTCGTCCGGGTCGACCCGTGACGATGGCCGGGCCCGAGCGAACGCCTGCGGGAATGGCGCGGCAAGATTCGTCGGCATCGCTTCTGGAGTTGTCGGCCCCGGCGGTCGGCCCGGCACCGCGGTACCGGGCGCCACCACGGTTCTGGCTGCGGTCAGGACGTCGGGGGCCACCACAGCCGAGAACAGGTCGGTCGGAACGCCCACGTAGACAGGCCCCGTGGGAGCGGTCATCGCCAACTCCAGGGCCTGGGTGACGATCGCACCCAGCTCTGCGACGTTGGATGGCGGGACGAACACGGCCTTGCTCACCGCCGCGAAGAGCCCGGTCTGGTCGCGGCATTCGTGGAGCACGCCCCGATACACGCCCGGTGTGCGCAGCGTGGTGGCGATGTCGGAGGCGATCACCACGACGGGGGAGTGCGCCGTTTGCGCCTCGCCGACGGCGGCGAGCGTGTTGGCTGCGCCGGGACCGGTGGTGACGAGCACGACGCCCACCCGGCCGGTCGTGCGGGCGTAGCCGTCGGCCGCATAGGCGCAGCCCTGCTCGTGACGACTCCCGACGATGCGCACCCCGGCATCGGCACAGGCGGGCCACAGCGCGATGTTGTGAACGCCGGGGAGCCCGAAGACGGTATCGACGCCGCCCGCGGACAGCGACCGGGCGATCAGCGTGGCTCCGGTGATCCCCGTGCTGTCGTCCATTGCTCCTTCGGACCTCGTACCCGTCTCGTGACCGCCCGCCGCGGACTCGTCTCGTGCCGCTGGCTCGTCTCGTGTCGTGGGCCCACGCCCTCCGGGAGGCTACGTGGCCATCACCGAGGATGTGCTCGGAGCTCGTCGAGCAGGATGTCGAGCCCGTGCGCCAGATCGGCTTCCAAGATCGTGAGCGGCGGAATGAGGCGCAGGATGTTCTCGTCGGGTCCGCACCGCAACACGATCAACCCTCGTTCGAGACACGCGTGCTGCACCGCGGCAGCGGCCGACCCGGAGGAGAGTTCGACGCCGATCATCAGCCCGATCCCGCGTACCTCGGCGACCTCGGCGACGGCGGCGGTCTCGGTGTGCAACCGCTCGCGAGCGGTTGCGCCGAGGACGGCCGTCCGCTCGAAAAGGCGCTCGCCCTCCATCACGTCGAGCGTGGCGAGCGCGGCCGCGCACGACACGGGGTTGCCGCCGAAGGTCGATCCGTGGGCGCCGGTGGGCCAGCGTTCCATGAGCGAGCGCTCGGCGGCGATACCCCCGAGCGGCAGGCCGGAGGCGACTCCCTTGGCGAAGAGGAGGATGTCGGGGCGGATGCCGAAGGTCTCGGCGGCGAAGCAGCGCCCGGTCCGGCCCATCCCCGTCTGCACCTCGTCGAGCACCAGCAGGATGCCGTGCTCGTCGCACCGGGCCCGGAGCCCGTCGAGCCAGGCGAGCGGCGGGACCACGTACCCTCCCTCGCCGAGGACGGGCTCCACGATCATCGCCGCGACCGTGTGGCCGCCGACCGAGGCCAGGAGCTCGTCGAGCGCGCCCAGGGCCGTCGTGGCCGAGGCATCGGCTCCACCCTCGTGCAGCGGCAGCGGATAGGGCGCGATGTGCACCGCCGGCAGGAGCGGGCCGTAGCCGTTCCGGTAGACGGCCTTGGCCGTGGTGAGCGAGGTCGCCCCGAGCGTGCGACCGTGGAACGCCCGACGGAACGCGATCAGACCCGGTCGACCCGTCACCAGACGAGCCAACTTGATACTTCCGTCAACCGCCTCGGCGCCGCTGTTGCAGAAGAAGAACTGCGGTGCGGCGAAGAACGGTGTGTGGGTCGTGAGGCGCTCGGCCAGCTCGATCGAGCGGGTGTGGTGAGCGACCACCGAGACGTGCATCAACTGGCGGACCTGGCGTTCGACGGCTGCGACCACGGCCGGATGGCAGTGCCCGACGTTGGTGACGGCGATCCCCGACGTGAAGTCGAGGAACGCATTCCCGTCGACGTCGAACAGCCAGGAGCCGTCACCGCGCTCGATCACCAGGTCGGTGATGCGGGGCAGGACACCGCCCAACGAGCACGTGTCACGTTCGAGCCAGTGCCCGGCGAGTGGGGGAGCAGCGATCGGGGCGAGCGCAGGGGTGTACGGCGGCTGATGGGCGACGGGGGATCGGGCGCTCAGGGCTTCAGCATCCATGGCGACATCTCTCGGCACGGGGAGCCGTCGGCTTGCGCGGGATCATCGGTTGTCGATCTGGGCTCGTTGCAGGCGACCCGAGTAGTCGATGTACACGGTCTTGAGCTCCGAGAACTGCTCGATGCCCCGGCGACCCGCCTCCCGGAACCCGTTGCCGCTGTGCTTGGTGCCACCGAACGGGAGGTGGATCTCGGCGCCGATCGTGGGGGCGTTGACGTACACGATCCCGGTGTCGACACGGTCGACGGCTCGCAGGGCGGCGTTCACGTCGCGGGTGTAGATCGCAGCCGACAGGCCGACGTCGACGGCGTTCACGACATCGACAGCCTCGTCGAACCCGTCGACCTCGATCACCGACAGGACGGGTCCGAAGATCTCCTCGCGAGCGACGCGATGCTCGGCCCTCACGCCGGTCAGGATGGTCGGCGCGAAGAACGTGCCGCCCTCGCACCCGGCCACCGTCACCGGTTGCCCACCACAGGCAACGGCTGCTCCCTGCGCGGTGGCGGCATCCACGTAGCCCGAGATGCGTTCGAGCGCCGCTCGATCGATGACCGGTCCCACATCGGTGCCGTCGGCGAGGGGATCGCCGACGCGCAGCGCCTGCGCCCGGTCGATGAGCGTGGCCACGAGGGCGGCGGCGACGGCCCGATCGACCACCAGTCGCGACGTCGACGTGCACCGCTGGCCTGCGGTCCCGAAGGCCCCGAAAAGCGCACCTTCCACGACCAGGTCGAGGTCGGCATCGGCCATGACCACCATGGCGTTCTTGCCCCCCAGCTCCAAGCTCACCAGGCGGGGCCCGGTCTCGGCCGCGGTCATGGCCACCCGGCGTCCGGTGGCCACCGAGCCTGTGAAGCTCACCGCCCGTACGCCGGGATGGCCGCACAGGGCCGAACCGACGTCGCCCCGGCCATGCACGATCTGCACGAGCTCGGTCGGCACGCCTCCGGCGCGACAGGCGGCTACGAACGCCTCGGCACAGGCGGGTGCGAGCTCGGATGGCTTGAGCACCACGCCGTTGCCAGCCAGGAGCGCAGGGAAGATCTTCCACGACGGGATGGCGAGGGGGAAGTTCCATGGCGTGATCATGGCGACGACACCGACCGGCGCACGGGTGGTGAAGCCGATCTTGTCGGGGAGCTCGCACGGGTGAACGTCACCGAACGAGGCCCGGCCCTGCCCGGCGACGAACCCGGCCATGTCGATGGCCTCCTGCACCTCCCCGCCGGCTTCGGCGGGGATCTTGCCCACCTCGACGCTGACCAGCCGAGCCAGGTCGGTCTTGCGCTCACGGAGGATCTCGCCGATGCGGCCGATCACCTCGGCCCGGGCCGGGACCGGGAGTTGCGACCACCGGCGCTGCGCGCTCGTGGCGTTGGCGACGGCGATCTCGACGGCGTCGAAGTCGTCGACGGCGTAGCTGCCAACGACTTCGGCGGGACGGGCCGGGTTGACGCTCGTGATCATCACGACCTCGCTGCTCGAACCATCGGAACACGCATTACATAGGTTCCCAAGAGTGTAACGTCCATTCCCATGCCGCGGAACCCCCCTGACCCGATGACGCTCGCCGAGGCCATCGCCCAGGCGAGCGACCGTCTGAGCCCGGCCGAGCGCCGCATCGCCGAGGTGGTCCTCGCCCACCCCGAGGCGGTCGCCTTCGGGACCGTGGCCGAGCTGGCCGCTCGTTCGGGCGTCAGCGGTCCGACGGTGGTGCGGATGGCCCGGCGTCTCGGATGGCTCGGGTTCTCGGGGCTGCAAGACGCCGTGCGCACCGAGCTGTCGCATCGCCTGCGCCCGGCGGTGGAACGCATTCGGGACCGCCCGGCCGACGATCTCGTGGGCCGAAGCCTCCACGCCGACATCGACAACGTGCAGCGCTCGCTGGGCTGCATCGCTGCCGACGATCTCGACCGGGCGGTCGACCGTCTGAGCGATCGACGCGCCTCCATCTTGGTGCTGGCCAGCGAAGCCTCCGCCGGTATCGGAGCGCTCCTCGCATGGGAGCTGGGGTTGCTCCGGCCCGGCGTTCGAGCTCTGGGCTGCACCGACGTGAGCATCGCTCGAGATCTCGCGGGCGCGTCCACCGTCGACACGGTGATCGCTGTCGACCTTCGGCGCTATGAGCGCTGGGTCGTCGACACGGTCGCCCGCCTCCCGGCTGACGGCCCCGGGCTGATCGCCGTCACCGACAGTGCGCTCTCACCGATCGCGGCCCGGGCCGAGGTGACGTTCGTGGTCGAGGCGGCCAGCCCCGGGCCCTTCGACAGCCACGTCGGCGCGCTGGCCGTCGTGAACGTGGTGGTTGCCGCCGTCGCCTCCCGGATCCGTCGACGAGCGACCGACCGCCTCGATCGGGTCGAATCGGCATGGAACGAGACGGGCGCACTCGTGGGTCGCCGCTGAGCCCAACCTGGGGGCCTGGCGTCCTGGCGGCGCGGTGCCCCGATGGGCGCCGTCTGAAGGGGTACGGTGACCGGCCGGTACCCCTACGTCGATCTTCGCGGAGCTTCTTACACCCATGCGATCACGCGCGCTCGTCTCCTTGCTCCTGGCCGCACTCATCGTCGCCACGGCGGCGTGTTCCGGTGGCGACGGGGGCGACGCCGATGCCGGCGCGTCGACGACCGGGGCGTCCACGTCGGGCCCGATCCCGGGCGGGACCGGCCCCACGAGCACCTCGGGTCCGAAGGCGTCGACCACGACCCGGCCGGCATCGACAACGACGACCACCTTCGATCCCGCTGCCATCGCGCCGCTCACCGGGTTGCCGTTCACGTTCGGTCAGAACGGCTCCCGGCCGGCGCTGGCGGTCAAGATCGACGCCGTGGAGGCGGCCAAGCCCCAGGTGGGACTCGACGTTGCCGACATCGTGTACGAGGAGTGGGTGGAGGGCGCCACCCGCTATCTGGCCGTGTTCCACCAACGCGATCCGGGGCGCGTGGGCCCCATCCGCTCGGTGCGACCCATGGACGGGTTCATCGTCGATCCGTTCGACGGGCTGTTCGCATTCTCCGGCGGCATCCAGGGTTTCGTCCGTCGAGCTCAGGCCGCGGCGCAGACGTTCGAGCTCGGCTCGCCCGGCTTTTCCCGCGACCGCGACCGGCGCGGTCCGCACAACGTGTTCGCCCTCACCGCCGAGGTGTGGGGCGCGGCCACCGGTCAGGGTCCGCCGCGTCCGATGTTCACGTACCTCGCCGAGGGCGCCGACTTCAATGGAGCAGCCACCGCGGGTGTCGACATCGACTGGGGCGGATCATGGCACTCCGCGTACTACTGGGTCGGAGCCGACGAGCACTACGTCCGCTACAGCAACGCCAAGCCGCACCTCGTGATCGGTGACGTCCAGATCACCGCAGCCAACGTGATCGTGCAGTACGTCGAGCAGAGGGCCACCCAGAGTCAAGGCTCCACCGGCGGACGGGTCTTCGAGTCGATCGTGATCGGCGAGGGCGACGCCCTGGTGTTCAGCAACGGCGAGGTGCTCGCAGCGCGCTGGTCGAAGGCCGATGCCAACGCGCCCACCCGCTACACGAACCAGTTCGGCGTCGACATCGCCATCGAGCCCGGCACCACCTGGGTCCATCTGGTACCCAAGGGCCGTCCCGTGATGGCCCTGCCCACTGGCACGCCCCCGCCCGCCGTCGCCTCCCCCTGACCCCCCACCCCACCCGTTCTTTGTGTCCAACTCCGCGCCAGGCGCGGTCGCGGACACAAAGAACGAGCACGTCTGGTGCCCATGTCGAACAGCTCGCTCCCGCCGGTTGACCTCTCGCTCCTGCACGAGGCGCGCGACCTCGCGCTCGAAGCCGGCGAGATCACCCAGCGGTGGTTTCGGGGCGCCGACATCGGCCTGGAGTGGAAGACCGACGGCACGCCGGTGACCGCGGCCGACAAGGCCGCCGAGCGGTTCCTCCGTGAGCAGATCGGCCGGCGCCATCCCACCGACGCCGTGCTGGGCGAGGAGGAGGGCGACACCCCGGGCTCGTCGGGGCGGCGCTGGATCATCGACCCGGTCGACGGCACCAAGGCCTTCACCCGGGGCGTGCCGCTCTACACGAACCTCCTGGCCGTCGAGGACGAGCACGGCATCGCCGTGGGTGTCATCAACGTCCCGGCGCTGGGCGAGATCGTCTACGCCGCACGCGGTCTCGGGTGCTTCGTGATCTCCGGCACCGGGAGCGGGCGGGGGGCGGGGACGAGCGCCGCGCACGAGACGCCGGCCCGGGTCAGCACCGTCGCCGATCCCGTCGGGGCCGTCCTCACCACCAGCGGCTTCGACTACTGGCCCGAGTCCATGCTCGTGGGGGTGAGGCGCAGCGGCTTCGTGATGCGTACCTGGGGCGACGGCTACGGGTACGTGCTCGTGGCCACGGGTCGGGCCGAGGTGATGGTCGACCCGGTCGCCAACCCGTGGGACCTGGCGCCCATGCCGGTGATCCTGGGCGAGGCCGGCGGTCGGCTGAGCTCGCTGACGGGAGAGCCGGGCTGGACACGGGGCAGTGGTGTGGGCAGCAACGGTCTCGTGCATGCCGCCGCGCTGGGATCGCTGGCATCGTCGGTCGAGCCAGCCGTTGGGGGCGACGGGGACGACGCGGGCCCGGCCGCCGGCGGCGTCGCACCGTACGCTTGAGCTGATGGCCGCGACCGTTCCCGATCACCGAGCCGAGCGGTCGTTCTCGAGCCCGAGCGACGGCGACCTGGCGCGCCTGGTGGCCGATCTGGGGACGGCGCTCGATCCCGACCGGGCCCGGAGCGATCCGCTCGAGCTGGCGTTGTACGCCCGCGATGCCGGCGTGGCCAGTGGCCGGGCGTCTGCGGTGTGCTTCCCCCGCACCACGGCCGAGGTGGCCGCGGCCGTGCAGACCGCCCGGCGCCACGGTCGCCCCTTCCTCGGTCGGGGCAGCGGCACCGGTCTCGCCGGGGGAGCCACCCCGGTCGATGATCCGGTCGTCATCGTCACCACCCAGATGAACCGGGTCCTCGAGGTCGACGTCGACGAGCGCTTCGCCTGGGTCGAGCCCGGCGTGCTCAACCTCGACCTCACCCGGGCCGTCGCCCATCTCGGTCTGCACTACGCACCCGACCCGTCGAGCCAGCAGGCCTGCTCGATCGGCGGCAACGTGGCCACCAACGCCGGCGGGCCCCACTGCCTGCTCTACGGCACCACGCAGGCGCACGTCCTCGCCGCCGAGGTGGTGCTGCCCGACGGCACCGTCACCATGCTCGGGGGCCTGGGCCCCGACCAACCGGGCTACGACCTGCGGGGCGTGTTCGTCGGGAGCGAGGGCACGATGGGCATCGCGACCAAGATCGCCGTTCGGCTCATGCCCGATCCGCCGGCGTTGCGCACGCTGCTGCTCGACTTCACCGATGTCGACGCGGCTGCGGCGACCGTGTCGGGGATCATCGCCGACGGGCTCGTCCCGGCCGCGCTGGAGATGATGGACGCCGACATCACCCGCATGGTCGAGGACTTCGTGGGCGCCGGCTACCCCCGTGACGCCGCGGCGGTCCTGCTCGTCGAGGTTGACGGGCTCACCTACGGCGTCGACGATGCCGTCGAGATCATCCGGCGTGTGGGCACGGCGAACGGCGCCCGCACGGTGCGCGTCGCAGCCGACGCCGCCGAGCGCAACCTCCTCTGGAAGGGCCGCAAGTCGGCCTTCGGTGCCATCGCCCGCATCGCTCCCAACTACTACCTGCACGACACCGTGGTGCCCCGGACCCGTCTGGTGGAGGTGCTGCGCGGCGTCTACGCCATTGCCGACGAGCAACGGATCAAGGTGGTGAACGTCTTCCACGCAGGCGACGGGAATCTGCACCCGTTGCTGGTGTTCGACGGGCGCGAGCCGGGCGTGATGGAACGCGTGCACGCGGCCGGCGACGCGATCATCGAGCTCTCGTTGTCGGTGGGGGGCGTGCTCTCGGGCGAGCACGGCATCGGGTTGGAGAAGCGCGCCCACATGCGTTCGCAGTTCTCCCCCGACGATCTGCACGTGCAAGCCGGCGTGCGTGACGCCTTCGACCCTGACGGATTCTCCAATCCCCACAAGGTTCTCCCGGCCGGCAGCCGCTGCGGCGACATCCAGTCGATACCTGAAGGGGTGTGGGTGTGAGCCGGGTCGAGGCCCCCGCGCCAAGGTTGTCGACCGACGAGGTGACCGAGCGGGCCCGCGAGATCGCCGAGGCCATCAAATCGTCCGACGGCGCGGTCGTGGCGATGGGGGCCCGGACGCAGTGGGAGGTGGGCGGTCCCGTCCCCGACGTCGATCACGCGCTCGTTCTCCGAGCCCCCAGCGGCGTCGTGGCCTACGACCCGGCCGAGCTCACGATCACCTGTGGCGCCGGCACGCCCGTCGGCAGCCTCGACGCCGTGCTGGCCGAGGCGGGACAGGAGTGCCCGCTCGATCCGGTGGATCCTGCCGCCACGGTCGGAGGCCTGCTGGCTGCGGGACTCTCGGGTCGCCGTCGGCTGCGCTGGGGACCGCTGCGTGAGCGTCTGCTCGAAGCCCGCTTCGTCACCGGCGACGGCCGGATCGTCAAGGGCGGCGGACCCACGGTGAAGAACGTCACCGGCTTCGACGTTCCCCGGTTGCTCGTGGGATCGCTGGGCACCCTCGGAGTCATCGTCCAGGTCACGCTGCGATGCCAGCCCCGCCAACCGGTGTCCCAGTGGACGGAAGGCCCGGTCGGCGTCAGCGCAGCCGACGTGCGCCGGCGGCTCTTCAACCCCTCGTGCGTGGCCACTGACGGTCGCGGAGTGCACGTGCTCCTCGAGGGCCATGCCGACGACATCGAGGCTGAGATCGTGTCGTCGGGATGCCTTCCCGTGGCGGCCGCACCCCTCGCACCGGCGGGACCCTGGCGGGGAAGGATCTCGGTGCCTGTCACGGCGATGCGGGCCCTCGTCGTCGCTTTGGGTGCGCTCTCCGCTGCCAGCGGCGACGGGCCGTCTGTCACCTGGCTCGCCGAATGGGGCGTGGGGACCGTGCACGTGGCTGCGTCGAGTGCCGAGGGGCTCCTGGCGGCCCGGGCGCTCGCCCAGGCCCAGGGCGGTTGGCTCCTACGCGAGGCCGGGAGCCTGGCCTCTGACGGCGCTGGGACGGGCGCAGGTGGGTCTGACGCGACGGGGACTGGTGGCGTCGACGACGGGTACGGCGTGGGCCTGCCCGACCCGCTCATCCAACGTCGGCTCAAGCTGGCGTTCGATCCGGCTGGTCGCCTCAATCCTGGGAGGATCCCGCTGTGACCGCCCTCGACCTGGTGCCGTCCACCAAACGACCGGTGGGCGCGGCGCCCGACGGGCCCCTGCCCATCGCCGACGACGAGCTCGTCTCGTGCGTGGCCTGCGGGCTGTGCCTGCCGCACTGTCCCACCTACCGGGTGACGGGCCTCGAGACCTCGTCGCCCCGCGGGCGCATCGCCGCCATGAAGGCGGTCCAGTTCGGCGGTGCCCCCATCGATGGCGCGTTCGAGCGCTACATGGAGGAGTGCATCCAGTGCCGCGGCTGCGAGGCGGCGTGCCCGAGCCAGGTTCCCTACGGCCGTCTCATCGAAGGCGCCCGTCAGGCGCTGCATCAGCACCGGCGCCCGGATCGGGGAAGGGGCCGTCGATTCGCCGAATGGTTGGGTTACTCCGTGATCCTGCCTCGTCACCGGCTGGTGATCGGCGCGTCATGGGTCCTGGGGCTGGCCCAGCGGCTCCACCTGATCCCACGTCGGCTGATCCCCCGGGGGGTCGCGCTTCCCGCGGTGTCGCTGGCCGAGCTCCGACACCCGCTGCGGCCCACCGCCCCGTCCGGCTCAGCACCAGGAACGCCGTCCACAGCGAACAGCCCCACAACCCCGAACGCCATGCTGTTCACGGGCTGCGTCATGGATGCATGGCAGCGGGGGACGCACCGGTCGGCGTTGACCGTGATGGAAGCCGCCAGTGCCGTCGTGGGCCTCCCGGGTCCGGGCGGCGACTGCTGCGGTGCCCTGCACGTGCACGCCGGACGGACGGCCGAGGCCCGACGCCTGGCCGAACGGGTGATCGCGTCGATGCCCGGAGACACGCCGATCGTGGTCGACTCGGCCGGATGCGGCGCCGCCATGAAGGACTACGGGCACCTCCTCGGGACCCCCGACGCCCGGGCGTTCTCGGAGCGGGTGCACGACTTCGCCGAGTGGCTGGCACCTCGCGTCGATCGCGTCCCGGTGCGCGACACGCACGAACGGGTCGTGGTGGCCGATCCGTGCCATCTCCGCCATGTGCAGCGCCAGACGATCCCGGTGCGGGCGATCCTGGCCGCCAGCCATCGCACGGTCGACACCGACGACGACGGACTGTGCTGTGGCGCCGGCGGGGCCTACAACGCGCTCCAGCCCGAGCTGGCCCTGGCGACCCGGGAACGCAAGATCGCGGCTCTGCAACGGGCGGCCGGCGGTGCGGCGCTCGCCGATTTCCGGGTCGTGTCGGCCAACCCGGGCTGTCTCATGCACCTGATGGCGGGAGGCGTGCGGGCCGTGCACCCGGCCGACCTCCTCGCCGAGGCGCTCGAACCCGACCACGACCGCGGCCCCGAGCCGTCCCGTCCCCAGGGGAGCACGCCATGAACGAACGCCACGCCGAGCTCGTGGCCCGCCTCGAAGCGGTCGAGTCCGAGATCGGCGACCTCATCTACACGTCGCTGCGCGACGCCGTGTCGAGGGGCGAGGCCAAGCGTCCGGCTGAGGAACGCCGGTTGACCCAGGCCCGCAACGCCATCACCAAGGCCATCCGGCTCCTGTCGGTCGATGACGGCGATCGGGGCCCGGGGGGAGACGACGAGTGAACCAGCGTGCCGGTCTGGCCGGGAACGCCTACTTCGTAGAACCCAAGGGGGGTAAGGGCCCCGGGGTTCTGCTGCTGCACAGCTGGTGGGGGCTCACCGACTTCTTCCGGGGCGTCGCCCATCGACTCGCCGACGAGGGATACAGCGTCCTCGCCCCCGATCTCCACGGCGGGCTCACCGCCGACACACCCGACGAGGCCGAGGAGATCCTGGCCGCCGCCGACGTGAACGAGGTGGCGGCACTGGTGCTCTCGTCGGTCCACACGTTGCGGGCGTTGGCCCGCAGCGATGCCGATCCTGTCGCCGTCGTCGGCTTCTCGATGGGTGCCTCGTGGGCGTTCTGGCTCGCCGCCCGGGCACCCCAGGCGGTACGGGCGGTGGTGGGGTTCTACGGCGCCCAGTCGCTCGCCCTCGACGATTCGGCCGACGAGACCGCCTTCCTCGGGCACTTCGCCGAGCACGACGAGCTCGTCAGCCCGGACGAGGTCGCTGAGCTCCTCGCCCATCTCCGCCTCCTCGAACGGCCGACCACGTTCCATCGCTACCCGGGAACGGCCCACTGGTTCTTCGAGGCCGACCGCCCGCCGGCCTACGACCCCGAGGCGGCGACGCTGGCCTGGGACCGGACGATCGCCTTCCTGCGGGAGCGGATGCCGGAGCCCGCGGCGCCGGATTCTCCCGCCGACGCCTGATGGATCGCCGACGCTGATGATCAACCGCCGACACCGGACGAAGGTCGAACGTGGCCGCCGGGCGACGGCTGGTCCCCGTGTCGCGGTCATCGGCCACGCGCTCGTCGGGGCGCTCACTCTGCCGCTCGTCGCGGCGCTCCTCACGAGTTGCTCAACCGGTTCGGACGGGTCGGCGTCGGGTCCGTCCGGCGCCACGGGACGAACCGACGCCACGGACACCGGGTCATCGGCTTCATCTGGGTCGTCGGGTTCGTCGGGGGTGACGACCACGATCCGACCCGATCCGTACTCGGCGTGCGTCTTCGTCGACCGGGGCGCCGCCGAGCTGGCCAACGTTCCCGGCCTGCCGTTCGACGGTTCGGCGTTCCCGACCGACCCGCCGGTGCTCGTCGATGCGGCCGGGGCGGTCGCATCGGCGTCGGTGGTCGTCGACGGCTCGTGTGAGCTTGCCATCTTCGAGGGCGGGGGGCTGGCCAGCGCCGCCGTGGAGGTGGCCGGGGCCCGTCCCGATGCCTCGGTCGTGGTCGTCGACCTCCTGGGCGAGAGTATCGACACCGCCCTGCCGAGCAACCTCGTGGTGCTCGACGTGCGCCTCGACCAGGTGGCGTTCCTGGCCGGATTCGTGGCCGCCGGACTGGCCCCCCTCGGCACGGTCACCGTGGGGGACGGGGCTCCTGGAGCCGGCAGCCCCGGCAGCCCTGGCAGTCCTGGGAGCCCCGAGGGACTCGAAACCGTCGCCGATGCCTTCGTGGCCGGGGTGCATTACCGGGTCGGGATCTCGGGGAGCGCGACGACGATCGGCGCGACCGGTACCGTTCGGCTGGTGCTCGATGCGACGGAGGTGGCCGACCCGCAGTCGACCTTCGCCCGGGCCCGGGCCACGGGCACACTCCTCATGTGGCCTGCCGGCGATGTGTGCCAGGCGGTGCCGGCGACGTGCGACCTGGCGCTCACCGGTCTCGTCGCCGACGTCGGCCCGGCCCTGGCCGAACTGGCCGATCGAGCGGCCGGCGGCGCGTTCAGCGGCGGGCGACGGATTCCCGTCGACCTGGCGAGCGGACAGGCCCGCCTTGCGCCCTTCCACGAGCTCGAGCCCCGCGTGGGTCCCGACCTGATCCTCGCAACTGCCGCGCTCGCCGTCTACATCAGCGACGGCGAGGTGCGGGTTGCGCCACGCGACCTGAGGGCGGCGGCTGGTCGCGCATCCGACGGTCGCGGTTGATCGCCACCCGGCCGTTCACGACAGCAACCCCTTCCCCAGCAAGCCGTTGCCCGTGCTCGGCCTCGTGGCCCGGCACCAGGCGTCCCGAGGCGTTCACCACCCGCCACCATGGCCACTGGCCGTCACTGCGAGCGAGGAGCCGTCCGACCGCTCGGGCCGCTCCCGGGAACCCCGCCTCGGCTGCGACCTCGCCGTAGGTCACCACGTCGCCGGGAACCGTGGCCAGCAGCACCGCCTCGACCGCCTCACGCAACGAGGGCGAGGGCCCGTCCGGGCTGTGGCGGTGTCGCAGTGTGGTCATGGGCCGACCCGTCCGCCGAGGCCGCTCGGGCCGATCAGGCCGATCAGGCCGATCAGGCCCGACCGAAGAGACGGTCGCCGGCATCGCCGAGCCCGGGCACGATGAACGCCCGATCGTCGAGCTTCTCGTCGATCGCCGCGGTGAAGATCCGGGCCTCGGGAAACACCCGCTCGACCCGGTCGATCCCGTCGGGTGAGGCGATCATGCACACGATGATCATCCGGCTGGCCCCCCGTCGTTGCAGCATCTCGAGCGTGGCCACCATGGAGCCCCCGGTGGCCAGCATGGGATCGATCACGATCACGGCCCGGTCGGTGAGGTCCTCGGGCAACTTCTCGCAGTAGAGCGCGGGCTCGAACGTGGCCTCGTCGCGCCGCAGACCGACCACGCCCACCTCGGCGGCCGGGAGCGCCGTGAGGACCCCGTCGAGCAGACCCAGTCCGGCCCGCAGGATCGGCACGACGAGGGGCCCGGGCTCGGCCAGACGGGCGCCGACTGCCGGCAGACCGAGCGGCGTGGTCACCTCGACCTGCTCGGTCACGAAATCGCGAGTGGCCTCGTAGCACAGGAACAGCGCCAGCTCGCGCACGAGGCCGCGGAACGTGGCCGGGTCGGTGCGCTCATCGCGGATGCGCACGAGGCGGTGAGCGACGAGGGGATGGTCGATGACGGTGACCGACATGGTGGCTCCTGTTGTGAGAATCCCCGATGCGCGCTACCTGCGCCGGTGGCATCGACGGGCGGACGTGCAACGATCCTCGCATGATCCTCGAACCGAGCCCCCAGCGACAACCGCGACCGCTGGTATGGCACCCGGGCCCCGGCCCGGCCTGGGTCAGTCACCGGCTTGCGGCCGCACCGGTTGGCGCCAGCGTCGGCGTCCGCTGATGCCGCACGCGCCGTTGATCCTCACGGTCGGTGACCTCGTCGAGGACGTGGTCGTGCGCGTCGCAGGTCCCGTCGAGCCCGCGGCCGACACCCCGGCGTCGATCACCCGTCACCGGGGTGGCAGTGCCGCCAACGTCGCCGTGGCCGTGGCGCGCGCCGGTGGACGGGCTCGCTTCGTCGGACGGGTGGGTGCCGACGATCGGGGGAGCACGCTCGTGGCCGCCCTGCGCACGTCGGGCGTGGAGGTGATCTGTGAGACGGGTCCCGCCGACGGCCCGTCGACAGGCACCATCGTCGTCATCGTCGACCGTTCGGCCGAGCGGTCGTTCCTCACCGATCGCGGCGCCTGCGTCGATCTCGACGGCCCCGATCCGGCCTGGCTCACCGGCGTCGACGCCGTGCATCTCCCCGCGTACTCCTTCATCGGCGGACGCATCGCCGAGACCAGCCGCCGGCTGTGCGAGCAGGCGGTCGAGCGTGGGCTGCCCGTGAGCGTCGACGCATCGTCGACGAGCGTGCTGCGCGACCTCGGGCCTGGGCGCTTCTTCAGCGCGCTCACCGAGCTCGGGGTGGGCCTCCTGTTTGCCAACGAGGCCGAAGCCGCGATGCTCTCGACGGTGGAGGGTTGGCCCGACAATGGCGCGATGCTGGTCGTCGTGAAGCAGGGAGCCGCACCGACGATCGTCCACCGCCCCGGCCTCGGCTCGGTGGCCGTGCCGGTTCCTGCGATCGAAGGCGTGCTCGACACCACGGGGGCGGGCGACGCCTTCGCTGCCGGGTTCCTCCTCGCCACCCTCGGTGGGCACGGGCCCGAGGCGGCTGCGGCGGTCGCTCACCTCCAGGCCTCCCGGGTCGTCACGGTGGTCGGCGCCGGTGGTCCCGAGCCCGCCGGACCCGGCGACCCGGCGGACCCGCCGGACGGACCCGCCGGACGGATGCTGAAGGGCCGACGACTCCCATGAGGACGATCCACATCTCCGACGAGGTCACCGAGGCTCTGGGCGACGGGCGAGCCGTGGTGGCCCTCGAATCGACGATCTTCAGCAGCCTCGGGCTTCCCGCGCCGCACAACGAGGATGCGCTGCGGCGCTGCGACGCGGCCGTGCGGGCCCGAGGCGCGGTTCCAGCGGTGGTGGTCGTCCTCGACGGGGTCGCCCGTGTCGGGCTCGGCAGCCTCGACGGAACCGATGTTGAACGGATGCTGGCCGGCTCCCACAAGCTGGCCGAGCGCGACCTGGCGCACGCGCTCGGGACGGGCCTGGCTGTCGGGGTCACCACCGTGTCGGCCACGGTCGCCCTGGCCGCGACGGCAGGGATCGCCGTGTTCGCCACGGGCGGGATCGGCGGCGTGCACCGCGGCGCCGAGCACAGCTTCGACGTCAGCTCCGATCTCACCGCGCTGGCTCGGCATCCCGTGACCACCGTGTGCGCCGGGGCCAAGGGGTTTCTCGATCTTCCCAAGACCCTCGAGTACCTCGAGACCCTCGGCGTGCCCGTCCTGGGCCTGGCCACCGACGAGCTCCCGGCGTTCTGGTGCCGCACGAGCGGGCTGCGCGTCCCGGAACGGGTGGAGGGTCCGGGAGCCGTCGCCCAGATCGTGCGGGCGGCTCGGGCGCTCGGTGCGGTGAACGGCATCCTGGTCGTGAACCCGTGCCCGGAAGACGCAGCCCTGCCCCGAGAGCTGATCGAGCCGGCCATCGAAGCTGCGCTGGCCGCCGCGGCTGCTGGGGGCATCATCGGCGGTGCCGTCACGCCCTTCATCCTCGGTCATCTCGCCGAGGCCACCGGAGGGCGCACGTTGCCGGCGAACCTGGCCCTGGCCGAGCACAACGCGAGCGTCGCAGCCCGCATCGCCGTGGCCGTCTCGGCCGCGTCGCGATGAAGCGCCAACCCACGATCGCTTCGACAGGCTCGACGGCCGGACCGTCGGGACCTCCGTCCCTGTTCTGTGCCCCTACCGGGCGGTAGCATCCCGTCCGAGAGCAATGTCCGACTGGGGAACCCGTCGGAACAACACAACAAGGGGATCACGTGACCAAGAACAAGTCCTGGCGGGTACTGCTCGCCCTCCTCGCAACGCTGACGATGGTGGCAGCGGCCTGCGGGGACGATGACGACGACACCACCGCTCCGGCAGACAGCACCACGGCACCCGCCGGTGAGTCCACGACTGCGCCCGCCGGGGAGTCCACCACGGCGCCCGCTCCGGCGCCCTCGGGCGGCCAGGTGTCGCTCGAACAGGCCTGCGCCGACAACCCCGGGCTCGAAGTCCCCGAGGGCTTCAACGTGGCCCTGGTCACCGACATCGGCAAGGTCGACGACGGTACGTTCAACCAGTTCGCCTATGAGGGCATGGTCGCCGCCGCCGAGTGCTACGGCTTCGAGACAACCTTCATCGAGACGGCCTCCGAGGCCGACTACGCGGCCAACATCGCCACGACGCTCGAGAGCGAGCCCGAGGTCATCGTCACGGTGGGCTTCCTCATCACCACCGACACGGTCGCGGCGGCCGAGGCCAACCCCGACATTCAGTTCATCGGGATCGACCAGTTCGCAGAGACGTACCCCGAGAACATGATCGGCGTGCTCTTCCGTGAGGACCAGGGAGGGTTCCTCGCCGGGGCCATGGCCGGGCTGCTCACCGAGAGCAACGTCGTTGGCGTCGTCGGCGGGCGGGAGGACGTTCCGCCGGTGGTTCGTTTCGTGAACGCCTTCGAGACGGGCGCCAAGTTCGTCAATCCCGAGGTGACGGTGCTGAGCGTCTACAACGAGTCGTTCACCGACCCGGCCAAGGGTGCGTCCGACGCCCAGCAGTTCATCGGTGAGGGTGCCGATGTGATCTTCGGCGCCGGCGGGCCCACCGGTTCCGGCGGCGTGAGCGAAGCCACGTCACAGGGCCTCTGGGGTATCGGCGTCGACCAGGACGAGTACTTCACCACCTTCAGCGGCGGCACCGCACCCGGGTCGGAGTTCCTCGCCACCTCGGCGATGAAGCGCGTCGACCTCGGTGTGTTCTCCAACATCGTCGCTGCGCTCAACGGTTCGTTCACGGGCGGGATCTACCAGCTCACCGCCGAGAACAACGGGATCACGTACGCCCCGTTCCACGATGCGGCGATCCCGGCTGAGGTTGCCACCCGCATCGAGGAGATCCGGGCCGGGCTGGCCGATGGCTCCATCGACACCGGCGTCGACCCCATCACCGGGCTTCCCCTCTAGGACTCCACCGTCCACCGGAGTGATCACATGACGACGGCCGGGGAAGCAATGGTCGAGCACGTGCCTGTTCTTGAGGTGCGCGCGATCACCAAGACCTTCCCCGGCGTCGTTGCCAACGAAGACGTCGACTTCACGCTCCATCGGGGTGAGATCCACTGCCTGCTCGGCGAGAACGGAGCGGGCAAGAGCACGCTGATGAACGTGGTCTTCGGTCTGTACCAGCCTGACGCCGGCGAGATCCGGGTGCACGGCGAGCCGGTTCGATTCAAGAGCTCGTCCGACGCCATCGCTCACGGGCTGGGGATGGTGCATCAGCACTTCCAGCTGATCCCGGTGTTCACCGTGGCCGAGAACGTGATCCTCGGCAACGAGATCCGTCGGGGGCCGTCGCTCGACATGCCCGAGGCCCGCAGGCGCATTCGTGAGATCGAGTCCCGCTACGGTCTCGCCGTCGACCCCGACGCACTGGTGGGAGACCTCTCCGTCGGCGAGCAGCAGCGCGTCGAACTCGTCAAGGCCCTGTTCCGCAGTGCGGAGATCCTCATCCTCGACGAGCCCACGGCGGTGCTCACACCGGGAGAGGTCGACGAGTTCTTCGGTGTCGTCAGGTCGCTCGTCGATCAGGGCAAGTCGATCGTGTTCATCACCCACAAGCTGCGTGAGGTCCTCGCCGTCGCCGACCGCATCACCGTGCTCCGAGGCGGACGGGTGGTCGGTTCGGCCGACCCGCGCACGTCAACGCAGCAGAGCCTGGCCAACCTCATGGTCGGACGCGATGTCTTGTTGAAGATCGACAAGACCCCGGCCAATCCCGGGGCTCCCGTCTTGCGGGTGGACGACCTTCGGGTCGTCGATGATCGGGGCGTCGAGACCGTCACCGGGCTCGACCTCGAAGTGCGCACCGGTGAGATCCTGGGAATCGCCGGGGTCGAAGGCAACGGCCAGCGCGAGGTGGTCGAGGCGCTCACCGGGCTGCGACCGTCGACGGGGGGCACCGTCACCATCGCCGACCACGACGTCACCCGGGCCAGCCCACGGCGGATCACTGAGATCGGCGTGGGCCACATCCCCGAGGACAGGGGCAAGCACGGGGTCGTGGGCTCCTTCACCATCGCCGACAACCTTGTGCTCAACAGCTACCACGAGGTCCCCTTCGCCCGGCGGTTCCTCCGCCAGGATCGGGCCGTGCACGAGCAGGCCGTTGCGCTCGTGGCCCAGTTCG
>JANLSK010000167.1:0-4964 GCA_031362415.1 Actinomycetes bacterium | reverse complement strand
GTCGGCGCTGCTCGAGGCCATGGAGGAGCGCCCGGTCACCGTCGACTCGCGTACCTACCGGCTCGAGCGGCCGTTCATGGTGATCGCGACGCAGAACCCCATCGAACACGAGGGCACCTACCCGTTGCCCGAAGCGCAGCTCGACCGGTTCCTCATGCGCATCCGGATGGGCTACCCCGATCGCAACGCCGAGCTCAAGATCCTCGACCTCCACGGCGGCCCGAGCCTGCTCGACGACGTGCACCCCGTGCTGCGCAGCGAAGACGTGGCCCACCTCACCCACCAGGTCCACCTGGTGCACGTGGCCCCCAGCCTCAAGGGCTACATCATCGACCTCGTCACCGCGACCCGCGATCATCCCGGCCTGGCGCTGGGTGTCAGCACCCGTGGCGGTCTCTCGCTCCAACGAGCCGCCCGGGCCTTCGCGGCCCGCCTGGGCCGCGAGTACGTGATCCCCGACGACATCAAGCTGTTGGTGCAGCCCGTGCTCGAGCACCGACTCATCCTCACGCCCGACGCCCAGCTCCGGGGCACCACGGCGGCCGGCATCCTCGACGAGATCCTGGTCTCGTTGCCCGTCCCCACCAGCCGAGGGCGCTGAGTCGATGCTCACGGCCCGAGGGTGGGCCCTGGCGATCGGGGCCGCCCTCACCTACACCGCCGGTCGGGCCCTGGGCTCGGTCGAGCTCGCCGTCGTCGCAGCCGGTTCGGGCGCCGCCATCGTCGCTTCATGGTTCGTGGCTCGGCGCCATCGTCCGCGCCTGTCGGTCCGTCGCCGCGTCGAGCCGCTCCGGGTGCACGCCGGAGCGCCCGCCCGGGTCGATCTCGAGATCTCGAACCACAGCCGCCACAGCTCGTCCCACGTCGAGTTGTCCGACGCGTTCGACGGCGGGACCCGCAGCGCCCGGTTCGTCGGACCGCCGCTGCGGCCCGGTGAAGCCGGTCGGGCCGCCTATCGCCTGCCCAGCACCCACCGAGGCGTGTTCGAGATCGGCCCGGTCACCGTGGAGTCCGGCGATCCGCTGGGGCTGTTCCGCCATGTGCGCACCGCCGAGGTGCGATCGCTGTTCACGGTCTATCCCCGCATCCACGACGTGCTGCCCATGCCGATCGCTGCGGGCCGGGAGCGATCGGGCTCGATCACCGTGCGGAGCCGGGCGTCGGTCGGCGAAGATTTCCGCACGTTGCGCGAGTACGTGGTCGGCGACGATCTCCGGCGTGTCCACTGGCCCACGTCGGCGCGCACCGAAGACCTCATGATCCGTGAGCACGAGGCGCCCTGGGACTCCAAGGACGCCGTGCTGCTCGACACCCGGGCCGACATGCTCGCCGGCGCCGTCTTCGAGGCAGCCGTCGAGGCCGCGGCGTCACTCGTGATCGCGGGTTCGCGGGCCCGACGAACTCCCCATCTCGTCTTCTCGTCCGAAGCGGCCCACACGGCGTCCGATGGGGTCGACACGGCGCTCGAACGCCTGGCCGGGATCCAGGCCGGGCCCACCGACCGGTTCGCCTTGGCGCTCAACGACCTCGAGGCCCGCAGCGGCGGTGGCGCCATGACCGTGCTCACGGGGGCCATCCCCGACGCCGAGCTGGCGCGCCTGCTCCGCCTCGCCGGCCAGTTCGGCTTCGTCGCCATCATCCGCTTCGGGCCCCCGCTCGGCAACGACGCCGACGCGCCCCCGCCGCCGGTGGCCTTCGCCCGTCCCCGTAAGGGCGTGATCCTCACCGACATCCCGTGCGACAGCCCGTTCGCAGCCATGTGGACCCCGCTCGTGCAGCACTGGCGCCCCCGGGCCATGGTGGTGCGCTCGTGAGCACCGCCCCGAGCACGGCCCGAAAGCCCGCTCGGAAGCCGGCCCGGAGCACGCCCCGGAACGCGACGCCGAGGTCGGCCCGGCACGCGGGTCCCCACGAAGCCGGGAGTCGGCCCGGGCCCTCGGCGCCCGCGCCCTCCGACACCGCTCCCAATCGAAGCCCGATGCTGGCCCTGGCCGGGCTCACCCTCGTGGCCTCCCTCGGTTTCGAGCACATCTTCGCGTCCACCGGCTTCCGACCGGCGGTGTACGGCGCGGCGATCGTCCCGGCCGTGATCTTCTGGCTCGCCAACCGCAGCGGCTGGAAACCGTTGATGTCATTGGTGATCTCGCTCGTCGCCCTGGGCCTCTACGGAGCATGGACGATCGCCCCCGAGACCACCACGTTCGGCTTCCCGGGTGAGGCCACGTGGCGGGCCATCACCACGTCCATCGGCGATTCGCTCGACACGCTGCGCACCGACTCGCCGCCGATCCCGTTACAAGACGGCTACCTCGCCATGGCGGTGGTCGCCACATGGCTCTCGGCCACGCTCGCCCTCTGGCTGGCCGCCGGGGCCGACGGGGTGCTCTCGCCGCTCGTACCGCCGCTCGGATTGTTCGCCTACCTCGTGGCCATCGAGCGCCCCGACCCCGAACCGCTCGTGACCGTGGCCTTCGTCGCCGTCGCCTTGGTGTTCGTGGCCCTCCAGTCGACGGCGCTGGCCACAGCCAACCGTCCCATCCTGGCCTCGCCCAATCGAACGGCCCCCTGGGTCTGGGCTCTGCGGGCCACCGTGCCGATCGCGCTCATCGTGGCGCTCCTTGCCGCGCTGGCCGGGCCCCTCCTCCCGGGCGCCGAGGCCGAGGCCTTTGTCGACTTCAAGGGCGGCGGGAGCGACGGTCCCCGCTCGCGCACCGTGGTGAGCCCGCTCGTGAGCCTCCGAACACGCCTCCACGCGGAACCGCCGATCGACATGTTCTCGGTCACGGTCAACGAGCCCAGCCGGCCCACCTACTGGCGGCTCACCGCGCTTGACGAGTTCGACGGTCGGGAATTCAGCTCCAAGGCCGGCGCCGGTGATGCCGACGGCGAGCTCGCCTCCGATCTCGGCCCTGCCGTGGCGACCAGTCTGGTGCGTCAGCAGTTCGAGATCATCGGCCTGAGCGGCGACTGGATCCCGGCTGCCTACCGGCCCGTCGCGATCGACCTCGACGGGGCCACGTTCGTCGAGCGCACCGGCACCCTCGTGGCCTCCGAAGGGGCCTTGGGTCAGGGCCGGCGCTATGAGGTGGTGTCGCAGCTCCCCGACTACACCGTCGACGAGTTGCGTGCGGCGAGCGGCGCCACGGGCGATGCCGCCGAGGAATTCGTCGAGCTCCCCGACAGCGTCTCGGAAGCCGTCGCCGACCTGGCGGCCACCGTCACCGCCGGCCAGACGACCGACTACGACCGGGCCCGGGCCCTCCAGGACCACTTCCGCGATCCGGCGAACTACACCTACGACCTCGACGCCCCGAACGGCGTGTCCGAGGACGCGCTCGAGGCGTTCCTGTTCGAGACCAAGCGGGGCTATTGCGAGCAGTTCGCCTCGGCCTTCACCGTGATGGCCCGTTCGCTGGGGCTGCCCGCTCGCATCGCCATCGGCTTCACCCCGGGGGAGCTCGATCCGGGAACGAGCACCTACACGGTCAACACCGACAAGGCCCACGCCTGGCCCGAGGTGCTGTTCGACGGGTACGGGTGGGTGGCCTTCGAGCCCACCCCGGGCCGTGGGCTGCCGTCCCCCAGCGACTACACCGGCACCGCAGCCACCCCGAACCTCGACGGTGAGCCGACGCCGCAGGCCACCACGACCACCGTCGCGACAGCACCAGGCCAGACTCCCGCCTCGGCCACCGGAGCGACCACGCCCTTCACCGAGCCGGCGTTCCCGGGGGAGATCGAAGCCACGGGCGGGGCGTCGCCCACCGACGACGAAGGCCGCTCCACGACGAGCACCGTGGTGCGCTGGGCCGTTGCGCTGCTCATGATCGCTGCGGTCGTGTACCCGATCGGGGTCGTTGCGGCCAAGCGCATCCGCCGACGGCGGCGCCAGGGGGCGCCGGCAACCGCCGAAGCGATCGAAGGCGCCTGGAACGAGGCTGTCGACCGGCTGCTCGAGGCCGGCGTGGCCATCGACCCGTCGTCGACCCCGCTCGAGACGGCAGTCGACGTGCAGGGCCAGCAACCGTCGACGATCGGCGCTCCCCTCACCGAGCTCGCCGGTTGGCACACCCAGGGTGCCTACTCCCCCGTCGATCCCTCGGCCGACGAGGTCACCCTGGCCTGGGACGCCTACGCCCGGGTCGACCATGCGCTCAACGACGGCATGTCGTGGCGTCACATCGTCCGGCGTTCACTCGACCCCCGTCCGCTCCTGCGGCGCAGCACCGATCCCGACGACCTGCTGGAGCCGGTCGGCCGGGCGTCGTCGTGGCCCAGCCGACGCTGAGGTTCCCCCCGGCAGAAGCGTCCGATGGACGAACCTGAGTGACGCGTCGGCGTGCCGCTGCCGGGGCTCAGGCCTTGTCGGAGCTCAGGCGTCGTTGCGACGGCCGGGACGCTTCACGATTCCCTTGAGGCCGCCGTGGCCCCGGAACGAGTCGGTGATGCTCTGGATCCCGGCCTTGCCCAGGCGACGGAGGTTCAGCGCGATCTGCAGCGCAGCCACCAGCATCACGAGGAAGCCCACGAAACCCAAGAGCAGCGACGAGGCGAACGTGAGCATGAGCAGCGCGAATCCCACGACGAACAGCAACGTGAACCACCGGATCTGGCGGGCCCCGTGGCGGTACACGGTGGTTTCGCTCACCTGCTGTACGAGATCGGGATCGGTCGCGGAAAGGTGCGCCTCGATCTCTTGCAGGATGCGTTGCTCGTCCTCGGAAAGCGGCATCGACGGTGCTCCGGGCAGTGGAGGGACGACTTCATTCTCGCGCGCGAACGGACCTGTCACAACGCGCCAAGGCCATCATCTCCGCGGACGACCCCTTCTTCGGCATCAGGGACGGTCGGTTTGACCCCCCCGACCGGCGGCGTCGACCTCCGCGATCGCCCCAGAAGCCCGGCTCGGTCGACGACATCTTCGCCGAAACGGGCCCGGAGACCGTCGAGCGCGACGTCGAGAG